>CAZUPA010000077.1:11433-15100 GCA_964622205.1 uncultured Sphaerobacteraceae bacterium
CAGGGCCCGGACGAGGGATTGCGCGCCATTCATCGAACCATCCACTCCTGTCATGCGGGATTGGATGCCGTGGCCTTCACGGCATCCAGGCGAACCGCGATATAGACATCGTTCACATTCGTTCCGGTCGGTCCGGGAACGACGAGTTCACCAAGTTCCTCGAAAAACCCACCACTGTCATTGGCATCCAGCGCGGTCCGGGCATCGAGCCGCTTTTCGGCGGCCCTGCCAACCGTCAGGGCGTCGACGATCGCTCCCGCCCCTTCCACTGAGCCATCCTGCCCGTCCGAGGCGAGACTGGCAACCACCAGATTGGAGTCTTGCCCATCCGCCAGACGCATCGCCGCGCTGAGCGAGAACTCCGTGTTCCGGCCACCGCTCCCGTCGCCACGAACCGTCACCGTGGCCTCGCCTCCTCCAATGAACACGTCGGCATGCGAGGTGGAGTCGACCAGTGAGAGAAAGTCATTGGCAAGGTCGCGCGCTTCGCCCTCCGCGTTGCGAATCACCACCTCCGGCCGCAACCCATACAGGCTCGCCGCGGCCGCGATGGCTTCGATGAAGCGCTCGTTGTCTCCCACGACCGTGTACAGGTCGCTCGCCGCGATGCCTGGATCGAACGGCTCGGGATCCTGCTTGAGCAGCGAAACAACAGAGGCGGGAATTTGGTCCAGCACACGGTAGGCTTCGAGCAATTTGAGCGCTCGGGCAGGATCGGGCTGCCGTGGCACGGTCGGGCCGGATGCGATCACTCGCGGATCGTTGCCAAGGACATCAGACAGGATGAGCGATATACACCGGGCTCCTCCGATGGCCCGGCGGAGCCCGCCCCCCTTGACCCGGCTGAGTTCACTCCGAACCGCGTTGAGGTCCTGAATTGGCGCTCCCGCGCGGAGCAGGGCGCTGGTCACCTCCTGGATGTCACCAAGGGTCAATGGCTCTCGTGGCGCCTCGAGCAGCGCGGAACCCCCGCCTGAGACCAGCACGATCACGACATCCTGAGCATCCAGGCCGGAGACTGTGTCAAGGATGGTTCGGGTTGCGTCCACGCCGCGCTGATCGGGGACCGGGTGCGCGGCTTCGATCACCCGCCAGCCCGCGGGAACATTGGAAGCGTGTCCATCCTTGGTGAGAATGATGCCATTTGAAATCCGATCGCCGAGTTGTTCGTCCAGACCGGCGGCCATGGCCGAAGCAGCCTTGCCAAAAGCGATGCCGAGGATTCGCGCCCCGGAAGGCACGTCGATATCGTTTCCAGTGACATCAAGATGGCCATCGCTCGACCAGCGGACGTTCCGCTGGACAGCAAGCCGGGGGTCCACGGCGTCAAGCCCCCTCCGATACCAGTTGAGGATGAGCGATCGAGCTCTTTCCAGCGTCACATTGTCGATGGTCACGGCTCGACTTCCTCCAATTGAGCAATCGTGTCGCACATATCGTCTGGCAACGGGGCGGTGAAGGTATGCGTTTCGCCATCCGGAAGCCTAACCGAGAGACTGGACGCATGGAGGAACTGCCGCTTGATGCCCAGATCGTTGGCTACCTGACGCGCCTTCGCCGATGCATACAGGCTATCGCCCAGCACCGGCGCGCCAATCATCGCGAGGTGCACGCGAATCTGGTGCGTGCGCCCGGTTTCGATCTGGACATCGAGCAATGTGGCATTTGCGAACCGCTGGCGAACCGTGAAGTGGCTGACGGCATCCTTGCCGGACCGGACGGCGGCCATGCGAAGGCGATTGGCGGGATCGCGGCCGATGGGCGCATCGATGGTGGCCTCATCCTCCTCGATAACACCGGTAACCAGGGCAACGTACTGCTTGGCGACGGTACGGTCCTGCCATTGCTGGACGAGACTCGTCTGCGCGCGATCGGTCTTGGCGATGATCATCACGCCCGAGGTGTCCTTGTCCAGCCGGTGGACGATGCCCGGGCGCGAACTTCCGGCGATGGAAATCTCCGGATACCGGTACAGCAGCGCATTGACGAGCGTTCCGGTCGGGTGGCCTGGAGCGGGATGGACGACAAGTCCGGCCGCCTTGTTTATGACAACCACATCGGCGTCGTCGTAGATCACGTCGAGCGGCAAGTCTTCTGCCTGAATCTCGACTTCGGTGGTTTCGGGGATTGCGATGGTGACATGCTGGCCCGGCGTGATCTTGAATGCCGCCCGGCGGGAAATGCCATCGACCAGCACCTGGCCGTCGTCGATGAGCGTCTGGAGGTAGGTGCGGCTCAGGTCGGTGAGTTCACCGGCCACGTAGCGATCAAGCCGCAACCCGAGGTGCGCTCGTTCGGGATAGAGGTCGAAGTGCTCGAAGTCACCGTCGTTTCCCTGCTCCGCTGCCTGATTGTCGCCGGTATCCTGACTGGTCATGCTTCCTCAATCTCCTGCTGGCCATCGTATCGAAGGACGGTCCATGCCAGCAAGACGAGACCGATGGTGATCGCCGAATCGGCCACGTTGAAGCGTGGCCACGCGCCGACGGCGACAAAGTCGACAACGTACCCCAATCGTACCCGGTCGGCGAGATTCCCGATGGCGCCGCCAATCACCAGCGCCACGCTGAACCGCAACAGGCGATCATGCGGCAGATGCTTCCAGAACAATGCCACGAATCCGGTGGCCACCAGGAGGGCAAGGACAGACAGAAGCCAGGTTCGCCCCTTCAGCATACCGAACGCGGCGCCAGTGTTCTGGACGTATTCGAATGCCAGCCAGCTTCCGATCAGGTCGATCCGCCGCTCGCTCGATTCCGGTCCGATCCAGGCGACTATCACGGCCTTGGTGATCTGATCGAGCGCGAACACAGATCCGATGACCGCGAGCACGACGAGTCCAACGACTCGCCAGGAGACCTGATGGGTAGATGTGGGCGATGGTGGCGAATCCATGGATGACAGGGCTGGATCGCTTTCCGGCACGAACGTGTCCATGGTTGGCGATGGTAGCACGCCACGGGAACCGCCGCGCCGATTCGGCAAGAAGTCCTGACATGATGCGACGCTATACTTCCCGCTGACATGTCGTACCGCCTTCCCTGGAGTTTTCCACCGTGACCTACGAATCCACGCCACTTCGCTTGTTGATCGCCGGGGGTGGCACCGGCGGCCATGTCCTGCCGGCCGTGGCGGTGATCGATGAACTCCACAAGCGCGAGATCGAGGTGGACGCGCTATGGGTTGGCGGTCGCAATGGCGTGGAGCGAGGCATTGCCGAGGCGCACGGCATCCCGTTCGTCGAGATCCAGACCGGAAAGATCCGCCGCTATCTGGCCATCGAGACAGTCACCGATCTCTTCCGGATTCCGGTTGGAACCATCCAGGGCTGGAACCTGGTGCGGTCGTTCAAGCCCGATGTCATCTACAGCACCGGAGGGGCGGTCAGCGTTCCGACCGTGATGGGCCACGGGATCGGGGCGAAGGTCAGGCTGGACACACGCCGACCGATACTGACGCACGAGCAGACCGCGCAAATTGGCATCGCCAACCGGACGGCGTCGAAATTCGCCCAATCGTTCTGCGTCGGTTTCGAGGAAACCGCGGTGGCGGCCAGGCAGCGGCACGCGAGGGTTGTCGTGACTGGGAACCCAATCCGTGAGTCCCTGCTGGGCGGGGAAGCGGCCAGGGGCCGGGCGTGGGCTGGATTCGTTGATTCTCTGCCGGT
>CAZUPA010000078.1:0-8836 GCA_964622205.1 uncultured Sphaerobacteraceae bacterium
GAAAGAAGCTCCGCATGAGGTAGACGCCGAACGGCACTCCCGTCCCCACCAGGGCGAGCGTCAATCCCCAGAGACTGTTCACCAGCCCCATGTCCTTGATCTGGTAGAAGAGCGGAACGATGATCGACTCGATCGGCAGCGTGATCCCGAAGAGATAGAGGTAGAACAACGGCGTGGCGTGCCGGAGTTGGGTTTTGGCGAACGCATACCCGGCGGGCGCCGTAACCGCGACGACGATGATGGTCGTGGCCAGGGCGACGAACACGGTGTTCATGAAATACCTGCCGAACTGACCGTCCATCCAGGCGGCCTGGAAGTTCTCGAACTTCCATTCTTCGGGAAGCAGGGCCGCGGAGCCGAAAATCTCCGTGTTGTCCTTGAAGGCGCTGGCGATCACCCACAGGAACGGGATCATGGTGAAGATCGTGATCACCGTGAGGGCGACCAAAATCGGGACGTTCGTTTCCTTGCGGAACTGTCGCAATCGTGTCATACGGAGGATCCCACCCGGTCTCGCCAGCGATTGAAGAGGAAGCTGAGCACCAGTACGATCGCCGCCAGCGACAGGCCAGCCGCGGCCGCCCTGCCTATGGCGCCGGTCTGGAACGCGGTGCGCCAGACGTAGACAGCGACGAGTTCGGAGGCGTAGCCCGGCCCGCCCTGGGTCATGGCCCAGACGGTGCCAAACCCCTTCATGGCGCTGATGAACGCCAGTGTCAGCACGATGGTCATGGTGTTGTGGAGCGATGGAATCGTGATGTCCCACAATCGCTGCCACGCATTCGCGCCATCGACCCGCGCCGCTTCATACAATTGGGGGTCGATGCTCTGGATTCCGGCCAGGAAAATGACCATGTAGAACCCGTATGCCTGCCAGCCGCTGGCGACACCGACCGAGTAGAGCGCCAGGCCCGGATCGCCCAGCCAGATTTCCCGCAGGTCGGAGAGTCCCATGCGAACGAGCGTCGTGTTGATGAGGCCGATCGTGGGGTGATAGAGCTGGCCCCAGATCACGCCAACCACGGCCAGCGACAACACATGCGGGAAGAACGCGACTGTGCGAAAGAGGAACCGGCCCCGGCCAACCTCCGAGATGAGGAGGGCCAGGATGAGTCCGCCGCCGACCGCGAGCACCACGTGCATCACCCACCAGATCCCGTTTCGCCAGAGCGATGTCAGGAACCGCGAGTCGGACCAGATGTACCGGTAATTCTCGGTCCCCACGTAGTTGATGGCGGGCGCCAGTCCATCCCAATCCGTCAGGCTGAGCTGGACAGCCCTCCCGAGCGGCAGCAACACGATGACGGCATAGAGGATGAGCGAAGGGGCAAGCAGGGCGAGCGGCACGCGATAGGCGACCCAGCGCTTTCGCCACCGGCGTGTCGCGGAGGACGCAACTGGGGTCTGGATGTGCGCTCCCATGGTCATGACGAGTCCACCATGCATCGCTTTCCATGCGGGTCGAAGTCGCTATCCGGAAGTCCGTGGCGCCGGACGCATTCCGGCGCCACGGTGTTCCGTTGCCTAGCTGGCCCGGGCCTCGACCAGCGCTGCCTGCACCAGCGCCACCGCCTCTTCGGGGCTCGACTGGTTCGTGATCAGGTTCTGCATCGCGGTGTACCAGGCCTGCGTGCCGCCAGCGGGGAGATAGACACTTGGGTTGTACCCGGCGCCCGCTTCCACCTTCGCGGCGGCGTCCTGCACGGCTGGCGGCAACTCGATGTCGTCCGGCACGATCCGGGCCGGCACCAAACCGCCGCCGTTCTCGTACGCGAGCCGCAGGTAGTCGTCGCTCATCACCCATTCAAGCCATGCTTCGGCCGCTTCCTGGTTCTGGGTGCTGCTGCTCAGAACCCAACTGTGGGCGAGTCCGGCGGTTGGAACGGCGGTTTCACCATCCCGGCGGGTTGGCATGACGAACGAGCCGATGT
This sequence comes from uncultured Sphaerobacteraceae bacterium, assembly GCA_964622205.1. GTDB lineage: Bacteria > Chloroflexota > Chloroflexia > Thermomicrobiales > UBA6265 > JACCYX01. Next base: position 1,932 of record CAZUPA010000078.1, read on the forward strand.
TGCTGACATCGATGTCGTCACCGGCCAGGTTGATCGGGAAACTCTGTTGCTGGACGGTCATGCCGCCCTGGCCCTGACCGAAGGCCGCCTGCGCCTGCTCGCCCTCCAGGGCCGCGGCTTCGAGGCCGCTGATGTAGTTGGCGTCCACCAGTTCCTTCAGCATCTCCGCGCCGCGCAGGATATCGGGCTGGGTGAAGTCGCCGTCACCGTAGATCACCTCGGTCATGATCTCGCGGCCGGCCGATGACTGAACGATATTCCCGAACAGCCATCCGCCCTGGAAGTTGTCCCGGGCGCCGAGGATGATTGGCTGCACGCCCGAATCCTGCAACGCCTGGCACACCTCGAGGAACTGCTCCCAGGTTTCGGGCGGTTCAACGCCGGCACTCTCGAACGCGTCGATGTGATAGTAAAACTGGAAGACATCCAGCCCTTCGACCACCTCGCTCAACTCACCGGCGGGCGGCTGGTTGGTAATCTGCTCGATGACGCCCGCCTTGTAGCGTTCGACGCCGCCGGTGCGCGCGTAGAAGTCGTCCAGGTTCAGGATCAACCCGCTGACCGCGAGCTGTCCCACTCTGCCCGGTCCGGAATTGACGTTCACCGCGTCCGGACCGTCGCCAGACTGCAACGCCGCCTGGATCTGTCCGTCCTCGAACGAAAGGCTTCCCGGCGCATAGTCCACGGAAAGGTCGGGATGGGCGGCCTGGAAGGCTTCCACCACCGTGGGGCTGTAGTCGTAGTTGATTCCCGCGATACGGAGTTCGCCCGACTGGGCGGCGAGTGACTGTGGGACCATCGATACCATCAACGGCGCGGCCACGGTTCCTGCGACGAATTTCCTTCGTGAGAACATGCCTGTCTCCTTTGGTGGATACGTTCACGTACCGGGCCAGGGCAGGCTCCACGTCACCGGTCGATCTCGACCGCTTCCACGTGTGCCGATTTGGACCCGGCGATTCGCTCCGAGATGTTTCGCTGAACGAGCTCGATGTGCTCCTCCATCAATCGAGCGGCCTCTTCGACATTGCCTTCGATCATGGCGTCCACGATTTCCGGCCGTTCCATGGCCGTGAGTTCGACAATGCCTGGATCCTGGTTGGCCATGCTGCGTACGAGCTGGACCTGCCCGCTCAACTGCGCAAGCATGCCGATCAGCGTCTGGTTGCCGGAAATTCGGGCAATGGCGGCATGAAATTGCTGATCGGCGAGGCCATAGGCATCCAGATCGTGGGCATCCAGCGCGCCGGCGATATCGGCCAGGGTTCGTTTCAGTTCGGCGATCGACTGGTCATCCAGTCGCGGTGTCGCCAATCGAACGGCCATGGCTTCCAGCCCCTTCCGAACCTCATAGAGATCGAACACCTCCTTTGCCGTGAACAAGCGAACAAAGTTCCCGCGGTATGGCCGGTTTTCGACCAGTCCGTCCTTGACCAGCCTGGAAATCGCCTCGCGCAACGGCGTCCGGCTCACGCCCAGATCATCCGCGATCTGCTGCTCATCCAATCGTGAGCCGGGCGGATAGTGGCCTGAGGAAATGAGGTGAACGACGTCGTTGTAGACGTGCCAGGTCAAGGGCTGGTGTTTCGACTCTCCCATGCACACTCTCTGTCTGGAAGCGCGGAACACCCTGGTTCCACAGATATCGGCTGGTGTTGTGGGGTCTAATATACAATACACAATCTTCAGACACAAGAGGCTGGTGGGGCTCTCTCGCGCGAACCGACAGATCGAAGGCACACCCTTCCCTGCTGGGAAACGCGACAGCCAGCCATACTCTGGGTGCAATGGCATCCTACCTTCAGCGGGGAGCGGCACCTGATACGGAATCCGCGTGATCAATAGAGGGGCCAACCGCGAGGGCCAAGCCGGAGACAGGCCCAGATGTATGGATCGACGGCCTGCGCGGCGGGTCTGTCGATCCTCAAGTAACCAGCCGGATTCCGTATCATGCGCACGAGGACGCCGTGACCACGACGGGAAACCCGTTCGCGTCATTCGGCGGGTTCACCATCATCTGCGCCGTGCTGGCGGTCACGACCGAGTGGCTCCTGCTGCTGGCCCGCACGCAGCCCTCCACCGAAGACGATCCCGGGGAGGCGCGCGATGCTTCCTGACGACGTGCTGGTCGACCTCCCGGTCATCGCTGGTTCGATCATGCTGGTTGGCGTGGTGTTCTATGCCGTCACCGGCGGGGCGGCGTTCATCTTTCGCGCCTACGCCCACGATGCCTGGATCGCCCAGCGAAACTGGGGGGCGGTGTTCGCGATGTCGAGCGGGCTGAGGCCGGTCCTGTTCGAGATGTGCGCGGGGGCGGTGGCTTCCGGTCGGATCCGGGTGGACGATGGCGATGTGACCACCGATGGGCTGGCGTTCTGGCTCAACCCGTACTCGATCCTGACTGGGCTGCTGGCGCTCACCACCCGCGCCTACCTGGCGGCGGTGCATCTCAGCGTTGAAACCACTGGCGATTTGCGGGAGGACTTCCGCCGCCGGGCGCTGGGAACGGAGGTGGCATTCGACGTGCTCGGCACGATGTCCCTGCTTGTCGCGCGGAGCGAAGCGCGGTTCATTTGGGATGGACTGTGGAGCCGCGATGCGTGGACCGTGGTTCCGGCGGCGGTTGTCCTCGGCATTGTCACGCTGGGCGCGGTCTGGAAACGGTCGTTCAGGATCGCCAGGGTGAGCGCGGTCGGCGGGGTGGCGGTGGTGCTGGGCGGCTGGCGCGGTGTTTCTGGTCCCATCGCTCGCGTTGCTCCTCGCCATGTTCAAGGGCGGGAACCCGGCGATGACGGGAGCGTTCGGAGCCTCGACCGGCGAACCCGACGCCTGTCTCCGGGAAACCTCCCGCGCGGGCCACTCCCCGCTGTGATCAAGACGACCATCAGGCGCGGAGCATCACCCAGGTCATCGCTATCGCCATCAGGGTCGACATTACGGTGAGTGGAATGCCAAACCGGGCGAAGGCGGCCGAGGTGTATCCGCCGGGGTACATCACCATCATGTTCGATTGATGGCTATAGGGGTTGATGAAGGTAAGCGAAACACAGGTTGCGATGGCGGCAAGCACAATCGCCGGATCGACGTTGAAGTCGCCGGCCAGTTCCAGGCCAACCGGAGCGAGGATCGACGCGGCTGCCGCGTTGGTGACGAGATTCGTGAGGACGACGGTCGCCAGGACGATCACGACCACCATCAGCAGCGGATTGCCGTAGACGGACGACTGGATCGACTCCGCGATGATGTCCGACAGGCCGCTTTCGACCACGACCGCCCCCAACCCCACGGAACCGGCCAGGATGAAGAGCACATTCCAGTTGAGCGCCCGCACCGCCGAGTTCGGCGTAATGACGCCGGCCAGCACCATCGCCACCGCGCCCGCGCTCGACGCAAGCTCGATCGGAACCAGGTCGAACAGCGCTACCGTGACAACCGCGAGGAGGATAAAGACCGCGATCCAGGTTTTCGCGGGTTGAGGAACGCGGCTCGCGGCATCCCGCCACATGCCGATCGAGCCGTTCTCTTTGAGCACGTCGGCGCTCTGGCCCGTCACGAAGCAAATGTCGCCGGGGATGATCGGCGTCTGGCTGAGCGGTACCGTCGTGTGCGCGGCGACGACGTGCAGCGTCCCCTTGCGCTCGATATCGTGCAGCGTGCCGCTCTCGCCAGCGCTAATCGAGATGGCGTACAGGCGATCCGGGGAGAGTCCAAACAGGGGACTCTGCCACAGCGCCTCGATGCCACGCTGAGTCGCCATGAACACCAGCACGTCTCCCGCGCCAATGGGAGCATTTGGCTCCAGAACGTCGTCGCCCCGGTTGATCTGCAGGAGATCGTAGTCCTCCGTCCGCTCGATGCCCATCTTCCCGGCTGTGCGCTTCACCGCGAGCGCGTGGGCCGACACCGGGATTTCCACGCGCCAGTCCCGGGGTTCCTCCTCGGCGGCGGCGGACTCTCCACGCAGCAGCCTCGACGATGTCAGGTACACCACCAAACCGCCAACCACCGCCACCGGCAACGCCACCGGCGCGAACGAGAGCATGCCCATCTCAACGCCGTTCTCATCGGCGATACCGCTAATCAGCAGGTTCGAGCTTGTGCCGATCAGCGTGATCGCCCCGGCCAACGTGGTGACATGGGCGATGGGCAGCAAAAATTCGCGTGTCGGGATCTTGCGCGTCCGGTCAAGTTCCCTGGCGGCTGGAACCAGCACCGCGACAATCGGAGTTGTATTGAAGATGGTCGAAATCGCGCCGATGGGGAGCATGAGCCGTCGCAACGCCTGCCGCGCGGTGGTGACGGAGGAAAGCAGTGACCACGTCAGCCGGGACACCACGCCTGTCTGCACTATTCCCTTGGCGATCACAAGCATGGCCCCGACCGTGATCACGCCCGAGTTGCCGAGACCCGCGAGGAGCGACTCCACTGGCGCCACTCCGGTGATCCCGGCAACCACCAACCCGGTCGCCAGCGCCAGCACCGGCGGCATGCGGCCAGAAGCCATGGCGCCGAGCGTGGCGATCACAATAACCGCGGCCAGAAGGGTCATCACATCATCCCCGAGCGTCGCTGGGCTTGAGGCAGGCGGTAGAATCCGTTGACTGTAACAGGAGGCCAGCACATGCTCAATCCGGCGTCCGGACGAACGATGATCGCATCCCCTGGCGGCGGCCAATGAATCCACGTGACGAATCCAGCGACACCTTACGCGAGGCGGGGACCGGTGTGAATCGACTGTTGATCGTCGCGCACCGGGCAATGGCTCCGGGCGCGCTGGAAAACGCTCGCTCTTCGATGGCGATCGCCGCCGCGGAGGGAGCCGACCTGCTCGAGATGGATGTCCGGCTGAGCCTGGACCGGACGCCAGTGGTTCTGCACGACGCGATGCTGCGTCGCACGACCCGGGCGCGCGGCTGGGTCCGGCTCTGGCCGGCCTTCGCGCTCCGGCGCATTCCCCTGCGGGATGCGCCAAACCGGGAGCCGATCGCGACACTCGCGCGGGTGCTTGACGAACTGCCGGACGGGGTCCAACCCGCTCTCCACCTGAAGGACCCGGCGGCCCTGAAGGCGGTGTTGCGGCTGATCGAGCGACGGGAACTCCAGGGCAGGACGTGGCTGTGGCTGGAACGCGCGCGCGACGTGTACATCGCGACCCGTGCCCTTCCCGAGTTGCGCGTGACGCTGCTGCGAGACACCGGCTGGACGCCCGCCAACCGCGGCCGGTACTTCCGGGAGGCGCAATGGAGCGGCGCGGCGGGCATCTCGATCCAGCCGGACGCCGTCGATCGCGACCTCATGTTCCACGCGCGCCAGCACCACCTCCGGGTCTTCTCGGTGGCCTACGACGAACAGGTGGTGGCCCGCCTGATCGACGCCGGGGTCGACGGCATCATCACCAACGACCCCGGTCAGGCCCAACGCCTGATCGACCAGCGGCGCCAGGGCTCGGTTTCCACGTGATTCCAAACTACTGTGATTGTGTTATCCTGCTCCGATATTCCGTACAAACGCACACATGGCATTGGAGTGGGTATGGCTGGCAAGAAGGTCAAGTCCGAAATCGAAACCATGCGTGGTGAATTGCGTAGCCTCTCGGAGGCGGTATGGGCGCTGCGTGACCAGGTCACCTTCGAAGCGGCCTCCGCCGCGGCCACCAACGGTTCGGGAGGAAAACACCACGCCGCGGCCGCCCCAGACCTCCAGTCCGACGGCGATGGCCGTGGCGTGGTGGTCACCCAGGGCGTGGTTCGCAATGCCTCGGGCTCGCGCGAGTTTCGATGGGACCTTGAAACAAGCGTCGAATCCGTCCTTGATGTCGACGATGCGATGGCGGCCCAACTGCTGGCCGCGATCGGTCACCGGCTACGGCTGGAGATGTTGAAGTCCATCTTCAACGCGCCATCCACAGCCGCCAGCCTGGTGAACACGCTCGACCTGGGCACCACCGGCGCCGCGTACCACCATCTCAACGTGCTGCAGGCGGCGGGTCTCGTCACGCAGGAAACGCGTGGCGTCTTCGAACTGCAACCGGAGCGGGTGTCGACCGTCCTGGCAATCCTGGCTGGGCTCGGTAGCTCGGCCAGCACGATTGAGACAGCGACGCAATCCTCCGGTGAAGACGCTGAAGAAGCCGCCCCGAAATCACGAAGCCGCGGGCGCAAGTCGTCGTAGCCACTCTCCTGCCTCAAGCGCCAATCACCCCGGATGTGCTGGCATCCGGGGTGATTGGGTGAGTGCTTCGTCTCGCTGGCGGCAACCGCCGTGTGTCAATTGAGCGCGGCGGCCGCCTGGTCGGCGCGCTTCTTCGCCTTGGCCCGCTCGTCCTGCGAGAGGAACCGCTTGCGAAGGCGGAGCGCCTTCGGCGTCACCTCCAGCAGTTCGTCATCGGCCAGGAAATCGAGCGCCTGCTCGAGGCTGAAGATGACGGCCGGGGTCAGCCGCACCGAGATATCGGCGTTGCTGGAGCGCATGTTGGTCAGTTTCTTGGCCCGGCAGATGTTGACGGTGAGGTCGGTCTGGCGCGGGTTCTGGCCCACGATCATCCCCTCGTACACCTCGGTTCCAGCCTCGATGAAGGTAACGCCGCGCTCCTGCGCGTTGGCGATGCCATGGGCCAGGGCGGTCCCTGTTTCGGAAGCCACCAGCGCGCCGCTGCGTGCTTGCTGGATCGGTCCCATCCATGGCTCGAAATCGATCAGGCGGGACGACATCACGATGTTGCCCTTGGTGGCCGTCAGCATCGCGTTACGAAGCCCGATCAGGCCCCGGGTGGGAATGGCGAACTCGAGCCGCACGCCGCCACGGCCGTCGTTGACCATGTCCAGCATCCGCGCCCGGCGGCTGCCGGTGATCTCGGTCACCTGGCCGACAAACTCTTCCGTCACGTCGATCACGAGGTGTTCGAC
>CAZUPA010000078.1:8936-14646 GCA_964622205.1 uncultured Sphaerobacteraceae bacterium
GGGTCCTGGCCCACGGTCAGCATCGTGACCATCTCGCCGCTGGAGATTCGCCCGCGGCGGATACGGCCAATGGCGATCCTGCCCCGGTGAAGATCGTAGTCGATCGAGGTGACGAGCATCTGCGCGGGAGCGTCGATCTCGACCGCCGGGGCCGGAACCACTTCGAGAATGGTGTCCATCAGCGGACGAAGATCGTCGGCGAGCGTATCCGGCGCGAACCCGGCGCGGCCCTCCCGGCCGATGGCATAGACGATCGGGAACTCGAGCTGGGACGTGTCCACGGCGAGATCGAGGAAGAGATCGTTGATCAGTTCAATGACCTCGTCGATCCGGGCCGCCTTCTTGTCGATCTTGTTGATGACCACGATCGGACGGAGGCCGATTTCCAGGGCGCGGGCCAGCACGGTCCGCGTTTGTGGCATCGGTCCTTCGGCGGCATCCACCAGCAGCAGGCAGCCGTCGGCCATGTTCAGCACGCGCTCGACCTCGCCGCCGAAGTCGGCGTGGCCGGGGGTGTCGATGACGTTGATCTTGATGCCGGCGTACTCGATGGCGGTGTTCTTGGCGAGGATGGTGATGCCCCGCTCCCGCTCGAGGTCGTTGGAGTCCATGATCAGGACACCGGCGGCGTCGGGGTCGCGGAAGATGTGGGATTGCTTGAGGAGGCCGTCGACGAGGGTGGTTTTGCCATGGTCGACGTGGGCGATGATGGCGATATTGCGCAGGTCGCTACGGCGCGTAATGTCTACAGCGATGGTCACAGGCGAGCACTTTCGGGTGAGGAGACAGCGGTACGGGGCGGGAGACGGGGAGGAGGAGGTTCACAGGGCACGCGACCCGGGCCATGGAAGCGCGGGTCGAATCCGTGAAACAATTCACTTTCTCAGCTTGATTTTAGCACGAATCGGGCGGCGCACGATGTCGCCATTTTGGAAACAACCCGGCTCGTCGCCATCGTATGATGTTTCCAATGAAGACTTCGACATAGGCCGGACGTGAATCCGGCTGGCACGGCAGGCAATCCAGTGGACCAGGCTCCCATTGGGTACCCCGGCGGCTTCGAGCCAATTCCGCGCCGGCCGGGCCAGGAACCAGTCACAACCGAAACCGTCAGGTGGATGCGGTTCGAACGGGACCTCCACGACGGGCTCAAATGCACATATCCGGGGGATGATCTCGACGATGTGTGGCGCTCTGTGATATCGCCACTCCTGTGGGAGCCCAGAGCCAGCCGGAATCCGGAACTGCTGGCCCAGGTAGCATGCCAGGATGAAACCAGCTATTTCTGGAACCGCATCCGCTGGATACTCGCGACCTTCGATGACGCCCTGGCCGAGGAAGATTGATGCGCATCACCCTCAACATTCGTGATAACGTCCTCGCAGCTGCCCGCAAGCACGCCGACGCCCACGGTATCAGCATTGGCGCCGCCCTTTCCGACCTTGCCGAACGTGGCCTTGCCCATGAACTGGTGGTTGTGGAGGAAGATGGCTTCTGGAAAGGGGTCAAGTTCCTTCCCGTGCCCCCCAACGATCCGAGCCAGACCTCGGCGGAACGTGGAGGAGCCTCAGACAAGGTCACGGAATCGATCTCTCCCCTCGATCTTGCAGGGCGAACCGAGGAGCTCTACGACTGCTATGACGCTCTTCGCGGCAATTTCCCGGATGATGAATTCCACGATGCATGGGATCCGATTGTCGAACCGCTCTTGTGGGCGCTACCGGAAGAACGCGACCCGGCATTGCTCGAGCATGTGGATCGGTTGGCTCCATCGAGCCCGCTCTGGAGCATGGTTCAGAGAATGCTCGGTTATCGAGCGACTTCCGATCCGGGCCACGGCGAGGAATGACAAACGCCGGGGCCGTCGCTGGCCCCGGCGTTTATTGTGTTCCGTTACTGATTCAACTCGCTGGCTACTCGCGGTCGGGGGAGAGGGCGGCGAACAGGTCGCTGACGATCGCCTCGACCTTGCCCACCACATCCGCCAGCGGGATCATCGTCGACTCGGACTCCGAGCGGAGGCGAAGTTCAGCCTCGCCCTCGGCAAGGGTGCGCTTGCTGACCGAGAGCCGGATCGGGTTGCCGATCAGGTCGGCGTCGTTGAACTTCACGCCCGGGCGGTCGGAGCGGTCGTCGTACAGCACCTCGATCCCGGCGGCGGTCAGCTCGGCGTAGAGCTTGTCCGTCGCGGCCGTCACTTCCTCCTCCTTGCCCAGCGAGAGCAGGGAGACGTGGAACGGCGCGATCGAGATCGGCCACTTCAGGCCGCGATCGTCGTAATTCTGCTCGGCCACGGTGGCGGCGTTGCGGCCCGACCCGATTCCGTAGGAGCCCATCACGACCGGATGCGCCTTGCCGTTCACGTCAAGGTACTTCGCGTTCAAACTCTTGCTGAAATCGGCGCCGAGCTTGAAGATATTGCCGACCTCGATTGCGCGACGAGAGATCATCGGTTTGCCAGAGACAGGACTGAGATACCCTTCCGCGGCGGCGGCAATGTCGCCCACCACGTTTGCCTCGAAATCGCGCGGATAGTTCACATTCCTCAGGTGGTGGCCCGGCTTGTTGGCTCCCGCGACCAGGTTCGGCGTGTCGCGAATGCTCTCGTCGATCACCACGACCGCGTCGTGAACGCCCACTGGCGACCCGTAGCCCGGCTCCGCCCCGATCGCCCGGATCTCTTCGGTGGTGGCGGGCACGATATCGTTTTCGCCCGTAAGCTGCCGCAGCTTGGTCTCGTTGATCTCCAGATCGCCCCGGATCACGCCAAAGATGAAGCGTCCCGACTGCCCCATGAAAAACACGGCCTTCGCGGTGCGAGAGAGCGGCACATCGAGGAACGCCGCGAGCGACTCGATGGTGGTGGTGTTCGGGGTCTCGATCTCCTCCACCGGAAGCAGGTCCTCGGCGGGCGGGTTCTGGCGCTGAAAAGTGGCAACTTCACGATTGGCGGCGTAGTCGCTCTCTGGGTCGATCAGGATGGTGTCCTCGCCATTCGGCGAGAACCCCATGTACTCCTCGGAGAGAGAGCCGCCCATCATGCCGACGTCGGCGCCGACCTTGATGAAGTCGAGCCCAATGCGGGTGAAGATTCGATGGTAGGCGGCGTCGTGCAGGGCGTATGAGCGATCGAGCCCGGCTTCGTCGACATCCAGCGAGTAGGAGTCCTTCATCGTGAATTCACGCACACGAATGAGACCACCACGCGCCCGTGGCTCGTCGCGGAACTTCGACTGCATGTGATAGACGATCTGTGGAAGCTGGCGATACGAATTGATTTCACTGGAGGTGAGATCGGCCACGACTTCCTCGTGGGTCATGGCCAGCACCATGTCGCGGTCGTTCCGGTCCTCAAACCGGGCCATCTCCGGCCCGATCTTGTCGTACCGGCCGCTCCGCCGCCAGATGTCAGCGGGATGGACCAGGGGCATCAGCATTTCCTGGCCGCCAATGGCGTCCATTTCCTCGCGGATGATCTGCTCGACCTTGCGGACGACGCGATATCCCAGCGGCAGGAGGCTGTAGATGCCGGTTCCGAGCGGGCGGATCATCGCGGCCCGGACCATCAACTGGTGGCTGGGTATTTCGACATCCGCCGGCGCCTCTCGAAGCGTCCGACCGAAGAGATGTGCCATCCGCATGGGAGTAATGACCTTCCTCAACTGAATGTGCGTAACCAGGCTGGCGACCGGGCGCCAGATGTACCGCATTAGGGTACGCGATTTCCGGCGGTAATTCGGTCCGGAATCGCGGGCGTCAGGGCCTCTCCTTCGCGATTTCCACGCGGCCCGTGTCCTGAAGTTCCTCCGCCCTCGCCAGCATGAACAGCAGCGACGACAGCCGGTTGAGATAGCGCACGATCTCGGCGTTGCCAACCACGCCTTCCCGGTGAAGCGCCACCGCCTGCCGTTCGGCGCGGCGGACGACCGTGCGAGCGACATCGAGCGCGGCTCCGGCGGCCGTCTCGCCTGGCAGCACGAACTCGCGCGGAAGCTCGATTTCGCCACCGATCACGTCGAGTTCGGCCTCCAGCCAATCCGTGCGGTCGGCCTTCAACCGCAGGTCATCGGGGCGCGTGGCATCGGTGAAGGCGAGTTCGGCCATGACCTGGTACAGGTCTCGCTGGACAGTCTTGAGACGGTCGTTGGTGGCGGCGACGTGAGCCATCGCGCGCCCCAGCCCGATTGCTGACGTCGATTCGTCCAGGTCACCGATCAGGTCGATCCGGGGATCGTCCTTGTGGACGCGCTCCCCAAGCAGGTCGGTCTGCCCGGTGTCGCCACGGGCGGTGTAGATTCGCATGCTGAATCTCCTTTGGCCGCTCCCGCGTCGATCCGGGAAGGCCCGCGAAACGGCCTGTATTGACCATCCCGTGTGTTAGCATCATGGGATAGTGGCGTGTCGATCACCCTGCCGCAAACGGCCGTTCCCCAGCTCCAGACCAAACCGGGCGCGTTCGCGGCATACCCGTTCCCATGGTACGCCTCATGGCCGCGCATTCCCCACCCGTGGAGTGAGCCGCTTACTGGAGCAAGACGATTCCCATGGTCTATTCGCGCTCGAACTCCCCGGGAAGTTCCCCGGCCGGAGATAGCTCCCGACCCCACACCGGATCGCTTGGCGTGGCCGTGCTTGGCACCGGTTTCGGCGCCGCGGTTCACCTCCCCGCCTTGAAATACCTCGACGATGTCGACATCGTGACCGTGGTTTCGCGGCGCGGCGACCGCGCCCGCGCCGTGGCCGAACGGCATGGTATTCCAAACGCCTCCACCGACTGGCGGGACGCGATCAGCGACCCGAAGGTGCAGGCCGTGGTGATCGCGACCCCGCCCCACCTCCACCACCAGATGGCGATCGCCGCGCTCGAAGCCGGAAAGCACGTGCTATGCGAAAAACCGATGGCCCGCAGTCTGGCCGAGGCGCGCGACATGGTGAAGCTGGCGCAGTCGGCCCGGGTGGTGGCGATGATCAACCACCAGTTCCGCTACCTGCCGATCAGGATGCGCGTGAAGGAACTGATCGACGAAGGCTACATCGGCGAACCGCAATCGATCGCCATGAACGTCTTCCGCTCGACGCTCTCCGACCCGAACGAGCGGCCTTTCGGCTGGCTGATGGAAGCGGACAAGGCGGGCGGAATGCTTGGCGCGTCGGGCTCGCACTATATCGATTCGCTACGGTGGTGGATGGGCGAGATTCACGAGGTCGCCGGCACGGCTGCGACGATGGTGAAGCGGCGGCGCCTGCCGGACTCATCCGGAATGGCGACCGTGGACGCCGACGATAACTTCGCCTTCCTGCTGCGGTTCGCCAGCGGGGCGATCGCATCGGTGCATTTCTCGGCGACGGCGGCGATCAACGCGGGCGAGGAGATCACCATCTCCGGCTCCGAGGGCATTCTCATCATCCAGGGCCAGGACGAGCTGCTCGGGGCACGGCGGCGCGACGTTGGCCTGCGGGAGTTGCCGGTTCCCGAGCGTCTCAATGCACGCCTGCCGGAGTTCTCGCACTTCTTCACCCGTCCCACGATCCTGCTCATGCAGGACTGGCTGAAGGCGATCCGCACCGGCGAATGGAGCGCCAACGCGCCCTCGTTCGCCGATGGCGCGAAGGTGCAGGAAATCCTCGACGCCGTGCTCCGCTCGCAAACCCAGGGCCGGTGGATCGACACCAGCGGAACCCGCTGGGCCGTGGGCGTGGGCCGTTCCGC
>CAZUPA010000079.1:0-14569 GCA_964622205.1 uncultured Sphaerobacteraceae bacterium
GCATCAATACAGGAATGATTCTCATTCCCAACCGCCTACGAGCAGCGAGCGCTGGCGTCACTTTGCCACGATCCCCATTCAGCCATATAGTGCGTATGCAGCGCGCCAGCACGCCCGTGCCGGAACCGCGCGTTCACCTGCCAAATAGGATCAACTCACATCGAGTCATTTCCACGGGGAGTAATCATTCATGTCTGCATCTTCGACCGGAACATCCATCAACGAACGGTACGAGCAGGAGTTCGCCGGCTCCCGCAAGGTATTCGAGCGCTCGAACAAGTCCATCGTCGGCGGCATTACCCACGATGGCCGCTACATCAAGCCGTTCCCGCCCTATATCGAGCGTGCCGATGGCGCTTACAAGTGGGATGTCGATGGCCACAAGCTGATCGACTACTGTGTCGGACACGGATCGCTGATCCTGGGTCACAACGACCCGGAAATCAGCGAAGCCATGCGGGAGCAGGTTCTCCGCGGCACGCACCACTCCGCCGGCCATGAGGGCGAAATCCGCTGGGCGGAGAAGGTCGTCGAGCTGGTCCCGTCCGCCGAACTGGTTCGCTTCACCGCCTCCGGAACCGAGTCCACCCTCCTCGCGATGCGCGTCGCCCGCGGGTATACGGAGCGAAACACCATCCTCAAGTTCGAGGGTCACTTCCACGGCTGGCAGGACTACGCGCTCAAGGGCGAGAAACCACCGTTCGAGGCCACATCGGTCCCTGGCATCCCCGACGCCACCCTCGGCTCCGTCGCCGTCCTCCCCTCCAACGACATCGCCATGCTGGAGGAACGGCTCGTTCAGGGCGATGTCGCGGCCGTCATCCTCGAACCCAGCGGCGCGTCCTGGGCCACCCTCCCCTTCAAGGAGGACTTCCTCCGCCAGGTTCGCGAGATCACGATCAAGCATGGCGTGCTCCTCATCTTCGACGAGGTCATCACCGGCTTCCGCTGGTCTCCCGGTGGGGCCCAGGGCCGCTTCAGGATCGTTCCCGACCTCACGACCATGGCCAAGATCGTCGCCGGCGGGATGCCCGGCGGCGCCGTCGCTGGCCGCCGGGACGTGATGGAGATCATCGAATTCAAGGATGAACCGGGCTGGAACTCCAACCGCCGCGTTCCCCACGCCGGCACCTACAACGCAAACCCCCTGGCCGCGGCCGCTGGCTATACCGCGCTCGTCAAGTGCGCCGATCCGTCGGTCCAGGCATACTGCGACGACCTGGCGGCGCGGCTTCGCACCGGTCTCAACCAGGTCATTTCAACGCTCGACGTGCCGGGCTTCGCCTGGGGTGAAAGCTCGGTCTACCACGTCGCGCTCGGCGAGCGGGCGAGCAACTTCGCGCCGGGCGATATGCACACTCCCGAGGGTGTCGCGCCCGAATTCCTCAAGGCCAGCGGGGGGGCGCCACTCGGAATGGCATTCGAAATCGGCATGCTGCTCGAAGGTGTCCACGTCTTCCATTCCGGCGGCCTGCTCAGCACCCGCCACACTACGGCCGATGTGGAGTTCACCGTCGACGCCGCCAGCAGGGTCTTTTCCGCGCTCAAGTCCGAAGGCGCATTCGCCTAGAAACGGGGTGAGGGGATGCCGCGATCGGGCGGCATTCCTTCCACCAACCGGGAGCAATGGAGCCCAATGGACGAGTTCTCCACAGGCATCGAGCAATGGCGCGACTTCTTCACCGTCGCGGGCGCGGCGGCGGCCACCATCATCGGTTTGCTCTTCGTCGCGGTCACCCTTCGTCAGGACATTCGTAACGCCCCCGCCAACAGCCTCCTACGCTCGATGGTGTCGCAGAATTTCACCAATCTCCTGGTGGTGTTGCTCTTTTCGCTCTACTTCATGGTTCCTGACATGGGCCGTACCGGAATGGGCTGGTCGCTCCTGATTACAGCCGCCTTTCCCCTGGCGAACATCCCCAGGTCGTGGAGCCGGTTCCGGAACGACCCTGAATTGACTGGCGACGTAGCCTGCTGGACGTTCCTCGTGCCGGCGCTCTGTTATCTCGCGACCATCGGGATCGCCATCGCGGTGTTCTTCCAGGACGACACCGAAATGGCATGGTTCGTCCCAGTCATCGCCTTCCTCATCGCCATTCCCACCCGCAACGCCTGGGAACTCCTGATGGACAGCCACGAAGCAGGCTAAAGCGCAAACCGACCGAACTGTGTCACAGACCCTCGCGGAGGGTCTGTGGATCCTGACTCCGCCGCGGGCTGTCACTCGCAACCCTTTCGCGAATTCCGCTGAAGGAGCCCACGGCAATGGCCCGGATTCAGGAAGAGCGGTCGCCTCGCAGCGCCTCGATGTCGGCTTCGGTGTCGACATCCATCGGCACGCGGCTGGATCCGCCATCCACGGTCACCACATGCTCGCGATGACGCTTGATCACGTCGCGCCCGCCCTGATCCCCGGAAATCTCACCCAACTCGGCGAACAATTCGGCGCCGAACAGGACAGGATGGCCGCGCTCCTCGCCATACGATGCCATCCCGACCCACGCGCCAGCCTCGCGCCGCGCCTCGATCAGCCGATCGATCGCTTTCCTGGAGATGCCTGGCTGGTCCGCCAGTAGCACGACCACCGCATCGGCCCCAAGGACCATCGCCGCTTGGATGCCCGTGTGCAGCGAAGACGCCTGCCCACGCTCGTAATCGGGGTTCCGAACCACGGTCACCGCCAGGCCAGTCAACGCGCCCTCGATGGCGCCGGCCCCATGCCCGGTGACGACAACGACCCGGTCCAGCGATGAACCGAGCGCGGTGGACGCCACGATCCGCACCAGTGGCACGCCATCGAGTTCCACGAGTTGCTTCGGACGTCCGAGCCGCCGGGACATCCCCGCGGCCAGGATGACGCCCACGATCGGACCGTCAGGCATGACCAGCCCGGATATTGCCTTTCGACCGCCTGAGCGATCCACCGCTCCGGCCGTTCCGCGTCGCGATGATTTCCCCGAGAATGCTGATCGCCATCTCCTCGGGACTGCCGCCGCCGATATCCAGCCCGATCGGCCCGTGAAGCCGTTCGAGGTCCTCGTCCGTCACGCCGGATTCCTGGAGCCGCACACGCCGGTCGGCGTTCGTCTTCCGGCTGCCAACCGCGCCGATGTAGCCAGCGCCGGTCTTCAGGGCGCCCACAATCGCCGGTTCGTCGAACTTCGGATCATGGGTGAGAATCACGATGGACGTTGTCCGGGTGATGGGAAGGCGCTCGTATGCCTCGTCCGGCCAGGCCACGACCAGGTCGGACACGGTGGGGAACCGCTCCGTCGTCGCCAGCGCCGCGCGGGCATCCACCACCGCGATATGGAAGCCCAGTCGCTCGGCGAACGGGATCAGCGCCTGAGCGACATGCACCGCGCCGATGATCACCAGCAGCGGCGGCAACGGGAACACGTCGACGAACGCATCGACCTCGTCCGTCAATGGGACCAGGCCAGACACCTCGGTTGCGAGCGCTTCCCGTGCCTTGCGTTCCCCGGCTTCGTCCAGCTCCGTGGCGCCCAGCGAACCCGCTACCGTCTCGCCCGCCACCAGCAGTTTCCGGCCCGGCTCACCGCCGCGCACGACTGTCACCAGCACCGCCGGGACGCCGCGTTCGACCGATCGCCGCGCCCCCAGCAGCAGGTTGGATTCGCCGTCGGTCACGATCCCTGCTCCACCGGTTCCACGAAGACATCTATGACGCCGCCGCAGGCAAGCCCGACATCCCAGGCCATCTCGTCGGTGATGCCGTACCGGATGAGACGCGGCTTCCCGGTCTTCAGCACGTCCTCGGCTTCGACAGCGACCGCGGATTCCACGCAGCCGCCGCTCACGGAACCCGCCAGCTCACCGCTGTCGGCCACGGCCATCCGCGCGCCGACCGGCCGCGGCGCCGATCCCTCGACGTTGACCACGGTGGCGATCGCCACGCGCTTGCCGCTCGCAGTCCACTGATCGATTTCGGGAAGCCATTCGCTCATCGTTACGTCCTCTCTATACCGGCCGTACCGCCTTGGTGGTCACCTGGCGGCGAACCGGTTGCGTGTCTTCCACCGCGCCCAGCAACTTCGCCAGCGCTTCCATGCTCTTCAGGTTGTGGATCGGCAGGAAGTGGTCCACGTACGGCAGCGAAGCGCGGATGCCCTGCGTCAATGGCTGATAGCCCGGCGCGCCGAGCAGCGGGTTCAACCAGATCACCCGGCGGCACGAGCGCTGCAGCCGCGCCATCTCCGCGCCGAGCAATTGTGGATCGCCCCGATCCCAACCGTCGCTGATCACAACCACCGTCGCGCCGGACCGCAGCACGCGGCGGCTCCAGCGATAGTTGAACTCCTTGATCGACTCGCCGATCCGGGTGCCGCCCGACCAATCATCGACCGACGCCACGACATCGGCGATCGCCTGGTCCACGTTCTTCTTGCGAAGCTCGCGCGTGATGCGTGTCAGCCGCGTCCCGAACACGAACACTTCCACCGCGTCCAGCCCGTGCTCCAGCGCATGCACGAACCGCAGCAGCAGCCGTGAATAACGGTCCATCGAGCCCGAAATGTCGCAGATCAGCACCAGCGGACGCATCCGTTCCTTGCGCTCTCGCCACTTCAGGTCGAGCGGCACGCCGCCCTGCTTCATCGCTCCCCGCAACGTGGCGCGGTAGTCGATGGAGTCGCCATGCAGCGCGCGCTGCTTCCGCCGGGTCAGTCGCGTGCCAAGCCGCCAGGTCATTGACTCAATCAGCCGCCGGGCCTCCGCCAATTCCTCCGGCGAGAATTGGGCGAAATCCTTCTTCCGCAACGCCTCGGAGGCGCTGAAGATCAGCACATCTTCCGGTGGAACTTCGTAGTCCTCGGTCTCGCCGATATCCTCGGCATCGTCCGCGCCTTCGACGGCGAGCACGCTCTTGTCGGACTCGCCGCCCTTCTGGGCCTCGCCCTTTTCGCCCGAATCCTTCTTCTTCGACGCGTTCGGCATGGCCACCGACTCGTCATCGTCGTCGTGGATCGCTTCGGAGAACATCGGCGCCTGCCGGTCGACAAGGTCGCTCCAGAATCGCAGGAACTCGGCATTGAACAGCGGTATCTGTTCGGGACGTGTCACCAGCGTGGCCTTCGCCGCGCTGTACACGTCGTCTCGCCGGTCGATGCCCACGGCCTCGATCGCCTCGACCAGGCCCAGGATTTGCCCAGAGCCGACCGGCATTCCGGCCGCCCGCAGCCGCCGGCCAAACCGCAGCAGGTTCGCCGCGATCCGGCGGGATCGCACGCGCGAGGAATCGAACTCCGGCCGATCCTGCATTCCGTTGCCATTGACGCTCAGCATCGGCTAGTTTCCCGCGTTGCTGGCGCCCACCGCGCGAGCCACCAGCTTCGCCGAGATCTCGCCCCGAACCTTGTCCACGTCTTCCTGGTACTTCAGCACCACGCCAAGCGTGTCTTCCACCACGTTATCGGTGAGTTCGGAACTCCCGAGCGCCAGCAGCGCCCGCGCCCAGTCCAGCGACTCGGCCATGCCCGGCGACTTGAACAGGTCGATCTCCCGCAGCCCTTGGGTGTACGAACAGATCTGGGTCGCCAGCCGCTCCGACGCCTCTGGAACCTTGGCGCTCAGGATCCTGTATTCCTTCTGGTAATCAGGGAAATCAATCCAGTAGTACAAGCAACGTCGCTTCAGCGCGTCATGGATTTCCCGCGTCCGGTTCGATGTCAGGATCACCACCGGCACATGTTCGGCCTTCATCGTGCCAAGCTCTGGCACGGTCACCTGGAAATCGGACAGCAGTTCGAGCAGGAACGCCTCCAGCTCCTGGTCCGCCCGGTCGACCTCGTCGATCAGCAGCACCGGCGCCTGGGTGTGAGCGGCATCGATCGCCTGCAGCAATGGCCGCTTGAGCAGGAACTCCTCGCTGAAGAGGTTCTTGCGCACCTCGTCCTGGTTCAGACCGGTGGTGACTTCCAAAGAGCGGAGGTACAGCATCTGCCGCGGGTAGTCCCACTCGTAGATCGCCGAGTTCGCGTCTAGGCCCTCATAGCATTGCAGGCGGATCAGCGGCGCGCCCAGCGTCGAAGCCAGCACCTTCGCGATCTCGGTCTTGCCAACGCCCGCCTCGCCTTCGAGCAGGAGTGGCTTGCGCAGCTTTAGCGTCAGGTACAGCGTGGTGGCGAGCCCCCGGTCCGCGATGTATTTTTCGCTCTGAAGCGCCTCTTCCAATGCCTCGACCGTCACGAAATCGGTCGCCGTTGCCGGCTCGACGGCAACTCCAGTCAATTCACTCACCAGTTAACCTCTCTTGGATGGACGGGGATGTGGTTGGGAAGGCCAGCCATCGTGGCGCCCCTGTATCGCTAATTATCGATGATAAGCGGACTTGCGCAACCTCGCCATCCGGCCCGGACTACCGGGGATTGGGCCGTCCATGAAGGTACGCCGGCTCCAGCAGCACGGGATCGTCCACGTCACCGCGTTTCCACCGTTCGAGCCCCATTTCCGCCAAAACGGCCGGACGCCTAAAGCCCGCGGCCACGGGAGCCAGGTTCGCCCCGGCGTTATCCAGAACGGATCGTTGCTGGCTCGAAAGCTCCGCCGCCACCGGCCAGCCGCTGAACCTGCCCGACTGCTCAACGAACATTTCGAAGCTTGAGTTCTCCGGCGGAGTTCCCACCCATTCGGGATCGAAGGCGGCCCAGATCACCCGGCCCCGGCCCGCCGGCGAAACCACCACGCACCTGTCGCCCGACCGAACGTAGGGCTCCGCCGCCACGTCCAGCGTCGGCACGCCCACGATCTCGCACGACTCCGAAAGCACGATGCCCTTGGCGATACTCAGGCCCACGCGCAGCCCCGTGAATGACCCCGGCCCAATCGTCACCGCCACCAGGCCCACCCGCGACATCTCTACCCCAGCCATGGCCAGCAACCGCTGGATCTGGGGCAGCACCGTCACGGTCTGTTGCCTGCTTCCTGGCCACGACCGCTCGTACAGTCGCTCGCCATCGAACAGGGCGATGCCCGCCTGGTCCGTCGCCGTATCGATCGCCAGAACCCATCTGGCCTCGCCAATCGCCGTCTCCACCTGTTGTTCACCTTCTCAACGAATGATCCTGGATTTAACATTGCAGCCTGAAGCGTGTTAGCATTTCGGCAACCATTGAAGCGACTGATTCGGGCACCCTTGGCCTGCCAAGGGCGGTGGACCCTGCCGGAGTCGCGCGCCAGGCCCAGTTTACGTCGACTGGGTGGACGAACAGGTCCCGTTGTAATCGTTCGGCATCGCAGGCCGGGCCCAAGAGGTCAGTACATGGAGAACACAGGCGGGGCACTGGCGCCAACCACAACCCAGGGTGACCAATACGAGACCATGAAGATGTCATGGCGAGACAGGGTGGCCTCGAAGGAATGGGTGCTGTTCCTGCTCTTCGTGGCGCCGAACTTCCTGTTCCTGTTCCTCTTCACCTATTGGCCGATGTGGGAAAATGTCCGCCTCAGCGTGCAGAAGACCGACCTGCTCGCCTTCACCGGCAGTAACGAGTTCGTCGGCCTCGACAACTTCCGCTACATCTTCGAGAATCGCACGTTCCAACTCGTCCTCCGCAACACCGCGATCTTCCTGGTTTGCTGCGTCGGCTTCACCCTGGTGCTTGGGTTGATGGTCGCCCTGCTCCTCAACCAGAAACTCCACGGCCGAACCGCCGTCCGCGCCGTCGTGTTCGCGCCTTTCCTGCTATCGGGGGCCGCCATCGGCATCGTCTGGGCCTACATTTTCGATCCCCGCTTCGGACTGCTCGCCCAGATTCTCGACTGGTTCCACATACCATCGCCCCACTGGCTCGATCGCCCGGAATGGGCCCTCCCCGCCGTCATCATCGTCTACGTCTGGAAGAACCTCGGGTTCGCCGCCGTCATCTTCCTGGCCGGTCTCCAGGCCATCCCCCAGGATCTCTACGATGCCGCCAAGATAGACGGCGCGAACGCCTGGTGGCGGTTCAAGTCCGTCACCCTCCCCATGCTCTCGCCAATTTCGTTCTTTCTGTTCATCACCACCATTCTGGCAACCTTCCAGGCGTTCGACATCATCCAGGTGATGACCGATGGCGGCCCCGCCTACGGCAGCACCACGCTGGTCTACTACGTCTACCAGCAGGGATTTGGACAGGGCGCGAACTTCGGCCGTTCCGCCGCCGCGGCGATCGTGCTTTTCACCGCCATGCTGATCGTGACGTTCGTTCAGATGCGCTTCACCGAGAAAAGGGTGCATTACGATGGATAGCAGCTCGCTCGCCGCCCAGCAGAGACTGGGCAAGGTGGCAGGCTACATCGGCCTGATATTCGTCACGCTGGTTATCGGCATGCCGATGTTCTGGATGCTCTCCAGCTCGCTGAAAACGCTCCAGGAGATCTACACCTTCCCACCGCAGTGGATTCCCACGAATCCGCAGTGGAGCAACTACCAGGAAGCCTGGAACGCGGTGCCATTTGGCCGCTTCTATGTGAACTCCATCATCATCACGGTCTTCGGCGCCGGTCTCCAAATCATCTGCGGAACCTTGTGCGCATATGCCTTCGCGTTCCTCCACTTCCCGGGCAAGAACTGGCTCTTCCTGCTGGTGCTCGCCGCGCTGATGGTGCCGGGCGAAGTCGTCATCCTTCCCAACTTCCTCTTCTTCGGCAACACCATTCGTGACTGGTTCGGACTCGAAGAAAACTGGGTCAACACCTACCAGGCCATCGTCCTCCCTGGCGCCGCCACCGCGTTCGGCACGTTCCTCATGCGCCAGGGATTCATGGGCCTGCCTCGCGATGTCCTCGACGCCGCCAAGGTCGATGGCGCGGGGCACCTGCGCACCATGTTCGGCATCGTCCTGCCCATGGCCAAGCCAATCGTCTTCACCTTCGGCATGATCTCGATCGTCAACAAGTGGAACGACTACCTCTGGCCGCTCATCATTACCCGCACCACCGAAATGCGGCCAATCACCGTCGGCGTCCGGTTGCTCTACGACGCCGAAGGCAACAACAACTGGGGCGTCATCATGGCCGGCACCACCTACGTGGTCCTCCCATTGATCATCGTCTACGTCTTTGCGCAGAAATTCATCATCGCCGGTCTCACCGCGGGTGCCACCAAGGGATAACACCTCCCTCGCTCAAGCATTCATTCCTGGCATATTCGCGGTGACTTAACAATTTTGGCGTTGAAAGCTCGCACACTTCATTTTGTGCGGCAGTGTGAACGCAGGGTCTCAATCGACACGGCCAGGTGGGTCGTAAAGTCGTCAGGATCATGGAGGATCTAGGACCATGAACAAGTCCGTCAATCGTCGTAGTCTCGTTAAGGGCGCGGCTGGCGCGAGTCTCGGCCTCGCCGGCATCACCGCGCTTGGAGCTCCAAGCTCCGTCTTCGCGGCGCCGTCCGTCATTCAGGATGGCCCGCTCGAACTCCAGTACTGGACCGCCTTCGGCAGCGGCGTGAACGGCGATGCCCAGGCCGCCCTCATCGAAGCCTTCAACGCGTCGCAGACCGAAATCACGGTCGTCCCGCAGTTGCTCGAAAGCTATGAGGCCGTCGCCGCGCAGCTCATCACCGGTCTCCAGACCGGCGACGCGCCGCACATCGCCACCCTCTCCGACGTCTGGTGGTTCCGGTTCTACCTCTCCCAATCGCTGGAAGACCTCACCCCGCTGATCGCTGATCGCAACCCCGAGGACTTCGTCCAGTCGCTGTACACCGAGTACCAGCGCAATGGCGGCCAGTTCGGCGTGCCGTTCGCCCGCTCGACCCCGCTCTTCTACTACAACTCCGACGCTGTCGAGGCCGCAGGTGTCAGCGAAGAGGTCTTCGGCACCTGGAGCGGATTCCGCGAAGCCGCCCCGGACCTGATCTCCGGAAGTGGCAAGGAAACCGCTTTCCTCTTCGGCAACGCCGCATCCTACGGCGCGTGGGTCATGCACGGACCGGTCTGGGCCTTCAATGGCGCATACTCCGATCCTGACTTCAACATCCTCCTCGAGGAGGAAGGCGCGGTAAACACGGGTGAGTTCATGCGCGAGTTCGTCGAAAGCGGCAACGCCATCGCCGTCGCCGAGCCGCAGACCGACTTCATCAACGAAGTCGCCGTCGCCGTCATCGCCTCAACCGGTTCGCTCGGAACCATCCGCACCGGGGCCGAAGGCAAGTTCAACTTCAAGACCGCCTTCCTGCCGGAAGAGCTGCAGTTCGGCTGCTGCACCGGCGGCACCGCCCTCTCGATGCTGGCTGGCTACGAGGATTCGATCAAGCAGGCCGCCATCGAGTTCCTCGACTTCAGCACCAACACCGAGCAGACCACCATCTGGTCGCAGGCCACGGGCTACATGCCGGTCCGCACGTCCGCCATCGACAGCCCGGAAGAGCAGGCGTTCCTCGACGAGAACCCGAACGCCCGCACTGCCGTCGAGCAGCTTCCCCTGACCAAGCCGCAGGACTCCGCGCGCGTCTTCATCCCGAATGGCGACCAAATTCTTGGTCGTGGTTGGGAGCAGATCCTCGTGCAGAACCGCCCCGCAGCCGATGTCTGGGCGGAAGTCACGGCCGAACTCGAGCCGGAAGCCGAAGCCGTCAAGGAGCAGGTTGCCGCCATCGAAGGCTAAACAGCCATTCGACCGCAATCAGCACAACAAAAGGGACGTGGCAGGCGCCACGTCCCTTTTGTCACTCCGCGTTATTGCTCGTGCCGACTCCGCTCGATCCTGCGGCCCCCACCAGACGCATACTGGATTTCGAGCAGCCAGAACCTTGCGGGAAGCCAGCTTCCCGCGCGTTCCGGCCACTCAACGACGGTAATGCCATCATCGGGAGCGAGATACTGCGGATATCCCATTCCCTCAAGTTCACTCTCATCGTCGAGCCGGTACAAGTCCAGGTGATAGAGCCGCATCGGTCGGCCCTCCCCGTCGCGGCCGTCGTGTTCCGCGACAAGGGAAAACGTTGGGCTCTGGATCGCCTCCTCCACTCCAAGGGCTCGCGCAAGTCCCTGGGTCAGCGTCGTCTTCCCCGCCCCCAGATCGCCATGTAGCAACACCACGTCACCCAGCTTGAGCGTCGCCCCAAAGGCACGCCCATACTCGATCATTCCAGCATGATCGGGAATCGATACGGAGTCGAGTGACTTCATGGTTTCAACCATGTCAATACAGAGGTGCTACGATCGCCACGTCGTGACGTCGTCTACATCCCTGCGAGTTCGAACCGGACGATCCATCGCCGGGTAGCCAAGGTAAATGAATCCCAGCACCTTCGCCCGTTCGCTCAGGCCCAGGTGGTCCCGCACTTCCGGCGTGAAGGCCATCCAGCCACTTCGCCAGATCGCCGCCAGCCCAAGCGCGTCGGCCGCAAGCAGCATGTTCTGCGCCGCCGCCGAACCCGCGCTGAGTTCTTCGATCTCTGGCACATTTGGCTCGGGAGAAGGCTCCACCGCCACCGCGATCACCACTGGCGATCGCAGAGGCTTGCTCGCCGCCGAAGCCGCAACCTTTTCCCGCTTATCCGGATCGGCTTCCTTTGCAGCCGCCAGCGTGCCCATCGCCGCGCCAAGCTCGGACCGAGCCTCGCCCTGGAGCACCACGAACCGCCACGGTTCGGTCAGGTGGTGGTTGGGCGCCCACGTTCCCGCCTCGAGCACCCGCCGGATCGCCTCTTCCGGCGGCGACTCCTGGGTCATCTTGCCGATGCTTCGCCGGTTGCGAATGGCATCCAGCACAATCGCCCCGCGCTCTTCAGCGGTTGTGTTGATAATCTGGTTCGGTTCCTGCTGTGCGATCAAATCCGCGTCCTCAATCCAGTGTTCGGCAACGATTGCCTCAAATCCGACCTAAACTATCGGAATGATAGCCTGAATCGGCGCCCGGCCGCGGGAACAGCCTCCCAACCATGGCCTCTCGCCGCTATGCCTCTCGAAAATGATCCCATGCACTGGTGGAAATCCGAACCGGTTGGCCTTTGCGCAGCAGCTCCAGCTTGCCCGGTTCACCATCGACAATCTGGCCGATGGCCGTTACGGTCCCTCCCACGCCTCGCGCCGCCGCCGCGAACTCCTCGAATCGTCGCTCCGGAGCCGTCACCAGCAACTCGTAGTCCTCGCCGCCCCTGAGCGCGAACTCTTCCGCCCGATCCGGGAACAACGCATGCACCGCTGGCAGGATCGGCAACCGCTCGATGTCTACCCGCGCCGACACCCCGCTCGCCATCAGAATCTTCGGCAGGTCGCCCAGCAGACCGTCGCTCAGGTCCATCGCCGCGGTCACGCCATGCGGGCGCATCCTGGCCCCCACCGCGATGCGGGGATTCGGCCGCACATGCGCGATCCGCAGCAATTCGCCGGTCGCGGAGGTATCCTGTCCCCGCTCCAGCAACGCCATCCCCGCCGCGCTGGCTCCGAGCGTGCCAGTCACCGCGATCAGGTCGCCAACGCTGGCGCCCGACCGGAGCACGGCCTCTCCCCGCCTCACCGCGCCAATCACGGTTACGCTCAGCATCAAGCCCCGTGGAGACCGCACCACGTCTCCACCGACCAGACCGGCGCCATGCGCCCCGGCCAGGTCTCCCGCACCCTTGTACAGTTCCATCACATCGGCCACGGACTCGTCTCCGGTCAACCCCAGCGCCACGGTCGCGATCGCCGGCCGGGCGCCCATCGCCGCCATGTCCGAGAAATTTACCGCCAGCATCTTGTGACCAAGGCTCCTCCAGTCGGTCCAGTCCAGCCGGAAGTGAACGCCCTCGACCAGTGCATCGGTCGTAATCACGAGTTCGGAGCCATCCGGCGGAGACCACACCGCCGCATCGTCGCCAATTCCCTCGCGCACGCCGTCCGGCGAACGCACCTTGTCCGGCAACGCCTCACGGATCCGGTCGATCAGTTCGAATTCGCCCGTATCTCGCACCAGTCGCGATGAATCCATCATCGGCCTCTTCCACCTCGCACCTTGCCCGGACACCAGCCAGGCAGGTGGTATGGTTCACCTGCAACGACATTCGGTCGTCTCATTCGGCATCCATCGACAGACCGGAGCTTCCGTCCCGTGTCCAACTCTCCATCCGGCGATTATCCCATTCTGCACACCCAAGGCACCGCTCCCCCCAATCCTGTCGAGACCCTCTCCAGCCTCCAGCAGCCAGTATTCGATGGCGGAGAACTGGACGCCGTCATCCACCAGTTCTCCGTGCTCTACCCATTCCCCCTGGACGACTTCCAGCGAAACGCCATTCGCGCGTTGCTGGAGGGCGAGTCGGTCATGGTCGCGGCTCCCACCGGTTCCGGGAAAACCGTCATCGCCGAGTTCGGCATTTTCGACGCGTTCCGCCGCACCGGCCGCGTCTTCTACACCGCCCCGATCAAGGCACTCTCCAACCAGAAGTTCCGCGACCTGCGCAAGATCTACGGCAACGATGTTGGCCTCCTGACTGGAGACGTCTCCGAAAATCGCGACGCGCGCATCCTGGTGATGACCACCGAAATCCTTCGTAACATGCTGCTCCAGACCCCATGGGAACTGGACGATGTCGAATGCGTGATCTTCGACGAGATTCACTATCTCGCCGATCCCGACCGCGGCACCACCTGGGAAGAGTCCATCATCCTCTGCCCGGACCACATCCAGCTCGTCTGTCTCTCGGCGACCGTCACCAACGCCCCCGAAATCGCTGGCTGGATCAGCCGCACCCACATGCCGATTCGCCTCATTACCCACGACCAACGCCCCGTCCCCCTCGCGCTGTACTACTTTCACGGCAATGAGCTCTCGATGGTCGTCGACCACACGGGCAAGACGGTTCGCGACTTCTCGCGCATGGGCGGCGAACTCCGTCGCCAGCCTGGTCGGCCCCACCGCGGTCGCGGCGGCGGCCGCGATGCGCGAGCCATGGACGAACCACAGCCTCGCGAGATCATCGACGCCCTTCAGGAAGACGGCCTGCTTCCGGCCATCTATTTCCTGTTCAGCCGCAACGACTGCCAGGTCTTCGCCGAGCAGTTGGCCATGATGCGCCCCGACCTCGTTACCCCTTCCCAGCAGGCGCGGATCGACCATATCCTCGACACCTATCACCAGAGTCTCCGCCCGGAAGACCGCGATCTCGATCAGGTCCGGATCGTCTCGCGCCTTGCCCGGCTCGGAATCGGGTTCCATCATGCCGGCCTGCTCCCCGTCCTCAAGCAGCTCGTCGAGGTCCTGTTCAGCCGTGGCCTGATGCAGGTCGTCTTCGCCACCGACACGCTCGCCCTGGGCGTGAACATGCCGGCTCGCACGGTCGTCATCGGCCGGATGAGCAAGTGGGACGGGCGCCGGCGACGCCCGCTAATCCCCAACGAGTTCCAACAGATGGCGGGTCGCGCGGGACGCCGCGGCATGGACACCTATGGCCATGTCGTCATTCCGTACTCGCCATGGGTGCCCTACCGCGAGGCGCTCGACATCGCCACCGGACCGCTCCACCCGGTGCAGTCCGCCTTCGCCATTCGCTACAACACGGTGCTCAATCTCTGGGATCCCCCGCGCGGCGAGCGTGTTCGCCAGATGCTCCGGCGCAGCCTCGCCCAGTACCAGACGAGCC
>CAZUPA010000080.1:0-14466 GCA_964622205.1 uncultured Sphaerobacteraceae bacterium
GGGAAGTTCGGCGCGGCGTTCACCATGCCAAGCACCTTCACCACCCGCTTGATCCTGCCCAGGTCGCCGAGGACAGACTTCGCCGCCGCGATCTGGTTGATCGTGCAGTCCCGCGCCGCCTGGTAGCCCTGCTCCACGGTCAGCGCATCGCCGACCCGGCCCTTGAAGGCGGGATCGCTCGGGGTCGACCCCGAGAGGTACAGCAGGTTCCCGGTGATCACACCCAGCGCCACGGCGGGGTGAAAGGTCGTCTTCTCTTCGATCTCGATCCCGAGTTCCTTCAGCTTGTCATCTGGATGCGTCATCCGGTGAGAATCCTTTCATCATTGCGTCGTATGGGCCGAATCCCGGCCCACCCACTAGCCTACTCGCTCAGCAGGTCCCGGATCGCCTCGGCGACCAGAACGTCCTGCCCTTCGTCAACGGTCTGCGGGTTCAACGCGACCGAGGCATCGTCCAACTGGCTCACCGCGATCCGTGGATCGCGATCCCACAGCGCGTCCGTCAGTTCGGTCGCGGTCAGCTTCGCCTCTCCGTCCAGCATCACGATCACCCGCGGCATCGGCTGCCCGGCCTCGCTGGGGAACCCACGCTCGGCGGACACGCCCGGCAGCTCGCTCAACGCCGAAATCCACGACTGCGTCACCTGCTCGTAGTGAGCCAGCGTCGCCTCCTCATCCTGTCCCAGCGACCATTGGACCGCCGCGAGGATACCGAAGAGTTCTTCCTTGCCGACCTTCATCGGCCGCCCGATGGTGGAGTTCGGCGAGCCGTTGGCGATGCAGCCTTCAATCAAATCGGCCCGGCCCAGCACCAGGCCGCTGGACTGCGGTCCGCGCAGCCCCTTGCCCCCGCTGAAGACCGCCAGGTCGGCGCCGAGGTCCCTGGTGAAGTGCCACAGGTTCCGCATCATCGGGATCTGGGCGGCGGCGTCCACGATCACCGGAACATCCCGCGCGTGGGCGACTTCGATCACACGGTCCAGGGCCGGGGAGGTCTCGGCCAGCTTTCCGGCAAACCACAGCACCGCGCCGGTCCGCTCATTGATGGCCGCCTCGAGTTCGTCCAGCGAATCGCCGATCTCGACGAATTTGGCCCCAGTCATCCGCGCCGCGTAGTCGTATCCATTCCGCTGTGATCGATGCACGATCAGCTCGGACTTCTCGAAGCCCTCCAGCGAAGGGAAGTTGGCGATCTTCACCGGGTCGTTTCCCGCCAGGACCGCAGCCACCGCGGCCGTGATCCCGGCCGCCGCCCCGGAGGAGATGAAGGCCGCCTCGTTCCGGGTCAACTCGGCCACCTTGCGGCCCACCGCCCGCTGCAACTCCGGCCAGTCGACGAATGTCTTCGAGCCCTCTTGCATCGCGGCCACCACCTCGGGGGGCATGACCGAGCCACCGAGCTTGGTCAGCGTCGCCGCCGCGTTGATCACCGGCCTGAGTCCCAGGCCCTCCAGCGTGACCGTATCGTGTTCCGTTGCCGTCCCGCCGCTCATGTCTCGTCCCTCATCGAAGTCGTGCCAATCCCGTTCGCGAGTCCTGGAGGGCACGACACACCCGCCCACGACGCGCTGATCATCGCCCGATGCCTGGCATCTGTCGATATCCATGATGCATCCGTCTCCAAGCGTAAACGGAGAGATTTGCCTGTGGTGATACCATGGCTATACGGAAATAAGAGCCCACTCTCTCAATAATCCATGGAGGAATGCATGAGCCGGTCAGGTCTTCAGCACACCCTGCTTCCTGTTGCAAGGAGCGACGATCTCATCGTCAGCTTCAGTGGAGAGGAGGTAATTGCGTACGACCAGCGGGCTCACCATATCCACCATCTCAACCCGATGGCCGCCGCAATCTGGCGGGCATGCGATGGCGAGCACGAAGTCAACGATCTGGCCGAACGCGCCAGCGTCGCTATTGACCAGCCAGTCGGCCCGGATGCCGTTCGCCTGACCCTGGCCCAACTGGACGAAGCGGACCTGCTGGAGGACCCCCTCGCGCCCGAGCTCAAATCCGCGCGTCAATCACGGCGTGCCCTGCTGCGGAAAGCGGGCGCGGCGGCGGCCATACCGGCGATCGTCTCGGTCAGCGCGCCCTCAGCGGCCATCGCCGCCAGCGGCTGCGGCGTCCTTGGCAATCTCTGTGCCGGGCCAGGATGCTGCCATAACGAATTCAACGTAGACCTTGAAGGCTGTTGTGTGGAAGATAGCGAATTCGGTTGGGTTTGCGACTATAGCCTGTCCTCACCCTGCGCCGCCAACTGATATCCACCCACCGTCTCGGCTCAAAACTTCGGCTGTTCCGTCGCTTCGACCGGATCGTTCCCGCCCAGGAAGTCGAAGTCGTTCGCCGGAGCCACATGCGGCACATTCCCGCGCGGCGTACGCACATCCGGTCCTACGCCGTCACGTCAACCCCGATTAGCTGGATGGCCTCATCGTGGAGCCTGGTGTCCGTTGATTCCAGGCCATCGAGTACGTCCTGTAATGTCACTGGCGACTGACGAATCACGGCGGCTGGCCAATATGTGACAAAAACGCTCGAGTAATCCACGACACCCGTGTTGACCGTGCTCTTCCAATGCGAATCATGCTCATTGGCATGCCAGGCGCTGGGGCCAAACTGCAGTTGGATGATTGTGCCAGGCGCGCCGTTCTCCTCCCCAGCCACATCGGGGTCGATCGTCCATTGGTAAATCCCCGAATATGTTGCGCTTACCTTTTGGATGCGCTCGTGACCCAGATTGGCGTTCAACTGATCACGCAGCGGACCGGCACTGAAGCCGCGCAGAAGCCCCTTGATCCGCTGGAGGATCTCACGGCCCTCTTCGAACCGTTCTCTCGCCTGCACAGCCAGATCACTGGCGAACTGCTCCGCCGCTTCGTCACGCCGAAGCGTCCTATATCCTCCGGCTTCACCCGTGTCACACATCGCCGTGACGAACCTGAGTACGTCCTGCTCTCCCACAAGGCCCCCTTCACTCACGGATTTATGATGCATCTGCCTTATGAACGTATACGCGTGGGAATTCTTCCGCTGATAGCGCACATCGCCGTCAACCGCATCACGCAGCAGGTCGATCAACCTGCTATAGGTTAGGACCACCGCGTTCTCCCACCCCAGGGACTGTCGAGACCTGTCCTCGTCACGGCACAGCAACACGACGGCTCCCTGCTTGCCTTCGCGACCGCTGAACGCCAGGTAGCCCTCATAGCTGTGCCCGTGTCCATCGGAGGTGAAATAGTTCTCAACGACGAGGACAGCGGACGGTCCCTCGAGCACCAGATCGGCAATGTCGGCCTGGTCGCCAACCAAACCGGTGTTCACCTCCTGCCGCACCCTGTACTTCTCGTGCGGAATCGGTGAGCCGGAGGATGCAGCATTCACTTCGTCGATGAAGATTCGCAGGAATCGGTCGCGCAAATTGTGCGTACCGCCGACATCCAGCAGCCAACCGAACACATTGGCAATCTGCTTCTCATGGGTTCCGTGATGCATCACGTCGAACACATTGAAGCTCCGCTCAAGTGACCTGCCGAGGATGGGCAGGAGTTCAGCCGCCAGGTCGTCAGTCACGATTCCTCCCGAGTGCTTCGCCACCACGTCCTCGAGCGAACGAGCGCAGTTGAACGCAGGTCCTTCCAGACTACCAGTGGCCCCACCCACTGCCATATGCTTTCCAATGGTCAGGTCTCGTCAAGCGACTTCGAGGGGCGTGATCGCCTCGATCTCCTCGGCCACGCGGTCCTCAGCCAGATCCAGGTCATAGAGCGCTTGCAGGTTGAGCCAGAATTGCGCCGACGTGCCGAAGTACTTCCCAAGACGCAGGGCGGTATCGGCCGAGATCGCGCGTTTGCCATGCACGATCTCATTGATGCGCCTCGGCGGCACACCGATCGACACCGCGAGCTTGTTCTGAGTAATGCCGAAACCCTCGATAAAGTCCTCCATGAGCACTTCACCGGGATGGATCGGCGCGATTTTTTCAGTGATAGTCAACGATCTCCACCTCCTCTGGCCCAGCGTCGGTCCACACGAAACAGATACGCCATTGGTCGTTGATCCTGATGCTGTGTTGTCCAGCGCGGTCGCCTTTCAGCGCTTCAAGCCGGTTTCCGGGCGGAACACGGAGGTCGTCGAGCGACTCCGCGGAACCTACCTGACGAAGCTTGCGCAGTGCCACCCGATGGATTCGAGGATCGATCGAAGGAACGCGCTGACGATGCCACAGTCGTTCGGTGTCCTTGGAGCCGAACGATCTGATCACAGGATCAGTGTATAACGCGTTGCGTCAATAACGCCATGCGTTATATCTGTTTTCAACCGAGTTCCCTTCTCCAAACTTACTGAGCATGACTGCCTCGACCCACCATCGGCTAAAACTTCGGTTGCTCGGTCGCCGTCACCGGGTCGCCGCCGCGCAGGAAGTCGAAATCGCAGCCCTCGGGAGCCTGGAGCACGTGGTCCAGGTACAAGCGTCCATACCCGCGCCGGTACGACGGCTCCGGCGCGTGCCATTCCTGCCGGCGTCGCGCCAGTTCCGCATCGTCCACATGAAGGTGCAGCCGCCGCCCGGGCGCGTCGAGCTCGATCAGGTCACCGTCGCGCACCAGCGCCAGCGGACCGCCAATCGCGCTTTCCGGCGCGACATGCAACACGATGGTTCCGTAGGCCGTGCCGCTCATCCGAGCGTCGGAGACGCGCACCATATCGCGCACGCCCTGTGTGAGCAGCTTGGCCGGAATCGGGAAGTTCCCAACCTCTGGCATCCCCTGCCCGCCAATCGGGCCCATGCCCTGCAACACCAGCACGTCGCTGGGCGTGACATCGAGATCGGGATCGTCGAGCCGCGCCCGCAGATCGGCCATGTCGCGGAACACCACCGCCCGGCCCGTATGCCGCAACAGTTCAGGCGTGGCCGCCGCGTGCTTGATCACCGCTCCATCCGGGGCCAGGTTTCCGCGCAACACCGCCGTGCCACCGTTTGGCTGGAGCGGGTTGGTCAAGGGCCGGATCACGTCCTCGTCGCCGATCTTCGCGTCGCGCACGTTCTCCGCCAATGTCTTCCCGGTCACGGTTGGCGCGTCGCTATGCAGCAGCGGCAGGAGTTGCCGCAGCACGGCCGGAATCCCGCCCGCGTAGAACAGCTCCTCCATCTGGTAGCGCCCCGCGGGACGCATGTTGGCGATCACCGGCGTGCGCTCGCTGATCTCGTCGAAGAGGTCCAGCGGCAGGTCGATCCCCAGCCGACCGGCGATGGCCGGCAGGTGCACGATGGCGTTGGTGCTGCCACCCAGCGCGCTGAGCAGCGTGATCGCGTTCTCGAACGCCTCCCGCGTCATGATCCGCGAGGGCCGCACGCCTTCCTTCGCGAGTTCGACGATTCGCCGTCCAGACTCCGCCGCCAGCCGCGCCCGCCGAGAATCGGGAGCTGGGATCGCCCCGTTCCCCGGCAGCGAGATCCCCAGGGCTTCGGTCAGGGAGTTCATGGTGGAGGCCGTGCCCATCACCATGCAGTGCCCCGCGCTCCGTACGATGCCGTCCTCGATCTCGCGAAAAGTCCCCTCGTCCAGCGTCCCGGCCCGGAACTCGGTGGTCAGCCGCCGGCAATCGGTGCATGCGCCCAGGATCTGGCCGTCGAAATGCCCGTTCAGCATCGGACCGCCGCTGACCACGATGGTTGGCAGGTCGGCGCTGGCCGCGCCCATCAGCGCCGCCGGGGTCGTCTTGTCGCAGTTCACCAGCAGCACAACCCCATCCAGCGGCTGCGCCCTGATCATCTCCTCCGTGTCCATCGCCGCCAGGTTGCGGTACAGCATCGAGGTCGGGCTGAGGAAAATCTCGCCCAGGGAGATCGTCGGGAACTCAAGCGGAAACCCGCCCGCCTGCCACACGCCCCGCTTGACCGCCTCCGCCAGATCCTTCAGGTTGCCGTTGCAGTTGTTGAGTTCGCTCCAGGTGTTGCAGATTCCGATCACCGGGCGATCCATGTCGACATCGTCGAACCCCATCGCCTTGGTGAAGGCCCGGTGCTGGAAACCCGCCACCCCGTCCTCGTTGAAGAACGTTTCGCTACGCCCACGCTGTTCTGTCATAGAAATTCCTCTCCAACGTTGTCAGGCATCGGTCGTCCGTGTATAAAGTCAAGGCGGGTCCAAATCAAAAACCAGCATCAACGTGGCGGGATGAAATGTCGGCACTCGATGACCTGTACACTGCACTTGACGAAACATCTGTAAGTAATTTGTATCACTTCACGGCTATTGCCAACTTCCCATCCATAAGGGAGCATAAAGGGTTATTCCCACGATCGGCACATTCGACCCTCGGGATAGAATGTACATACTGTTCCGACGAATGGAGCAGGAGTCAGGACCAACAAAAGGGGCTCGATCATTATATCCACCTGTCTCTAGATCAGACACATGCCATGGTTGAAACTGCTCACTCCCGGCTAACAACGCAAGACAATATCGCTCTGGGAATAATCACAATCAGCAGATCTGTACTAGAGATCGATGGCGCGATGTTTTGCGGAGATATTTCTAATATCACCTACCTACAGAGTTACCCCGTTTCGGAAAGTGGAGACCGAATTCGCAGATTAACTCCTGGAAAACTTAGGAGAGCGGAGATACTCATTCCCGACCATGTTGCATTTGAGTATTTTGTGAGTTCGCGAGGATGGAATGGCAAGCAGACCTCTATTCATCGCCAAGCAAAACGATAGACCATCGGTCGACATTGTCGACATCATTTTCGTTTGGCATCCTGGATTCTCGCCTAGCCAAAAGGGAAAGAGCAGAGCCGCCATGCATGCCGCAGCCAATTCCGCTGGGTACACCAATGTCCTGGAGGTCTCAAGCAAGTCGAATGTGAATCTTGGTATTGAGTTGAGCGCATTCAATCTTCGCGTACCAGTACGAGGCCATGGCGAACTCCCTGTTGAATGTGCATTCCAAGGGAGCAAGGTGTACGAAGAATTTGGGGTCTCGAATGACCTCTATGACAAGGACCCCAGAACCGCAAAACGAGAAGCAGCCTTGCGAAACCAGGACGATCTTGTTGGGTTTCGGTTCGAGGGAGACGAGTGGCCACTGACACCGAGGACACTTTTCTATGATTGGGTGTACCTCCGCGCCCTGGCCAACCTTCCCAAATCGACTCGGAATAAGTTGAGCACTTTCGATGCATTTACTGATATCGAGTTCAATCCCGCCAAGTCCATCAACTGTCAGGCAAGATCGTGTGCACTCGCCGTATCCTTGATGATCGCCGGAGAATTTGATAAAGCCATAGAGTCTGCGCAATCCTACAGATCGATAATCCTTGCAAGTGAAAGCGGTGACGACCAGTTGAGTCAGAGCCAACTTTTTTAGGTAGTTCCAAGCATAGTAATCACCGCGTCGCCAACCTCGCGCGTCGTCCCGGTTCCGCCCAGGTCGGGCGTCAGCACCCCCGATGCGGTCGTCGCCCGGATCGCCCGCATCACGGCAGCCGCCTCATCAATCAGTCCCAGGTGATCGAGCATCAGCGCCACGGTCCAGATCGCCGCGATCGGGTTGGCGATGCCCTGACCGGCGATGTCCGGCGCCGAACCATGCACCGGCTCGAACATGCTCGGCTTCCGCCGCTCCGGGTCGATGTTGGCGCTGGCCGCGATGCCCATGCTCCCAGCCAGCGCGCTTCCAAGGTCGGAGAGGATGTCGCCGAACAGGTTCGAGGCAACCACCACATCGAGCGTCTCCGGCCGCAGCACGAACCGCGCCGCCATCGCGTCCACCAGCCACTGTTCCGTCTCCACATCCGGATAGTCGGCCGCCACCCGCGCGAACATGTCGTCCCACAGCGTCATCGCGTACTGCTGCGCGTTGCTCTTGGTCACGCTCGTCACCTTGCGTCGTCGCGTGCGCGCCAGGTCGAAGGCGTAGCGGATGATCCGCTCACACCCCTGCTCGGTGAACAGCGCGGTCTGCGTCGCGACTTCCGCGCCGCTTCCCCGGCTCGCCAGGTTCCTCCCACCGATCCCGGCATACTCGCCCTCGGAGTTCTCGCGCACCACCACCCAGTCCATGGTCGCTTCGGTCGCGTTCCGGAGTGGGCTCTCGATGCCCGGCAGCAGTTGGACCGGCCGGATGCAGGCGTACTGGTCGAACCCCTGGCAGATCGCCAGGCGCAAACCCCACAGGCTGACGTGATCGGGCACGCCCGGCCACCCCACCGCCCCGAAGTAGATGGCATCGAGTGCCTCCAGCCGCGCCAGGCCGTCCTCGTCCATCATCCGGCCCGTCTTCAGGTAATGATCGCAGCCCCACGGAAACGACTCGAACTCGAACCCCAGCGTTCCGCCCGAGCGTTCGGCGATGCGGTCGAGCACGCGCAATCCTTCCGGGACGACTTCGTTTCCGATGCCGTCACCTGGAATCACCGCGATGCGATAGGTGGTGGTCATGTTCTTTCCTCTGCTCGTCAGCCTGAACGAAGTGAAGGGATCGAGCCGGTCTCACGGTCACCTTTATCGCGTTATACAACCGTTCTTTCCATGGACGACATGGAGTCGTCCCCTACAAAAGACCAGCCCAGTTCGTGATACATCCTCGCTAGCCATGCGCCAAATTGTCCGTTACTCCATTGTGAGACAGGTTCGATGACTCGCTCCGCTCAACATGACGAAACGAGAACGCATTGTCTGATGGAATCCAACCCGCCGCTACCCCTGCCGCCGTCATTGCTACCCTCGCCTTTGGCATCTTTCCTGGTGCCGGAGGGCTCGCTCCCGAAGAGGCCGATGCGCGCGTTCACGCGTACTACAACAAGATCACGATGGACCCTGATATCGATACCCCATTTCCTTCAAACCGATACCGCGATGCAATTTCGGGATCACTCCCGTAGCCCTTTCTCCCCTCGATCCTCGTTGGACGCCGGCGTCATCCGAGCATCACGCCTTCCCACATACTCGCCGGAAGGGACGCCTTCGGCCGGAATTGGCATTACGCGCGGCTGGCGCTCCACGGCCCGATATCCTGTGGCGCCCACGTCCGGGGCCTCGGATCCACGCCCTGCTGCTGGGCAATCCACCGGTCCACCGCGTCGTAGTCCGTCTGTCCCTCGTGCGTCATCGAGTACTGCTCGACCGCCCCGCCAAGTGCCTGTACCAGCGGCGCCATCCACTCCGGACCGCCCGTCACTCCCGGATCGTTCACCACCACGAAGGTATCCGTGGTCACGGCCGGCGCATGGTGCAGCGGATCGAAATAGGAAAGCGTCCTGTTCACCGCGTCTCCCCGGTCAGGGAACTCACGCAGGTAGTCGTTGATCTCCTCGAACGGATACGCCTCGGTGGCCGGGTAGAGGTCGGTCAGCCGGTAGAAGAACCCGGCGTTCACCGACAGCGCGGTCACGCCCGGCCGCCGCGCCGCCACGATGAGCCCGATGTCGTTCCCGTTGATCGCCACCCGCTCGGTGTCCACCATCGGCAGGCCAACCAGGTACTCGAACGCCCGCAGCGTATCGGCCAGGATTCCACGGAACTTCCAGGCACCGGCGTCCTCGATCCCATCGGTCAGCAGGCCCGGGTACTTGGCGGCGTACGGCTTGTCCGCGCCCCGCGTTCCCCGGTACCGGATCGCCATCGCCACATACCGCATCCGGTCATCGTAGGAGGGCGGCACCACCACGCTCCCGTACCCCGGCGACAGCATGATGGCTGGAAACGGCCCCTCGCCATCGGGAATGCTCAGAAACACCTCGATCCGGTACGGGCCGATGCTGGTCAGCTTCACCTTGTAGGTGGTCGAGTGCTCCGTCGAATGCAATGGGCTGATCTCGGACTCCGGGGCCGTCGGAACCGCCTCCAGCTCGGCATCGACGGCATCCCAGTACGCATCGAAATCGTCCGGCTTCACGCTGGCCGGCTGTGAAGAAACCATGCTCAACTATCCCTCTGTGTTCTGGGCGTGGAGCCCAGCCCGCGCGACCGAAGGCTTGAGATGCCTTGCAAGGAACGCCTCGATGATCGGCATCTCCCAGTAAATACCCGCCTCGTGACCGCACCGGTCATAGGCGTGAAGGTCCACCGGGCAGGTCATGACCTTCTCCAGGTCGTAGGCGGTCTCCGGCGGAACAACATCGTCGGCAAGGCCGACGTACATCAGCATCGACGCCTTGATCCGCGACGCGAAGTTGATGCAGTCGAAGTACTCCAGCGTCGATCGCATCGCCTCCTCCCGCTCCGGATACAACCGCAGGTACTCGTTCATTTCTTCATATGGATACGAATGCGTCAGCGCCGCGCAGTCCATGTACCCGGCCAGATACGGCGCCCCCGCCGCCCCACAGGTGACCGCGTCCGGCCTCAGCGCCGCCGAGATCAGCGTCAACGCCCCGCCCTGGCTGCCGCCATGCACGCCAATCCGGCTCGAATCGACCTCTGGACGCGATTGCAGGAACTCAACCGCCCGCACCGCGTCGATGTAGAACGCCTTGTACCCATAGGTGTTGCGGTCCACGATGTTGTGTATCAGGAGTCCTGGATAGCCAGGGTTGAACCGCCCGTTCGACCGCAGCTTGCCCCTCGGGGCCACCCCGATCGTGGCGTAGCCCAGCTTCGCCCAGGATTTCGGCAGCGTCGGCTCGGACACGTACCCCGGCACGATGCTCAACCCCGGAAATGGCGCCGTTGCCCAGCCCTCACGCGGCCGGCAGTACCACCCGGCGATCCGCACGCCATCCAGGCTGGTGTAGCCAATCTCGAACACTTCGACCTCTTCGGTCGACCGGTACGGCAGGTATTCCATCGAGGGGTCGAGCGGAATCTTGGCCAGATCCGCCAGGATTCCCTCCCAGAAAGCATCGAAGTCGGCCGGCCGCTTCACGGATGTCTGGTGATCCTTCGCCAGACCACGAATCGTCACAGGTGCCTCCAGTGCCGGGTTGTCTCCGGCCAGGTTCCAGTTGGGCACGTGCCCATCGAGTCGCCCGCATTGTCACCGCAATCCGCAATGGACGGAACCCTCCTGATTTGTGCTCTGGTTCGGATGACAAACCCTTGACAGGCATGGTGCAATGAATCGGCTTGGGAGCGTCGCTCACGCCACATTCCCAACAGGTCCTTACTTCGATCGCCAGGGGCTGCCGCCATGCCATCAGACACCGCCGTCCCCTCTACTCCAGGCACGCCGCCTGGACCCACCGCGCCACAGGTCACCGAAACACCCGCGCGCACCGTCAGTTATTGGAGCGGCATCCTTCTCGCCGCGATCGCTCTCGTCAGCGGCGGAGCATGGCTGGCGATCCACCAGTGGTACGGTCTCCTCGAAAATCGCGCCAACAACCACTTCTCGTTCGAGAAAATTCCCGGCTGGTTCGATTCCTCCACCCTGCGCCAGACTCTCGCCCTCTTCCTGCTGATCTCCGCCGCCTACGCCGCGGCCATTTTCATTCTCCAGGTCGTTCCCCGGCTCTCGACCCTGGGCAAGCTCAGCCTGCTCGCCCTCGTCGTGATTCCGGCCGCCATCAATGTGCTGCTCTACCCGGTCGGCGCGCTCGACGTGTTCAACTACATGATCGAGATCAAGCTCGCCTTCCACTACGACGAGAACCCCTACATCGCTACCTTCGTACACTACCGGACCGACTCCTACGCCGGTCCCGCCTTCCTCACCGACGTCAAACTCTTCTACGGACCGGCCTGGCTGATCTTCACCGCCATTCCCGCTCTCATCGCCGGTTTCGACGACTTCATCCACACGCTCATCGCGCTCAAGGTATTCAACGCGCTGTTGATCGCCGCCACCGCCATCGTCATCGGCTGGCATCATCGCCGTAGCCCCCTCATGTGGCTGGGCGTCGCGATGTTCGCCGCCAACCCGCTGGTGTTGTTCGAAGGCATCGCCAACGGCCACAACGATGTCCTCATCACCGCCTTTCTCGTCGGGGCAGTGGTCGCGCTCCAGCACCGCTCTCCCCTTGCCGGCCCACTCCTCGCCCTCGCCACCCTCGTCAAGCTCTACTCCGGAGCCCTGCTGCCGATCTTCATCGTGGTCGCCCTCCGCGAACACTGGGGCTGGAAGCGCATCGCGACCACCGTGGCGCTCACCGCCGTGACCGTGTTCGCGGTCTGCGCCCCTTACTGGGGCAACGGCGAGCTGGTCGACGGCCTGATCAGCGGGCTCGAGGAGTCTCAGGAGATGGACCACGTCTCCCCGCTCTCGCTCGCCCGCCAGTACGCCCAGAACGAGGAAGCGCACGCACGCGCCGATACCGAATTCGCCCTCAGCCGTCCCAGCTTCGAAATCGTGCCCCAACACGTGCAGGACAACATCTCGCTGGGGTTCACCATCGCCTTCGTGGCAGGCATGCTCGCCCTCGCCGCGGCCGTCTGGAAGGGTCGTCCCGCCCCGCTGGCCGCCGCCGAAACCCTCCTCTTGCTCTTCCTGTGCATGACCAACCTGTACGGCTGGTACCTGATCCCCGTCATCGCCCTGCTGGCCCTGCACCCCGACCGCCTCAGCCGCATCTACGTCGTCATCGCTTCCACTCTCGGGCTCGCCTACTACCCGATGTTCATCTACGGTCACTACAACTCTGGGTGGACACGCTTCCGCATCCACCAGTTCCTGGCCCTGTTCCTCACCGCCCCCATCGTCCTCTATCTCGCCGCTCGCCTCGTAACCTGGCGACTGCCACTCGCCACAGGCAGCACCTCACCGGCGAATACAGCCGAACCCTCGATGATCACCGGCCCCGCCGGGGGTCTGCCATGATCCCAACACCCGGTCCGTTGTTCCTCTCTCCAGAAATGATCCTTCGCTGACGCTCAGGACAGGCTGGTCGTTCCCTACAAACGAACGGTCCTCTTTCCACACGGAGGTCGCGACCTGCCGCGAGCCATCCCACTGCTCACGCCCGAAACATCAATGGCCAATCGGCGTGCCCGCCATGCGCGAATCAACCCTCAGTTGACATCGAGCGGCGGCGTCCCTAATCTGGGAACCGATAACGTTCCGCAG
Source organism: uncultured Sphaerobacteraceae bacterium (assembly GCA_964622205.1). GTDB lineage: Bacteria > Chloroflexota > Chloroflexia > Thermomicrobiales > UBA6265 > JACCYX01. The sequence continues at coordinate 13,013 of CAZUPA010000080.1, forward strand.
TGAGAGGACATGACGTGCCACTGACAATGCTTGGCTAACGCTTCTCGGACGACGGGCGACCATCGAGCAACTCCATACAGGAGCCCGCTCCGTCGCCTTGGCCGGGAAGCCAACCCTGGAAAACCACAACCTGGGTGTTCGTCCGAGTGCCATGCCGTCAGGCGCGCCCGGATTCGATCATGACAGAGCAACCCTCTGGCAAGAAATAATTCGGGTGTGCCTTCGCCATGCTGGCCAAGGACACATCTGTCATGCGCTCGTCTTCACCATCGCTCTCGCTTCGTGCCTGCCGTCGCCTCCATTCCCGCAAGGAACGCCGTGAAACCGGCCGTTTCCTCGTCGAAGGCATCAGGCCCACGCTCACCGCGCTCCAATCCGGCACGCCGGTCGAACTTGTCCTCTTCGCCCCGGACCTCCTGCGAGGTTCCCACGGCCAGGAGGAAGTCCTCGATCTGGCCCGCGCGCGCGACATACCCTGCCTTCGCCTGACAAAGTCGGAGTTCGAATCGCTGGCCACCCGCGACCGCCCGCAGGGCATCGCCTGCGTTGGCCAGCAGGTCTGGTGGAGCCTGGACGATCTGCTTCACGCGGCTCCGGGCGCGCCCTTGGTCGCCCTCCACGAACCGCAGGATCCGGGCAACCTCGGGACCATCCTCCGTTGCTGCGACGCCACCGGCTGCGCCGGGGTCATCCTCATCGGCAATGCCACCGACCCCTGGCACCCCTGGGCGCTCCGCGCGTCGATGGGCGCGACCTTCGTTTCCCGGCTTGCCCAGTGCGACAGCGCATCGTTCGCCAGGTGGGCCAGGAAAAGCGGCCTTCCAGTCATCGGAACCTCGGACCGCGGTTCGGTCGATTTCGCCACCGTCGACTATCCCCAACCGTTCGTCCTGCTCATGGGCAGCGAACGCCAGGGCCTGCCGGTCGATCTCGAACGAGTCGCCAGTACAATCGTCCGGATTCCGATGACCGGGCAGGTCGACTCGCTCAACCTCGCGGTCGCCACCGCCGTCATCCTCTACGAATCCGACCGCCAGCAACGGCTCCCCGCCTCAATCGAAAGGTGAACGGTGGGATTCCACGACATGCAACGAAACAACCCCGCCCAGAGGAAACTCCACCGGGCGGGGCGCTCATCGCACTTCGGCTGACCCGCGGCTACAGCGTGCTCGACGCCTGGCTCAACACCGATCCAAGCACGGCGTAGTCGACCTGCTCGCCCTCCTTGATCCTGATCGTCGACCGCTCGACCGGTCCCTTCTGGAACAGGCCGTCGGGCAACGTCACATCCTGGGTGTTGAAGATCATGAACGAGAGATGGCCCTTGGCGGGAGACAGCACCGCCGCGTAGTGGCCATTCTTCAGGAAGTGCGGCTTCCTGTACTGGATTCGCTCTTCCACATCGGGAATCGTCTCCTGGACCATCTCGCGGAGCGACGTCGCCACGTCCACCT
>CAZUPA010000081.1:0-14410 GCA_964622205.1 uncultured Sphaerobacteraceae bacterium
GGCGTGTGGCCTTCCCTCACGCAGACCACATCTTCGCCAAATCACCCCCTCTTCGCGTCGGTTTGACACTATGTCACACCGCGTGTAGAGTGTACGTACACTTCCGGCAGGGGTCTTTCCGGGCATCCCGCACGCGCCACCACACCGCCGCGGCGATGCCCATTTTCTCTTCTCGCGCCCCCTGCCAAACAGCGGGGGACGGGGCATGGCTAACATTTGCGCGCAGGCAAACGACACGACGCATCCGGGCGAGATCAGGCCAAACCGGCCATTTCATCTCAACAGGCGCACCCTGGCCAAGGCTACGGCTGGCTTCCTCGCAATGGCGTCGGCCTCCTCCAGCGCGACATCGACCATCGCCCAGGAAGCCGAACCCAGCGGCGAAACCCTCGCTGGTGAATGGGTCCAGCCGGACAGCGTCGGCGGCGGTGACGCTCTCGCCTTCGAAGCCGACTTCGCCTTCAACGCCGTCGCCCCCAACTGGCCGGGCGACACCCCATTCCCCGCCGCCGTCGAAATCCAGCTCAGTAGCAACGGCGTCACCTGGTCGGAACCTGTCGTCGTTGGCCCCGCCCACACCGACGCCGGTCCCATCGACCGCGATGGGCGCATCTTCGCCGACCTCCTCTTTACCGAGGAAGCAAGCATCGTCCGCTATCGTGGCCTCGACGCCGATGGCAATGTCATCGCCATTCCCGGACTCGCCTTCACCTACATCAATGCCAAGGCTGGTCCCCGTATCTCGGATATCGGCGGTAGCGGCGGCACACCCACGAACTCACGACCGCCCATAATCGGCCGCGAGGAGTGGGGCGCCGAACTCGCCCACGGCGGCGCGGACCGTGGCGAAATCGAATGGATACCCGAGTACGAGACCGTGAAACACGTCATCGTCCACCATTCCGAAACGCCACGTTTCCGTGACCCGCTCGTCGAAATCCGCTCCATTCACTACTACCACGCCATCACCCGAGGCTGGGGCGACATCGGCTACAACTACCTCGTGGATTTCCTCGGCAACGTCTACGAGGGCCGCGCGGGTGGGGAAAACGTCATCGGTGGCCATGCCTTCCAGTACGCTCGCGGTTCGGCCGGCATCTGCGCCATGGGCTCGTTCAGCATGGAAAGCTCCACGCCAGAGGCCATCGCCGGGCTCACCTGGATCACCGCCTGGGCCGCTCGGGACCTCGACCCGCTCGCCCGGAGCGACTTCCATCAAACGCCCAACCTGCCCACGGTCTGCGGCCACCGCGATGTCGTCGACAGCTCTTGCCCTGGAGACGGCCTCTATGCCGACCTCCCCACTATCCGATGGGCCGTCGCCGATGTGATCTCCGGAGCCCGCGAGGTCCTCACCGACCCCGAATTCAGCGCTGGCCAGGCCGTCACCACGACGACGGGCGACGCGAACATGCGCCAGCTTCCGGGCACCGGCCAGGCCGTCGTCGCCACGGTCGCGCTCGGCGCGATCCTCCACATCGCCGATGGCCCCACCACCGCCGATGGCTACACCTGGTACAAGGTCAGTGGCAATCCAGGCTCTGGCTGGATGTCCGCCTCGCTGCTTGCCGCCACCGACGCCGAGCCACCCAGCGGTCGCTTCGCGGTTGGCGATCGGCTGCAGGTCGACACCGATTTCCTCAACATCCGTCAGGAACCCTCCATCCGTGGACAAGCCAATGCCACGGTTCCCTATGGAACCGTGGCGATCGTCATCGATGGCCCCAACCCCACCGGCGGTTACCGTTGGTACAAGGTGGAAACGGACTACGGATCAGGCTGGGCGGTGGAGCAGTATCTCACTCCCGAAGGCGAACTCAAGCCCCGGACCCGGTTTGTCGCCGGCGACACCGTGGCGGTCTCCGACCGCGATGGTGTCCGCCTCCGCACCGGCCCAGGACTCGGCTCCCAGATCATCGCCTCGTTGCCCTGGGAAACCCAGGGCACGGTCGTCGGCGGCGCCCGCGTCAGTGATGGCATCACATGGATCGAGATCCACACCGGACTCGGAACGGGCTGGGCTGGCGAACCCTACTTCGATGCCTCGAATGCCACGCCCAGCGCCCCCCCGCGATTCGAGCGCGGCGACGAGGTTCGCGTCAACACGGACTCCGTCAATCTCCGCGAGGCCCCAGGAACCAATCAGCCCGTTATCCGCGGTCTGGGCATCGGCATCACCGGCACGGTCACGGAACCGCCATCCGAGGAATCCAACCTCTACTGGGCACGCATCGACACCGCCTATGGCATCGGCTGGGTCGCCGAGGCATTTCTCGAGTACGCATCGGAGGAAGACGACTCCGGCTCGGGAAGCCGTTCGTTCAGCATCGGCGACACGGTCTACGTCGACACAGACGGCATCAACCTCCGATCCGAACCGAACACCGGTGGCGATCGGGTAACCATCCTGTACACCAACGACACCGCCACCGTGGTCGATGGTCCGGCCGAGGCCGATGGGTACGTCTGGTACCAGCTCGAGTCGTCCCAGGGGACCGGCTGGGGAGTATCCCGCTTCCTCGCGCTCGGCTCCGCCGATCCAGGCACTTCCAGGAGTCTCTCCATCGGCGACATCGTCGCGGTCGATACCGACGGGATCAACCTCCGTGAATCACCTGGCCTCTCGGGCTCCCCGGTCACAGTACTCCACGAGGGCGCCGAAGGCACGGTGATCGATGGCCCCACCCAGGCCGACGGGTACAGCTGGGTCCGCCTCGAAACCACCCAGGGCAGCGGCTGGGGCGTTGCCACGTATCTCACCCGCGACATCGCCGCCTTCGCCATCGGCGTTCAGGCCCGGGTGATCGACGGCGAACTCAATTTGCGCGCATCGGGCAGCACCGGCGCCGAAACCATCGGGGTGCTCGCCGACGGAGCCATCGTCGAAGTGCTCGACGGCCCCGTATCCAACGAAGGCTTCGATTGGGTACGCGTCAGCTCATCCCGGTACGGGGCCGGATGGTGCGTCACCGAATACCTTGCCCGTATCTAGCCGGGCGCGCACCCGCGGCGCTTTTGGTTGATTTCATGGTCCCGGAAGCCGTATGATTCATCGCGATGAATCGAAAGACCGCATCGGTGATGGCACAGGCGATGCACCGGTGTTGGTTTTTTGTGCTGATCTGCATAACGACCCTGGAAGGTATATTCGGATGAAGATCGTCCTTCGACAGGACGTGCCAAAGCTCGGTGAAGCCGGTACGATCCAGAAAGTCTCAAACGGCTACGCGCGCAACTACCTGATCCCCCAGGGAATGGCTGTTGTCGCCACCGACGGCGAAATCAAGATGGCCACCCACAACCTGGCCGTCAAGGACCGCAAGATTGCCCGCCAGGAAGAGCAGCTCCGCTCGCTCGGCGACAAGATCCAGGGCCAGCGCCTCGGCTTCACCGCCCGCGCTGGTGACCAGGGCCGCCTTTTCGGCTCCATAACCGCCGGCGATGTCGCAACCTCGCTCAGCGCCGCCATCGGCGAGGAAGTCGACCGCCGCAAGGTCATCCTCGACGAACCCCTGCGCAGCGTGGGCGAGCACACCGTCACCGTGCATCTCGTCGGCAAACTCCGGCCGCAAATCACCGTCGTCATCGAGGCTGAAGCCTCCGAAGACGATGCGGCGGCCGAGAGCGAAGAGACCGTGGTCGAAACCTCCGAAGCCCAGGTCGAAACCGCCGCTGAGGCGGAGTAGTTCACTCCGCGTCGTCAATCAGGAGACCGGTCCCTACCCTTCCCGCCCCATGAAGGGATGGTCGCCCCCGCCGACCTGCCACTCCGAAGGAATGTCAGGATGGAAGAGCGACTGCCACCCCACAATATGGAAGCGGAACAGTCTGTCCTCGGCAGTCTCCTGATCGACCGCGACGCCATTATTCGCGTCGCTTCGTACGTAAAGCCTGAAGACTTCTACATCTCCGCCAACGGCGTCATCTTCCAGGCCATCCTCGATCTCTACAACCGCCGCGAACCCACCGACTTCCTCACCCTTTCCGATGAACTCGAGCGCCGCGACGCGCTCGAGGACATCGGTGGCGTCGGTTACCTCTCGTCGCTCCTCAATGTCGTTCCCACCGCCGTCCACGTCGAGTACTACGGACGCATCGTCGAGCGAACCGCCACCCTTCGCCGCCTGATCGACGCCGGCACCCAGATCGTCGGAATCGGCTTCCAGGACAACCTCGACGCCGAAGACGCCATCGACTCCGCCGAGCAGGCACTCTTCACCGTCGCCCAACGCCGCCAAACCAAGGACTTCCAGTCCATCGCGGATGTGCTGGACCGCTTCTTCGACCGGCTCGACTACCTGTCGCAAAATCGCGGAGAGATCGTCGGCATCCCGTCGGGTTTCACCGATCTCGACAAGCTCACCGGTGGACTCCAGCGCTCCGACCTCATCATCCTGGCCGCTCGCCCAAGCATGGGGAAGTCCGCCCTTGCCCTCGGCATGGCCTACGGAGCCGCCGTCCAGCATGGCATGAAGGTTGGCTTCTTCGCACTCGAGATGTCCGCCGAGCAACTGGTCCAGCGTCTGCTTTCCACCGAAACCGGGGTCGATTCCCACCGCCTCCGTCTCGGGCAGATCGACGAGGGAGAGTGGGATCGCGTCTCGCGAGCTTTCGGCCGGCTCGCCGAAGCCCAAATCTTCATCGACGATTCCGCCAACGCCAGCATCATGGACATCCGCTCCAAGGCTCGCCGGCTTCAGGCCGAACACGGGCTCGACCTCCTGATCGTGGACTACTTGCAGCTCATGAGCGGGCGCCGCACCGAAAACCGCGTGCAGGAAATCTCGGAAATCTCCCGCGGCCTCAAGGGCATCGCTCGTGAACTCAACGTACCGGTCGTCGCCCTGTCGCAGCTTTCCCGCGCCGTCGAAACCCGCGCCGACCACAAACCGATGCTCTCCGACCTCCGCGAATCCGGCTCGATCGAACAGGACGCCGACATCGTCATGTTCATCTACCGCGAGGACAAGTACGAAGAGGACTCCGATCGCAAGGGTATCGCCGAACTGATCGTCGCCAAACACCGCAATGGCCCCGTGGGAACGGTGAACCTGCGGTTCTTCGAACGCCACGCCCGCTTCGCCGACCTCGAACTCTACCGCGAGCCCGATTCCTGATGCCTGCCTCTCGCGCCAGGGCGGATCGCGCCAGCACCGTCTCCCCCTCGCTGATGGACCCCGCCCATTCCACGTCCATTCCGGCATCGTTCCTCGACGATATCGCGCCGCTTGTCCGCTCGATGGAAGAGATGCAGGTCACACTCGCCGTCTTTCGCCTCATGGCCACCGCGGGTGGCTATCAGGAACCGCTCGCCGAGAAAACCATCCTCCGCGACCGGTCGCTGCGCAATGCGCTCCGCGTCGACGGCAGCCCCCGGGCTCCGGACACCCGTATCTCCAAGGGCCTCGAACTCGCCATCGCCCGCGGCTCCCTGCTCCGTCTGGTTGCCACCGAAGGCCGAAAACAGGCGATCTTCTACTATCTCAACACCACCGAAAACCGAAGCAGCATTAGACTTATGGAAGCGGGTCAACTTCCGCCCCCTCGCGTGCTCTGGCCGGACGACAATCCACCTCGGGTCACCATCGACCGGCCCAACGCGTTTAGACTGTACGAACAGAATATCGGCCCGCTCACGCCGTTGATCGCCGACCAGATCTCCCGCGCGATCGAGGACTATCCAGACGACTGGATTGAGGATGCCCTCTCCGAAGCTGTCGCGTACAATCGACGTAGCTGGCGTTATGTAACAAGAATTCTGGAAAACTGGCAGGCGGCTGGCCGGAAGGATCAGGAAGACTGACTCTCAATCCCCTAGTCGCCTCGCTGAATCGAGGAAACCCATGAAACGAATCGGCGACGTCATGCGCAATATCCCGATTCGCCCACCGTCTGAATCCGGGCAGGGCGCCATCGTGCTCACCAACCGCGACACCGTTCGCTGCCCAATCTGCCAGGACGCCGGGTACCTCCGCGGGGACTTCCCCGTCGGCCATCCCATGTTCGGCCAGGTCTTCCCCTGCGAATGCAAGACCAGGGAGATGAACGAGCGGCGTTCCGAAGAACTTGCCCGGCTTTCCAATCTCGATGCCTTCAGCCACCAGACCTTCGAGGACTTCGACAGCGCCATCGACGGTGTCGACGAGGCATATTCAGCGGCTGTCGCCTTTGCCCAGGAGCCCGGCAACCGGTGGCTCTTCCTGTACGGGCCCTGCGGCACCGGCAAGACCCACCTCGCGGTCGCCATCGCTCGCTACACCATGCAAATGCACAACATGAGCGTCTACTTCGCCGTCGTTCCCGACTTGCTCGACCATCTGCGTTCCACTTTCGATCCCTCCTCCGGCAACGTCTACGATAAGCGCTTCAATGACATCAAGAATGCCCAGCTCCTGGTTCTCGACGACCTGGGCACGGAAAACGCCACTCCGTGGGCGCGCGAAAAGCTCTACCAGGTCATCAATCACCGGTATATGGAGCAATTGCCAACCGTCGTCACATCCAATGTCGACCTCCGCAAGGTCGACGATCGCATCATGTCGCGCATCCTCGACCATCGGCTCTCGACCTACATCGAGATGGATGCCGAGGACTATCGCCGCCCTGGCCACGTCCGCCAGATGCGGAAAGCCGGCCGGCGCTGACGTGGTTTCCCGGCATCAGGTCACCATGAGAGGATTCGCTGAAACCACGGGACAGCATTAAACGTTCTGAAAGGAGATGGGCCAACCAGCTCATCCAAGCTCGGCCGAGGGCTGTCGTCCGAGCAACCACACACCGCGAGATACACGTGTCGATGCGACAAGGTCACAATCCAGAAAGTCCAGCACTGGCTCGAATCGGTGTAGCCCATGACTAATCTTGGGTGGCTCCTTGAGCAACTGTGGGACCTCCGCACCATTGTCGACATCCTGGTTGTCACCATCATCATCTACTGGTTGTTGTGGGTCGCGCAGGGGACCAGGGCGGTCACGCTCATCCGCGGTATCGTCACGCTCTTCGCGGGACTCTTCCTGCTCGCCTGGGTCCTCGACCTCAGTACCCTCGGATGGCTCCTCCGGGTCGTCTGGCCCGCCCTGCTCATCGCCATCCCGGTCATCTTCCAGCCAGAACTTCGCCGTGCCTTCGAGCAACTCGGACACACTGGCTCCTGGCTCAAGAATCCGTTCCCGCACACCGAGGATACGCAGTACGACCATGCGGTCGACGAAATCGTCCGGGCAGCCAGCCAGCTCTCTCGCCTGCGCTACGGCGCGCTGATCGTCATCGAGCGCGAGACTGGCCTGCAGGAATACGTCACTCGCGGCGTCACGCTCGACGCGGTCATTTCCCGCCAGCTCCTCATCAATGTCTTTTTCCCAAACTCTCCCCTGCACGATGCCGCCGTCATCGTCCACGGCGACCGTATCCTGGCCGCCAGCGTTGTCCTGCCACTCACCGATAACATCTCGGCCTCAAGCCAGCTTGGCACCCGACATCGCGCCGGTATCGGCATCACCGAAGAGTCCGATGCCCTGGCCGTCGTCGTCTCGGAAGAGACCGGCCAAATGTCCGTCGCCCACTCAGGCCGCCTCATCCGCAATCTCGACCAGGATCGCCTTCGACGCGTCCTTCGCACCCTGCTCAAGCTGCAGGGCCCCGACGCCTCGAGCCCATCCAGGACAGGCCGATTCAGCTTCTCCAGCCTCTTTGGCTCGAACTCATCCGCTGCTGGCACTGGCCGGACAACGCAACCCACTCGCAAGCCGCCGGCTAACCGGAGCTGACCACCGTGCAAACGCCCACCGACAGCAGATTCCAGCAACTCCTCAGGTTCTGGCCCAATCGTAACCAGGTCCTGCGCTTCACGATCTCGTTGGTCCTCGCGATCATGTTCTGGGGGTGGGTAACCCAAATCCAGGATCCTTACGATGAAAAGACTCTGGCCGGAAACACCATGCAGGCGGGCTCGCTTCCCGACAACCTCCAGATCGTCACCTCGCTCCCAGATGCCCGCGTCACCCTCGAAGGCTCCCGCTCCCAGGTTGAACCGGTTCGCCAATCGGACATCACGGTTACCGCCGACACCTCCGGCATCAGCCAGGCCGGAACCTTCCAGGTGCCGGTCATCGTCTCGGGCGTCGATGTAAGCAGGGTCACGGTGGACCCCGGACAAGTCACCATCCAGGTCGATGAGCGCATGTCGCGCGTCGTCCCGGTAAAGGTCAGCACGGGCGAGGTCACCTCGGAGGCCATCGGGAACGAGATCGTCCCTTCGGTCTCGCAGGTGACCGTAATCGGCCCCAGAACCGCCGTGGAGCGCGTCACCGAAGTCATCCTGCCCGTCACCATCGATGAGGCCCAGGTGAGCGACTACGACACGCTGGCGACTCCGTACGCCGTTGACGCCGATGGCCTCCGCATCAATGAGGTGGAGATTCTCCCGTCAACCATCTCCATCACCGTCGAGGTCGAACGCCGGGGCAAGTCCATCTCCGTGATTCCCAACATCACTGGCGTCCCCGCCGAGGGCTACACCATCCAGGTCCGGCGCTCGCTGCCCGACACGATCATCGTCGATGGTCCGGAAGAAGCCCTGGCCGACCTGTTGTTCGTCAACACGGAAGCCGTCGATGTCACGGACGCGACCCAGTCGATCAGCACCACGGTTGGTATCGCCGATCTCCCCGATGGGGTCACCATCATCGATCCGCCCGCCGGCGAAGTTGAGGTGAGGGTTGCCATCGAGGACACCTCGACGTCGTCGCAAACGTTGACCGGCCTTCCCATCGAAGTCCTCGGCCTTGAACCAGGCTTGTCCGCCGAAATCGACCCGGCAACCGTGTCGATCCAGGTCTCGGCCCCGCTCGATATCCTCCAGATCATGACACCGTCCGACATCACCGTGCTGGTCGATCTCACCGGCCTCGAACCCGGAACCCACGTCGTCGTTCCCGAAGTCACGCTGCCGCAAGGCGCCACATGGGCCAGCGCCGATCCCAACGCCGCCCGCATCATCGTGGTGGTCACCGAGGATCCCAATGCCGCCACGCCGGCGCCAGTGTCCGCCACGCCCCAGGCAACGCCTCCCTGATCCCGAGCAAACCACGACTCATCGACACAAATGGAAACGCCCGCGCGTGAAAACTCACGCGCGGGCGTATTCGTTGTCATTTTCTGTCCCGCGATCGTCTCGCCGGCCTATTCCAGCACGGCTTCCTCGGAACTGGCATCGCTCTCGGCCTCGCTACCGATCGAGAACTCCATCTCGTAGGCCAGCAGGATCGCCTCGGCCACTTCCTTCATCGACTTCCGAGCGTCCATGCTCGTCTTGCGAATCCGATGGAATGCTTCCGACTCCCGCAGCCCGTGAGACTCCATCAGCACGCCCTTGGCCCGCTCGATCAGCTTGCGCGTCTCCAGCGCTTCCTTCAGGCTGCCAACCTCACGCTCCAGCGTGCGGAATTCGTCGAACCGGGCGCGCGAAAGCTCGATCACGGGCATCAGCTCGGCCTCGCGAAACGGCTTAACCACATAGCCAACCACACCCGCTTCCCGGGCACGTTCGACCAGTCCCTGATCGGAGTACGCGGTCACCAGCACCACCGGGGCAATCCGCTCGCGCGTCAACTCCTCGGCGGCGGCGATGCCGTCCACGTCAGGCATCTTGATGTCCATGATAAGCAGATCTGGCCGGAGGCGACGAGCCAGGTCAACGGCCGAACGGCCATCGCCCGCCTCACCAATCACATCGTATCCAAGATGGGTAAGCATCTCCCGCAGATCGAGCCGGATCAGGGATTCATCGTCGGCGATGACAATGCGCCACCGCGTGGCGCCTTCTGCAACACGATTCATCGTGTACAAGCCCTCTGCGAGAGTGAGAGTTCGGGGAAGACCTCAACCGTCACGGTTGCCGTGCCCCCCTGGAATGCTGATTGATGGCAACCATTGCCATCTCGACCACTTGGTCGGGGCGAGAGGATTCGAACCTCCGACCACCGGTACCCCATACCGGTGCGCTACCGGACTGCGCCACGCCCCGTCATCCGATTCTGCCCAGTGATTATACGGTAGGGTGTCTCCCGAAACAATTCAGGCCTTTTCTCCGTTCACCACGCGGGATGATGGAAGCGGGACCAGCATCGATCCCGCTCCCCATCGCCAGTTACTTGACTTCGGCCTTCGCGCCAGTCTCTTCGAGCTTGGCCTTGACTGCCTCCGCCTCGTCCTTGGCAACGCCTTCCTTGATCGCCTTCGGAGCCGAGTCCACAAGGTCCTTGGCTTCCTTCAGCCCCAGGCTGGTGAGTTCACGCACAGCCTTGATGACCTGGATCTTGTTGGCGCCAATGTCGGTGAGGATGACGTCGAATTCCGTCTTCTCCTCTTCCTCGGCGGCCGCGCCACCAGCGGCGGCGCCACCGGCAACGCCCACGGCGACCGGAGCCGCGGCGGAAACGCCCCAGCGCTCCTCGAGTTCCTTCACCAGGGTGTTGAGCTCGAGCACCGTCAGGCCCTCGAGTTGTTCGATCAATGCGGTGTTGTCAGCCATTATGTCGTGTCTCCGTGTCCGCGTCGTTCGCGGCAATAAAAGGTCTGTTTCGTCGCCCGGCCACATACGTCAGGTCCATGAGGCGACCCAAAGGGTATTAGTCGGCTGCTTCGGCGGTTTCTCCACCAAGCTGCTCGACGCGCGCGTTGGAGAGGTACACGAGCGAACGCGCTGGTCCGCTGAGCACACCCACTGTCCTCGCCATGGGCGAAGCCAGCAATCCAACGAGCTTGCCAATGAGCTCTTCCCGCGGCGGCAGGCTCGAGATCGCCTCGACATCCGCCGGAGTCAGCACCTGGTTGTTCATGACGCCGGCCCGAACCTGAAGGATTCGGGACGATCGCGCGAAGTCACTCACCGCCTTGGCGGGAGCAACCACGTCGCCATACGCGAACAGGATCGCGGTCGGACCCTCAAGTTGGGTCTCGAGTCCCTCGATCCCGACCTGCTCGGCGGCGATCCGGGTCAGCGTGTTCTTTGCCACACGGAACTCGGCTTCCATCGGCCGGATCTTCGACCGGAACTCTTGAAGCGCGCTCACGCTCAGTCCGCGATAGTCGGCGATGATGGTCAACTGCGACCGTGAAAGGCGATCCGCCAAATCTGCGATCTGCGCGGCCTTTTGTGGTGTTGGCATCGGTTTTACCTCCTTTCCTCAAAGATTCTTCGGAAGCTCGTGGCTCCCTGGCTCAGGAAGAAAAGCACCCCAGGCGGATTCGCCCAGGGTGCCACATCATCCGATGCACAACCTGAGCCTCGGCCGGATATTAAGCGGAAGAACCGCGCCGGCATTCATCGGCCAGGATTTCTTTACTTCAGGAGTTCTGGATTATTGCCCGACGTTGGAAGCCTTGGCGATTGTGTCGTTGACATCGAGAGAGATGCCAGGGCTCATCGTCGTGGTCAGCGTAAGTGTACGGCAGTAGATGCCCTTCACGCCAGACGGCTTGGAGCGGTTGATCGCATCCACCGCCGCCAGGACGTTGCCCACGATCTGCTCGGGCTCGAAGCTCTTCTTGCCCAGCATCACGTGCAGGTTACCGGTCCGGTCGTTGCGGAACTCCACGCGACCGCCCTTGAGTTCACGGATCACGCCCGGGAGGTCCTCGACCTCACGAACCACCGTGCCAGAGCGAGGGTTCGGCATCAGGCCCCGGCGACCCAGCACGCGGCCAAGGCCACCGACCTTGCCCATCTGGTCCGCCATGGCGACCGTGGCGTCGAACTCGAGCCAGCCGCCGTTGATCTGGGCGACGTACTCGTCGACGCCAGCGTAGTCGGCCCCCGCCTCGAGCGCGGCGCGCTCGGCCTCGCCAGCGGCGAACACCAGCACACGGACCTGCTTGCCGCTGCCGTGCGGCAACACGACGTTGGAGCGAACGGTCTGGTCCGCCTGTCGCGGGTCGATACCCAGGCTGGCGTGCAGCTCGATGGTCTCGTCAAAGTTCGCGAATGTCACGTCCTTGAGGAGGGACGACGCCTCCTCGATCGTGTACAGCCGCTCGTGCTCAATCTTCTTGAGTGCTTCCAAATACTTCTTGCCGTGTTTGGCCATGAATGGTTCTCCTGTGGTGCTGGCGGGGAGTCATCCCCTCCCACACTGGACTCCGCTCTGGGATGGTCGCTAGCTCGCGATCTCGATGCCCATGCTGCGGGCGGTGCCTTCGATCTGCTTCACGGCGCCCGCGAGGTCTACCGCGTTGAGATCCTTCTGCTTCAGTTCGGCGATTTCCCGAACCTGGTCCGCCGTGACCTTGCCAACCTTGGTGGTGAGCGGATTGCCCGCGCCCTTGTCCACGCCCGCCGCCTTGCGCAGCAGGTCGGCCGCCGGCGGGGTCTTGGTGATAAAGGTGAACGAGCGGTCTTCATAAACCGTGATCACCACCGGAATGACCTGGCCGGCCATCGATTGCGTGCGCTCGTTGTATTCCTTGCAGAAGTTCATGATCGCCACGCCGTGCTGACCGAGCGCCGGGCCAATTGGCGGTGCTGGGGTCGCTTTTCCGGCTGGAATTTGAAGCTTCACATATGCGCGAATCTTCTTTGCCAAAGATAATTCCTTTCTGGTGCGTCGCGCACCACAAAAACCCGGCGGCCGGTCGTCTCGCCCGCCGTACTCCCGCGCCTGGATGGCACCAAAAGCCTACGTCTCTCGCTCGGCCTGCAGGAAGTCGAGCTCCACCGGGGTCTCCCGGCCAAAGAACGAAACGAGCACCTTGATCTTGCCCTTTTCGTTGTTGATTTCGTCAATCTCACCGCGAAAATCGGCGAACGGCCCATCGATGATGCGCACGGTATCGCCAATCGCAAACTGAATCTTCACCTTCGGCGGCTCCGCGGTCATGCCCTTCAGCACGCTCTGGACCTCGTCCTCGGTGAGTTGCACCGGCTTGTTCTGGGAACTCACGAACCCGGTCACGCCTGGCGTGTTCCGAAGCTCGTACCACGTCTCCTCGTCAAGCTCCATCCGCACCAGCACGTAGCCAGGAAAGACCTTCTTCTGCACGTTATGGCGCTGCCCCTGGCGGATTTCGATCTCCTCCTGGGTCGGCACCACGATTTCGTACACGCGATCCGCGAGATCGCGCGCCTCGACCTTGCTCTCGATGGTCTTCTTGACCTTGTTTTCGTAACCGGAGTACGTGTGAAGCACGTACCAGTGCCCTTCGGCTGTATCTATCTGCTCTCCGGCTTCGGCCGCGCGCTTCGCGGCTAACCGCTCGCGCAGGGATGGGCGCGCCATTCGGGAACCTCCTTGCGATGAGTTAACCTCATCTCGCGTTATGGCATCGCCTCAAACAATTCGTAGAGCACATAGTCGATTCCGCCGAGCAGGATGCCCAGCACCAGCGAAACCGCGATCACCAGCAGCGTCAGGTTCCGCGTGGTCTCCCGGTCTGGCCAGATCACCTTCTTGATCTCGGCCATCGTGTCGCGGATGAAGCGGCGCAATCCTTCGAAGCGGTCGGTATTCACCACTCGCTGCACGAAGGACTTCGGCGCCTCCTGGCCGCTCGCGCCACGCGCCTTCGCCTCGGCGCGGGTTGCCGGCGGCGCCTTCACCACGGCGTCACCGGATGTGGCCTCGGCCGCCGCGGCCTGCTCGACGGCTCCCCCGGCGGCGGGATTAGCCGCTCCTCGGGTCGTCCGTCGCCGCTTGCCAGACGACCGCCGCTTGTATCCCGCTGATTGCTGAGAACTCAAGTCTCACATCCTTCACACCTGGACCACGGAGAGTGCTTGCGCGGAACCTCTCGCGTGACCAGTCGCATCGTGCTGATCCATGTTGGTGGAAGCTCCAGGCAGTCCTCCTGGAAGACTTCGGAACGTCGATATCGCCATGCACTTAACGCATGGAAAGTGGGGCGTGCCTCGGGCGCCGCCCCACTTCACTCGGACTGGACAACCTGGCAGGGCCGGCAGGAATCGAACCCGCAACCTACGGTTTTGGAGACCGTTGCTCTACCAATTGAGCTACGACCCTATGAGCACCAGCCGGGAAACGCTTAGCGTGTTTCCCGGTGAAGTTGATGGCATCGGCAACGAACGCAGAACTTCTTCAGTTCAAGTCGTCCCGGATCGTTCCGGCGGTTCTTCTCGGTCGTGTAATTACGCTCGCGGCAGTTCGTGCATTCGAGCGTGATCACCGGCCGGTCAGCCTTCGACTTCTTGGCCATTGTAACACTTCCCTGTCTTCGTCACCCAGCCGTGGCCGGGAACAATTCACACGGCGGGGAGACCCGCGAAGGTCTCCCCGCCACCAGTCTACTTACTCGGTGATCTGGGTCACGGCGCCCGCGCCGACCGTCCGGCCACCTTCGCGAATCGCGAACCGCAGCCCTTCCTCGATCGCCACCGGCGTGATCAGCTCCACCCCCA
>CAZUPA010000082.1:0-14169 GCA_964622205.1 uncultured Sphaerobacteraceae bacterium
GCATGGATGAGGACCGGCGTGTTCTCGGTGGTTTGCAGCAGGTTGGGCCAGACGGCGTCCTTGAGGATGACGGCCATGGCTCCGGCGGCCTGGAGATCCTCGGCGGTGACGAACTCGCCCCGAACATCGCGGCCAACGACGATGCGGCCAAGCCGCTGGCGAAGGTCCGCGAGCGACGTGGAGAGCGAGAGGGTCGTCATCACCTCTGATGCGCTGGTGATATCGAATCCGGTTTGGCGCGGGTTGCCGTCGCTCTTCTCGCCGAGGCCCTCGATCACGTTGCGAAGCGTCCGGTCGTTGACGTCGAGCACGCGCCGCCAACTGACGCCGTGGGGCTCGATCTGGAGCGCGTTGCCTTGGAACAGGTGATTGCTGACCATGGCGGCGAGCAGGTTATGGGCGGCGGTGACGGCATGGAAATCACCGGTCAGGTGGAGGTTGAGTTGCTCCATCGGCAGGACCTGGGAGAACCCTCCGCCACTGGCGCCGCCCTTGATGCCGAATGTTGGGCCCATGGATGGCTGGCGCAGCGTGAGCACGCTGGATCGGCCGATGTGTTTGAGTCCCTGGGCGAGACCGACCGCCGTGGTGGTTTTCCCCTCGCCCAGCGGTGTGGGCGTGATGGCGGTGATGACCACGTATTTCCCGGCGGGCCGGCGGGTCATGGTTTCGGTAACGGCGGGATCGACCTTGGCCACGTGGCGTCCGTAGGGAACCAGATACGAGGGATCGATGCCGAGCTGGGCGGCGATATCGGCGGGCGGGAGCATGGTCGCCGCCTGGGCGATCTCAAGGTCCGACGGAAGAGTCAGCATTCAATCATCCTGTTGCGAGTGGTGAGCGTTGGGAGCCATCCGGCCGCTCGATTCGTACGACGTCTCGACCCGGCTTCAAGATACAGCAAAGGCGAGGGCGAATGCCCCCGCCTTTGCGCTCATCGTCGTGTGGAGATCCTGGTTACAGTTCCTGGTGGTAGGCGAAGAGCCGATCGCCGTCCAGGCGGCGCAGCTTCTGGAGTGCCTCGTTCTCGATCTGGCGGACCCGTTCGCGGCTGATCTGGAGTTGCTCGCCGACTTCCGCCAGCGTGTGCTGGTGGCCCTGGCCGAGGCCAAAGCGGAGCTGGAGGACCAGCTTCTCGCGAGCCGAGAGCGTGTCGAGGGCGGCGCTGACATCGCGCTTGAGCATGGACTCGGAGGCGGCTTCGTACGGGGTCTCGGAGACGTCGTCGGCGATGAGATCGCCCAGGCTGGTGTCGTCCTCGTTGCCGATGGGGGTTTCGAGGGAGATGGTTCTCTGGGCGGCCTGGACGATCTGGTGAATCTTCTCGGGGGCGACCGCCATGGCCTCGGCGACCTCCTCGGGAGTCGGCTGGCGGCCAAGTTCCTGGGCTAGAAGGTTGAGGGTCTTGCGATAGCGGGAGATGGAATCGCCCATGTGGACCGGGAGGCGGATGGTGCGGCTCTGGTCGGCGATCGCGCGAGTGATGGCCTGGCGAATCCACCAGGTCGCGTAGGTGCTGAAGCGGAAGCCCTTGCGCCAGTCGTACTTCTGCACGGCGCGCATGAGTCCGATGTTCCCTTCCTGGATCAGGTCGAGAAGGGTCAGGCCGCGGTTGACGTAGCGCTTGGCGATGGAGACGACCAGGCGGAGGTTGGCGCGTACGAACTGCTGGACAGCCTGCAGGTCGCCGTTCTCGACGCGCTTGGCGAGGTTGATCTCCTGAGCGTGGGTAAGCAGCGGCGTTTCGGCGATTTCGCGGAGATAGAGCCGAACCGGGTCGTTGATGAAATTAGGATCAAGTCGCTGAAGGACATCCAGGTCACGTTCGAGATCAACCTCTGGCTCGACTTCGTCGGCCATCTGGGTCGTAATTTCTTCTGGAACTTCTACCTTATCGTCGGGATTTTCCCTAACAATCTTATTAAGCTTTTCAACATCGAAACCGCCCATTGGATCACTCATCGGGTGTTTGACTCCTTACAATGCGCGCGAGCGCGCGGGAACGGACTCGGCTGGACGCACGAAGGCACGTTGCACGCGGCAGTCGATCCGGGACGCGGCCAACCGTTGGGGGTTTACCAGCGAACGTGGTGTCTTCGTGGAACCCTCAATTGACGATCGGAACGAATTGAATTGGACCTGTTCATTGAATCGGGATGGTGGCAGGCGGAACCCGGAGGTCACATCGCCTGGTGCCCAGGCGGAATGGGCAGCGCACTTCTCTACGATGAGTATATCAGGAAGAAAAGTGTTTGTGAAGTACCTAACAATCGACTCGCCTGGGAACATGACAGTGCCCTTCCAAAGGTGACGGCAACCGTTCCTGATCGAGCGAGTGAGACGGATACGGGGAGGAGTCGCTGAGGCGGCTGACTCTTCCCCGTATCCGCGTGTGTTGGACCGGCGTCAACCGCAGCCGCAACCCTGGGCAGTCTCGGCGCTGTCTCCGGCGTCGAACGAGTGGCCGCACGAGCAGCCAGCGACCGCGTTTGGATTGCGGACGGTGAAGCCACCACCCATGAGGGAATTGACGTAGTCGATTTCGGCGCCCTTGAGGTACATGGCGCTGAAGTTGTCAACGAGGACGCGCACACCCTGCGTCTGGATGATTTCGTCGCCTTCGTCGGATGTTTCGTCGATGGTCATGCCGTACTGGAGGCCCGAGCAGCCACCGGGAGCAACGAATACGCGAAGTGCGTGTTCGGGCGTGCCCTGATCCGCCAGGAAATCCTTGAGCTGGGTTACGGCATCGTTGGTCATGGTGATCATAATAGGAACAGCCTCCGAGAAGGGTGAGCTAACTGGACACTGGAGCGGGGAAATGGTCCCTTGGATCGCTTCCTTTAGATAAGCATAGTGCCTCGAAACCTGCTGTCAAGCGATGCGATGCGCGATTTGTGAACAGATCGCGCGTAATTCCGCCGGCAGCCGGAGTGCCCGGACGCCGGAAGTCGTCAATGCTTCGCTGACCACCGGAACCTGGAACCTTCCACTATGATATACGCCAGATTCGCCAGGAGAGATTTCCGCCTTTGCCTCCAATTCATCGCCAACGCCAGTATCCCGGAAATGCTGAACACAAGCGAGCAGGGAAGGGTGCCCAATCCGCCAGTCAGCCGGACCTGACCTCCCCGCCAGAAGGGACCGTGCGTGGTCTCGTCACACGGTCGCATGGGTTGTGGCACGAAGTCGCGCTCGACGATGGCGGCGCGGTCGTGATCGCGACCGTGCGCGGGCAGCTCAAGCGGCGGAGGCGTGGCACGGATATCGTGGCCGTGGGCGACAGGGTGTGGCTCACCATGCTGCCGGACGACGAGGCGGTGGTGGAGTTCGTCGAGCCGCGCACGAGGACACTGGGAAGGACCGCGCGGCATACACGGGATGTGGAGCAGGTCATCCTGGCCAACCCCGACCAGGTGATGTTCGTGTTCGCCGTTCACCAGCCGGAGCCGCACCTGAAGATGCTGGACCGGTTCATCATCCTGGCGGAGTTGCAAGAGATCCCGATCCACATCGTGGTGACGAAGCTTGATCTGGATGGGGTCGATGGCTCCGCGTCGGCCCGGGAGGTGTTCGCTGAGTACGAGCGGAGTTTTCCGGTCCACTACGTCAGCGTGAAGTCTGGCGAGGGGATGGACGAGCTGCTCCAGGCCCTGACTGGAAAGGTTAGCGCTGTCGCGGGGCCGTCGGGCGTGGGCAAGTCGAGCCTGCTCAATGTGCTCGACCCGGTGGGCGAGCGCGAGGTTGGAGATGTATCCGGCGCAACAGGGAAAGGCCGGCACACCACGGTTGGAGCGAGGCTGCATGCGCTGGGAAATGGGACGTTCGTGGCGGACACGCCGGGCATGCGGGCGCTCACGATGGTCGCCGTGCCTCCGGATGACCTCGACTGGAGTTTTCGCGAGCTTCGGCCATACCTCGGCGACTGCTTCTACCATGACTGCACGCATGTACACGAGCCCGATTGCGCGGTGCGCGAGGCGGTGGAACGCGGCGATATCCCCCAGGGACGATACGAGAGCTACGTGGCGCTTCGGACAGGCGACGAAATCCAGGACTCGCGGGATTCGGGTCGACAGGAGAGATTGCGGTGACGCACAGGGATCATGACACGGGGCCGACCGGGGTGACGGTTGACCAGCTTGTGGATCGCATATTCCCGGTAATCGAAGACCTGCTGGGCCAGATCGACGGCGATGAGTTCACGACGCTGGACTTCATTGACCTGATGCAGGCGGTGCCCGGCCCGGCCGAGGCCTATGCCGAGGCGCTCGTGCTGTGGGGTGAGAAGGAGCGGCAGAGCAAGATGGTGATTCACGGGCAGGTGATCCCGGGAGCGCTGCGCAAATCCAGCAAGGTCGAATGGGCGGGATTCGCGCATGGCGAGGCCGACGAATACTCCGTGCCGGCCTGGTGGCGATTGGTCAAACCGGCTGAGTAGGCAACAGGTTCAACCCGCCATCTCTTCACGCAAAGACGCATGTTGTGTACGTACGGTATAATCGTTCCAAGAAGGCACAGGTTAGAGGTGACCTGAACGTATGCGTTATCTGGATGGGACGAGTGAGCGAGCAGCAGTATCCCACAACCAAACCTCCGGCGAATGGCAGGCGCGACCCGGTAAGCCGCGCCATGGAGCTTACGCATCCGGCGCTGCCGAGAGGCCCGGTGTTGCCGCGCCTGGATGTCCAGAAACTGGGCCGGTATTTGCCCCAGAGGCACGGCATCCGGATCGAGATCAACGGAGTGCTGGCGGGAGCGCCGTTGGCCGTGCCTGACGCCGTCACCGAATTCGCGATCGGGTGGGCGTTCATGAACCGCTTCTTCTCCGAGCCAGACCAGATCGGGAGGACTTCGGCAACGGCTAGTCATGTGTCGCTGATGCTCGATGGTGGGGCCGATCTCGAGCGGCTGAAGTACGAAGCGATTGGCTGGGTTCCACGCGCCGACAAGGCGATGGCGTGGGATATCGACGTGTCCGAACGACCGGCGCGATCGGTGGCGGTGATGAGCGAACTGGATGCGGTCTCGTCCTGCAAGGCGGCATTCGAGCGTTTCGACCGCGATGGGGCGAAGGCGGGCTACATGCACGCCGGGCTGGTGACCGAGAATGAAGTCGCCTGCATCGCGCGCGATCTGGATATGGGCGCGGCCGTGGCCAAGGTGCTTGGGTGGGCGCTGTCATCCGGCCGCGAATGCTCGGAATCAATGCTGGTGGTGCGGGGCGTGCTAGACGAGGACATCGTGGAGGCGGCGAGCCGGGCCGGAATCCCGATCGTGGCGACCGACGCGGTGCCAACGGTGGCGGCGATCGAGTCCGCGGGGGCGTGTTGTGTCTCTATCCTTGGCCTGGCGCGGTCGCACCGGCGGGGACTTTTCGCCGATGGCGGTCACCTCCAGGAGGGGCGAGGGCTGATGGACGAGATCTCGGCGGAGTTGGTGGGAGTCGACATCACGTAATCAGCATGGATTGTCCGCATATTTGACGATTACTGCTCATTATTCCGGGTGCATGGACCGTGGACGGTCGATTAAGCTACAGGTGGACAATGAAACGCGGGGCTTCGGCCGGTCTAAAGCCGCCCGGACATCGATGTCCGACGGTGCTCTTCCCGCAGTAGCGATCAGGAAAGACTACTCAAGCATGTCTCAGCAGGACCCTAAAAAGCCCCAACTCCCGCTGATGCGTCCGGACCAGGACCGCAACAAACAACCGGGAAACAACCAGAAAGGCGGTGGCAAGGACTCCCCGCCAGAGCGCAGGACGCCGCGAATACCGACCTGGGTGGTCGCCTCGCTCATCATTGCGCTTATCGGCTGGTATATCTGGGAGTTCTTCGGACCAAGCGATGATCCCAATATCACAGGGGTGACCTACTCCGCGATTACCGAGCAGATCGAGGCCGGGAACGTGGAGAGCGCGATCCTCTCGGAAACGAAGATCGAAGTCCAGCTAGCCGATGCGATCCTGTGGGACTCGGAAAACAACCGGATCGACAACGATGCCCCGGCCGATGCCAGCAATATCACCGAAACCGACCACGTCGATGCGACGCTGCCGCAGGGCGTGGACAACCCGAACCTGCTGCTCGACCTCGAAGCCGCGGGCGTCGTGATCGAAGGCAAGACCACGTCCGGTTCGATCTGGGCCAACCTGCTCTTCAGCTTCCTGCCGTTCCTCCTGTTTCTCGGACTCATCATCTTCATGGCGCGCCAGATGGGCCGTGGCCAGCAGAACGTGTTCGGATTCGGACGCAGCAAAGCGCGGCAGAACGATCCCGAACGGCCACAGGTGACCTTCGCGGATGTCGCGGGCGAGGACGAAGCCAAGCAGGAACTCATGGAAGTCGTCGACTTCCTGCGGAACCCGGCGAAGTACCACGCGCTCGGCGCGCGGCTCCCTCGTGGCGTGTTGCTGGTGGGCCCTCCGGGTACAGGCAAGACGCTCACGGCGCGGGCGGTCGCGGGTGAGGCGGGGGTGCCGTTCTTCAGCGTGTCGGCGTCGGAATTCGTCGAGATGTTCGTGGGCGTCGGCGCCAGCCGCGTTCGCGACCTGTTCGACAAGGCCAAGGCCGCCGCGCCGGCGATCATCTTCGTGGACGAGATGGACGCCGTGGGGCGGCAGCGATTCGCCGGTCTGGGCGGGTCCAACGATGAGCGCGAGCAAACACTGAACCAGTTGCTGGTGGAGATGGACGGGTTCGAAACGAACCAGGAAGTCATCGTGATGGCGGCGACGAACCGCCCCGACGTGCTCGACCCAGCGCTCCTGCGGCCGGGCCGGTTCGATCGCCAGGTGACCGTGGGACTGCCCGACAAGCGGGGTCGCGTGGCGATCCTGGGCATTCATACCCGCGGGATTCCGGTGAACGCCTCGATCGACCTGGAGCATATCGCGAAGTCGACAACCGGGTTCTCTGGCGCGGACCTTTCCAACCTGGTGAACGAGGCGGCGCTGACGGCCGCGCGGCGAAACCGCAAGGAGATCCTGCAGGCCGACTTCGATGAAGCGCTCGACAAGATCCTGCTCGGCGTGGCTCGCAACGGCCTGATGAACGACAAGGAAAAGGAGGTCGTGGCCTACCACGAAGCCGGGCACGCGATCGTGGCGCACTTTACGCCAGGCTCGGACCCGCTTCGCAAGGTGAGCGTGGTGCCTCGCGGGCGTGCGCTGGGCGTGACCGTGCAGATGCCGGACGAGGATCGCTACAACTACAGCCGTACGTACCTGCTGGGCCGGCTCGCCGGGATGCTCGGCGGACGGGCGGCGGAAATGGTGGTGTACGGAGAGATCACGACCGGCGCCGAGAACGACCTCAAGCAGGCGACCAGCCTGGCGCGCCGGATGGTCGGCCTGTGGGGCATGAGCGAGGACGTCGGACCGATCTACCTCGGCACGGGCGAGGAGCACGTGTTCCTTGGCCGCGAGATCACGCAGGACAAGTCCTTCTCCGACGCGACTTCGGAGCGGCTGGACGCGGCCGTTCGGGAGATGGTGGAGAACGCGCTCCAGCAGGCGCTGGAGATCAACAGGGCACATCGCGATAAGCTCGACGGGCTGGTCAAGGCGCTGATGGAACGCGAGACGCTCGACGCCCCGGAGGTCTTCGAGATCTTTGGCGAGCCGCCAGTGGCGGAGAATCCCAAAGCCGGAATGGCGTTTCAGGGTGTGGGGGAGACTTCGGGCCCAGCTGCCGTTTCCAACGGGTCGGAAGAATCCGCCTCCTAGTTCGTCGTCGTAAGACCTGGCACACCATGAATCCTCCGTTCGCCAGATCAGGCGGACGGGGGTTTCCGTATTCAGGCAAGTTCATGGCACTCAAGGAAGATGCCCCGGGTGTCGTGGGCGCGGGGCGTGCTGGCAAGAAGGACCACCCGGTCTCCGGTGGACGCATACCCAAGGCGACGGACACCGGCGTCAAGCTGCTCCACCATTTGACCAGGGTCCGTGACCAGGTTCTCGTGGACAGGGACGATGCCGTGCCAGAGGGAGAGGCGGGCGGCGATATCCGGCTGGCCGGCGAAGGCGAGGATCGGGATTCCGGGGCGCTGCTGGGAAACAGTCTGGGCCGTGGCGCCAGAGTTGGTGACGACCACGATCGCGACCGCTCCAACGTTGACGGCGAGATCGCCGGCGGCCCGCGCCACGGCGATCGAGACGTCGCCCGCGGATGCCGGTTCGGCGGCCGGCAATACGTTTGCCTTCATTGCCGTGCGCCAACTCGCATCCCGCTCGATGGTGCGAGCTATGCGGCTCATGGTTTCAACGGTTCGCACCGGCCATGCCCCGACCGCGGTTTCCCCGGACAGCATGAGGGCATCCGTGCCGTCGAGGATGGCATTGGCGATATCGCTGGCTTCGGCGCGGGTGGGCCGGGGATTCTGGATCATCGATTCGAGCATCTGGGTGGCGGTGATGACCGGTTTTCCGGCCTGGTTGGCAAGCCGGATGAGGCGCTTCTGGATGAGCGGCACCTGATCGGCGCTGAGTTCGACACCGAGGTCCCCGCGGGCGACCATGAGACCGTCGCTGGCGTGGACGATGGCTTCGAGTTCGCGGATTGCCTGGGGTTTTTCGATCTTGGAGATGAGTGGCTGGCCGCCGCCCAATGCCCGGATGCGATCTTTGGCGATCTGGACGTCCTGGGCGGAGCGGACAAAGCTGAGCGCGACCATATCGACGCCCAGGCCGATACCGAACTCAAGATCCGCGAGGTCCTTGGCGGTGAGGGCGGGTGCGCTGACGGCGGCGCCGGGGAGATTGATTCCCTTGTGGGGTTTCACCTCGCCACCGTGGACCACCGTGCAGATGACCTCGTCGCCGAATTCGGTGTCGAACCGCGTATCGACGACCTCCAGTTCGATCAGCCCGTCGTCGATCAAGACCTGATCTCCGGGCCGGACATCGCTGGCAAGGTGCTCGTAGGAAGTGGAGACACGGGTCGCCGTTCCTTCCACCATGCCGGTGCTGATGATGAACTCATCGCCCTCATGGATGGTGAACGTGGCGTTGTCCTTCAGTTCGCCAATCCGCAGCTTGGGTCCCTGCAGATCCTGGAGGATGGTGGTGGGCTGGTTCAAACCCCTCGCGATGTCGCGGATGGAACCGTAGATCCGGGCATGGGTGGCGTGGTCGCCATGTGAGAAGTTCAAGCGAAACGTCGTGACGCCAGACTGGATGAGCCTGGTGAGGATTTCGGGTCTTTCTGACGCGGGGCCGACCGTGGCGACGATCTTGGTCAGTGGAAGGGCGGAAGTCTGATCGGTCACTGAATGAATCTCCGGTCGAATGGCGACAAGGGGGCAAGCGTTGCTCGCAGTTTGGCACACGCGGTTGCCGTTGCCTTAAGGATGCCTCACGGAGAGAAGACAGGCGTTAACTTTCGTCTAGCCGCCACGCTGTCCCGTATAGTTCAAAATCATTTCGATTGAGCGACCGTGGTTGGATGGCGATGTCTCCGGCCGGAAACCGAAAGCAAGTGAGCTGCAATGAACAACCTCGAAACCGCGTTCTCCGACACTCTGGAACCGGCCGCGTTGATTGCGTCCGCCGCCGATAGTCATGGATTCGACCTGGCGGAACTCACGCCCGATATGTACATCAACCGGGAACTAAGCTGGCTCGAGTTCAACCGGAGGGTACTCGAAGAGGTCGCGGAGAAGAGCACGCCGCTCCTCGAACGCGTGAAGTTCGCGGCGATCTTCGTGTCGAACATCGATGAGTTCTATATGATCCGGGTGGCTGGGGTTAAGAGAAAAATCGCGGCCGGGATCGCGGAGCCGGGGTTGGACGGCAGGTCCCCACGGCAAGTGCTGGGGGAAATACAGCGCACAACGCAGGAACTGTTCGCGGAGCATTCGCGCTTGCTGATGGATGAACTGATCCCCGCGCTCGCGAAAGAGCGGATTGAGATCGTGCGGTGGAACGATCTCAATAAGCGGGAGCGCAAGACGGTCGGGCGGATTTTCGATCGCGAGATGTATCCGGTGCTGACACCACAGGCTGTGGATCGGGGGCGACGTTTTCCGCATGTGTCGAACGATAGCCTCAATCTGATCGTGGTGCTCCGTAGCCAGTCCGGGACGAGATTCGCTCGGGTCAAGATTCCCGCGACGTTGCCGCGGCTGATACCAGTGGCGCCGGAGGACGTTGTGTCGAACGGGACGGCGCTCGCTGGCTCGGGAGAATGGATCGAGCAGGGGCCAGTCCGGTTTGTGTGGATCGAGGACGTGATCGCGGCGCATCTGGACCAGTTGTTTCCTGGCAGCAAGGTGACGGCCTCGTATCCATTCCATCTGCTTCGCGATTCGGACGTTGAACCCGATGAGGATGAGGACGATCCCGCGAGTATGCTGGAGATCATGCGGGAGACGCTGGCCCAACGGCCATTCGGAACGGTGGTGCGGATCGATGTCGACGCGACCATGCCCACGGCGGTGCTCGACTGGTTGCTGAACCAGGTTCATGCGACCAGAAGCGACACCTACGTCGTGGATGGGCGGCTGTGCATCGACAATCTGTTCGAGATGATGAAGCTGGAACGGCCGGATCTCAAGGACCCGCCGCTGGTGCAGTCCTCGATGTACCCGATGGGCGTCGATGCGCCAATCGACCCGGAGACCGGACTGCCGGACCTGTTCTCGGTGGTGCGTGAGCGCGATGTGTTCCTGCACCTGCCTTACCAGTCGTTCAACATCGTGGTGGACTTCGTACGGGCCGCGGCCGCCGACGCGAACGTGATCGCTATCAAGCAGACGCTCTACCGGCTCGGCAAGGATTCGCCGCTGATCCCGGCGTTGACGAGCGCCCGCGACGACGATACCCAGGTGGCGGTACTGGTCGAACTCAAGGCACGGTTCGACGAAGAGAACAATATCTCGTGGGCGCAGACACTCGAGCGGTCGGGCGTGCATGTCGCCTATGGGCTTACCGGGCTGAAGACACACTGCAAGTTGACCCTGGTGGTAAGGCGTGAAGATGACGGCCTGCGCCGGTACGTCCACATCTCGACCGGCAACTACAACGCGAACACTGCGAAGATCTACGAGGACATCGGCATCCTGACGGCTCGGGAAGAGATCGCCGCGGAGGTGACGCAGTTGTTCAACGTGCTCACCGGATTCGCGCCGAAGGTTGAGTACAACACGTTATGGGTGGCGCCGACCGAAATGCGCACCCGCATGATTGAGGCGATCATGGCCGAAGTGAGTTCCCACAGGGAGCATGGCAACGGGCACATGATTCTGAAGATGAACTCGCTGGTGGATAAGGAAACCATTCGGGCGCTTTACACCGCGTCGCAAGCCGGGGTCAAGATAGACCTGATCATCAGGGGGATTTGCTGCCTGCGTCCCGGAGTTCCCGGGGTGAGCGACACGATCCGGATCATAAGCCTGGTGGGAAGATTCCTGGAGCACAGCAGGCTCTACTATTTCAATAACAATGGGACGCCGAGGGTGTACATCGGGAGCGCCGACGCGATGGAGCGGAACTTCGACCGGCGGGTCGAGGTGATAGGTCCGATCGAGTCTCCGGAACTCGTGGCCCACGTTCGCGATGTGGTGCTTGAAACGTATTTCAGGGACACGCACAACTCACGACAGATGCAGCCGGACGGCTCCTTCACACCGGTGCTGCCCGCAGAAGGCGAGGAGTCGTTCGATGCGCAGGCGTTTTTCCTCGACTTCTATAGACAAGGTTCGCCGATGGGCGACAATGGCTCCGGTCAATCCATAGCCGACCGGCGCTGAGCCAGTCTCATCGAGTAGCGGGGGAGCCATGCGGAGGTTTGGGCAGGTGATCGGCCTGAGGGAAGATCGCGTGTGGGAGTATGACGAGATCCATGCGAGTGTGTGGCCCGAGGTGCTGGCCGTGATCGGCAGATATCACATCCGGAACTATTCGATCTTCCGGGATGGAACCCGGCTGTTCGCCTACTTCGAGTACGTGGGAGACGACTACGAGGCGGACATGGCGGCGATGGGGGCGGAGCCGGTCAATCTCAAGTGGTGGGAGCTGACCGAACCGATGCAGGAGCCCGACGAGGAGCGAGAGCCCGGAACCTGGTGGAAGACCATTCCGGAGGTCTTTCACCTGGACTAGGGAGGGTGTTCACGGCAGGGCTTTCACAGTCGCGGGTTCCCCGGTATATTGACCTCGTTGCTATTTCCAGTACCGGTTTGTTGAGCGGTCTCCATTGGAGACCGTACATGTGCAGGAGCACCATTCCATGATCTTCAACGATCCCGATCGCATTAAAGCGCTTACGCCGCTCAACCCGTTCGAGCGGAGCGACGATGGCCGGCCGAAGGCTCCGGACGACCTGCTGGAGCGGCTGAAGCTGGTGACGCCGGACGAAGCGTGGAGTGTGCTGGAGCGCGGCAACAACTATCACTTCCAGTTCGAAGGCGACTGGGCCGTGCATCTCCAGCCAGAGGTTCCGCTGGTGGGCCGCGTGGTGACGGCGTCGTACGTGCCGCTGCGCCCGGACCTGAACGATGTGGTGCAGGAGTACGGCGCCAGCACCGGGCGGTCGGGCGGCCAGAATACCTGGATCATCGACCAGCTCCAGCCGGGGGACGTGCTGGTGGTGGATCTCTTCAGCAAGATCGAGGATGGGACATTCATCGGCGACAACCTGGCGACGGCGGCCCGCGCCCGAACCGGAACCGGCATGATCATCGATGGCGGTATCCGGGACTCGATCCGGATCGAGGAGTTCAAGGATTTCCCGGTGTACTGCCGCGGAATCCACCCGAGCGCGATTTACGAAGTTACCCTGCGGGAAGTCAACGGCCCGATCCGGATCGGCAACACGACCGTGATGCCAGGCGACGCGGTGCTCGGCACCCCGGCCGGCGTGACGTTCATTCCGCCCCACCTCCTGCAGGCGGTCGTGGAGAAGTCCGAAGACACCCGCCAGCGCGACGTGTTCGGCAAGCTGCGGTTGTCCGAAGGCAAGTACACCTCTGGCGATATCGACGTATCCACCTGGCAGGAGCACATCGAGGCGGACTTCCAGGAATGGGTGAAGACCGCGGAGTAATCGGGGAGCGAGCAAACGTGGCGCAGGAGACTTCCGACCAACCAAAACCGGTGATTCTACCCGCATGGCCTCCTTTTGGTGGCGATGACGCGGTGAAGATCCGCGATGTGCGAGTGATCATGACCGCGCCGGACAATATCCGGACGGTGATCGTCAAGATCGAGACGACCGAGCCAGGTCTTTACGGACTTGGCTGCGCGACCTTCACCCAGCGGCCACTGGTGGTGAAGACCGCGATCGAGGAGTACCTGCGCCCGTTCCTGATTGGCAGGTCGGTGCATGATATCGAGGATATCTGGCAGGCCTCCTACGTAAGTTCATACTGGCGAAGCGGTCCGGTGCTGAACAACGCCATGAGTGGCGTTGACATGGCGCTGTGGGACATCAAGGGAAAGATCGCGAAACTTCCCGTGTACCAACTGCTGGGCGGCAAGGTTCGCCAGGCCGCCGAAGTCTACGTTCATGCATCGGGCGCCGACTTCGACGAGGTCGAGGAAAACGTTCGAGTGCTCAGGGACAAGGGATATCGCCATATTCGGGCGCAGGTAGCGGTTCCGGGCAGCGCGACGTATGGCGCGCGGCCGGCTGCTTCGAAAACGGATGGCCAGAAGTACGCCATTCATCTCGAACTGAGCGATGCCCGGTGGGACCCCGCCGCTTACGTGCGGATCGTGCCAAAGCTGTTCGACCACCTGCGGTCGAACCTTGGGGACGAAGTGCAGTTGCTGCACGACGTGCATGAGCGGGTTCATCCGCTGGCGGCGATCCAGCTCGCGAAGGACCTGGAGCCGTACAAGCTCTTCTTCTACGAGGATCCATTCGCCCCGGAAGACAATGGGTATTTCGAGTTGCTGCGGCAACACTCGACGATCCCGGTTGCGATGGGCGAACTGTATGTGAACCAGGCCGAGTACGTGAACCTGATCAAGGACCGGTTGATCGACTTCATCCGGGTTCACATCTCCGACATCGGTGGCCTGTCGCCGGCTCGGAAGCTGGCGGCATACTGCGAGTTCTTCAACGTGCGGACGGCATGGCACGGACCCGGCGACGCCTCGCCAGTGGCCCACGCCGCGAACCTGGCGCTCGACCTGTCGTCGTCCAACTTCGGCATCCAGGAAGC
>CAZUPA010000083.1:0-11582 GCA_964622205.1 uncultured Sphaerobacteraceae bacterium
CGCGTCTGAGCGTGCCTCTTCCGTCTCGCCATGCTTGCGACTTCCCGGACTCCTTTTGCGGAATACGCACGAACACTTGGGGAAGAGCAGTACAGGATCGCCTGCACCGGCTGAGACGGGATCCGGAATGTCAGGAGGCGGACGCCTGGTCTGTGGCACCGATCGCTCCCGGCGCCGGGAGCGATCGGTGCCACAGACCAGCGCGCAATGTATGGCCCAACGGCTCGCGAAGTGAGTCCGCAGGTCCAGTTCCCGTCCTTTTAGGGAATCCAGGTGGATCGACGTGAAACGGCGCCTGTCTCGATGTCCCGTATCCTGCCGGCTGTGTACGTGGAGGGGCAGCCCAGCGAGCCGAAGACGAGCAAGTGGCTGCCCTGTCTCTATCCAGATCCCGTCCCTAAGTGTTCCCTTGGACTCCGTATCGTCGGGCTACCTGGCAGAAGGAAAGATCACAGTTACCGGGTCGACAAACAACTTTGTTGCCAGCAACACCGAATCGCGATACGCTCTGAGATAGCGTACGTACGCAACCAGAGGAGTTGCAGGAAGACAGCACGGCCGGACTAGAGTGGTCCGGCCGTGTTGTGCGAATCGCGTTGTTGTCGCCCTCGGCTACTTATCTCCGCCATCCGGCAAGGCACTCATGTCGAGGTCCTCGAACTGGGCGTTGCTGACGATGTCCGAAGGCTCGATGACGGTCATCGACACGACCTCCTCGTCGCCGCCCAGGCGCATCAGGGTGACGCCCTGCGTGCTGCGGCCACTCTGGCGGATGCCGTCCGCCGCGATCTTGATGGTAATGCCCTTGCTGTTCATCAGCACCACGCCATCCTCGGGCGAGACCATGGCGGCCGCGACGATCACGCCGGTTCGCGGCGAGAGTTTCATGGTCTGGATGCCCTTGCCTCCCCGGCCCTGGCTGCGGTAATGGTCCAGGCTGGTCCGCTTCCCAAGGCCGCGTGACGCGACGACCAGGAGGTCGTGTTCGGGTTCGACCACCTCGAAGGCGATAATGCGGTCGTTGCCCGTGAGGCGCATCCCGATCACGCCGGCCGCCGGACGTCCCATGGGACGCACATCGTTCTCGTCGAACCGGATCGCCTGACCTTCGGTGCTCACCAGAACCACATCATCGTCGCCGGATGTCATGCGCACCCACGCCAGTTCATCGTGGTCGTCGATGCTGATGGCAATCATACCGTTCGATCGCACGGTCTTGAACTGGTCGAGGCTGACACGCTTGACGCGGCCCAGATGGGTCGTGAAGAAGAGATAGTTCGCCTCGGAGTAGTCGCGCACCTTGAGCAGGGTCGTCACGGTCTCGTCTGGCAGCATGCTGATCACGTTGACGATGGGGATGCCCTTCGCGGTGCGGCTGGCGTCCGGTAGTTCATGCACCTTGATCTGATACACGCGGCCCCGGTTCGTGAAGACCAGCAGGTAATCGTGCGTGTTGGCGGCCAGCATGTGCAGCGGCACGTCCTCTTCACGCATGGTGACGCCCGTGACGCCACGTCCACCGCGACGCTGTGTGCGATAGGTGTCCTGCGGAAGCCGCTTCACGTATCCCTTGGTGGTGACCGTGACCAGGACGTCGACTTCGGGGATCAGGTCCTCGTCAGACATCGCCCCGGTACCTTCGATGAAGGTGGTGCGTCGCTCGTCGCCGTACTTCTCCTTGAGGTCGGCGATGTCCTCGCGGATCAGGCCAATGATGAGGAGAGGATCGGCCAGCAAGCTCTCCAGGTAGGCAATGGTCTTCATGACCTCGTTGTATTCGTCCTCGACCTTCTGGCGCTCCAGGGCGGCCAGCCGGGCCAGCCGCATGTCCAGGATCGCGTTCGACTGGATTTCGGAGAGGTCGAAGCGGTTCATCAGGTTGCGGCGTGCCTCGTCGGTCGAGCGTGAAGCACGGATGACCTGGATCACCTCATCGATGTTGTCCAGAGCGATCTTCAAGCCTTCGAGGACATGAGCCCGGCGACGGGCCCGCTCGAGATCGAACTCGGTGCGGCGAGTGATGACCTCCTGCCGGTGGGAAATGTATTCCTGGAGGGCCCGCTTCAGCGTGAGCACGCGAGGCTGAGTGCCGCGCTCCACCAGCGCCAGCATGTTAATGCCGAACGTGGTCTGGAGCTGCGAATGCTTGTAGAGATTCTTGAGAACCACTCGTGCCTGGGCATCGCGCTTGAGCTCGAACACGACCCGCATGCCGCTCCGGTCCGACTCGTCGCGCAGGTTGCTGATGCCGTCGAGCTTACCATCGCGGACCAGTTCCGCGATTCGTTCGAGCAGAACGGACTTATTGACCTGATAGGGGAGTTCGGTGACCACGATTTGCCAGCGATTGCTCCGCTCCTGCTCTTCGATGAAGGCCTTTGCCCGCAGCAGCACGCGGCCACGGCCCGTCGCGTAGGCGGCCTGGATGCCTTCACGCCCGACAATGCCACCGCCGGTTGGGAAGTCCGGGCCAGGAATCACTTCCAGGAGCTGTTCCACGGTGGTGTCCGGATCGTCGAGCAACATGGTAATACCGTCGCAAATCTCGTTGAGGTTATGCGGCGGGATATTCGTCGCCATACCCACGGCGATACCCGCGCTGCCGTTGATGAGCAGGTTGGGCAAACGAGCCGGCAGCACGGTCGGCTGCATCATCGAGGCGTCGTAGTTGGGATACTCGTCGACTGTTTCCTTGTCGATGTCGGCCAGCAACTCGTCTGCGATCGCCGCCATCCTGGCTTCGGTGTAGCGCATCGCGGCGGCCTTGTCGCCGTCCACCGAGCCGAAGTTTCCCTGTCCGTCGACCAGCGGATAACGCAGGCTGAAATCCTGGGCCATGCGGACCAGGGTGTCGTAGGCGGCGGTGTCGCTGTGCGGGTGCCAGTTCTTGATGACTTCTCCCACGATACCCGCGCTCTTGCGGTACCGGGAGTTCGATCGCATGCCCATTTGGTGCATGGCGTAGAGCACCCGCCGGTGGACGGGTTTGAAGCCGTCCCGCGCATCCGGCAATGCACGGGCAACGATGACGCTCATTGCATAGTCAAGGTAGGACTGCCGCATTTCGGACTCAATGCTGGCAACCCGAACGGTTCCTCGTTCCACGGTAAATGGCTCCTGATACGTGGGGAAAAGGCGTGAGCCTAACGCCTTATTCTACCATATATTGGTCAGGTTCGGCCTGAATTGTGGAGGGACGCGGGGTTGATTCGACTATCGCTGGTACGGTGAAATCAGTCGACTGCGTCATAAAGCGAAGGATGGAGCTTTCGCCCCATCCTTCCCTACCGAATTGCGTGTAACAAGCCGTGTAATGGCTAACCAAGCGGCTTTCCACAGGTGCTGCAGAACTTCGCGCCGGGCTGGTTCGCCGAACCGCATTCCTTGCATGTCACGCCCGCCAGGTTCGTGCCGCACTCGGGGCAGAACTTGGAATTGGCCGGAATGGTGGCATTGCAATTCGGGCAGGCGGTCGTCGCCTGGGTGGGTTGCGCCGGAGCCTGTGGGGCATTCTGGCTTCCAGCAATCGCGCCGGCCATGGCCTGTCCGATACCGAGACCGGTGCCAAGCCCAACGCCGGCGCTGGCGGCATCGCCCGCCACGCCCGGATTGTTCGCGGCGTCGCCAATCGCCTCGGCGGTCTTGAATCGCGTATAAGCGTCGAGGTCACCGATGGCGGCCATCCCCGACCGGGCATCGATGCGGGCCGTGACTTCATCGGGCGGCGTGATGGCGCTGACCTGGAAGCTGGTCAATTCGAGCCCATACCGCGCGAATGGCTCGGCAAGGGACGCCCGGGCGGCGGAAGAAACCTCGACCGACATGCCAGGCAGATCCAGGATCGACGTGTGAACCTCGCCCAGGATATCGTTGAACTGGGTGAGGATGATGCTGCGCAGGAACTCATCGATCTGGCCGGTGCCGTAGGATCCGCGCGTGCCAACCATCTGCCCGACCAGCAGTTGCGGATCGCTCACCCGGATGCTGTATGTGCCATGTGCTCGCAATCGCACCATGCCGAGATCGGAATCCCGGTAGGTGAGTGGCTGCGCCGATCCCCACTTCATGTCGGTGAATTCCCGCATCGACACGAAGTAGACCTCCGCGGTGAATGGGGACTTGCCACCGAATGGGATACCGATCAATCCCGTGAGGAACGGGATGTTGTTGGTGGAAATCGTGTGACGGCCAGGCCCGAATACGTCGAGCGCCTTGCCGTCGCGAAAGAAGACCGCCCGCTGGCTCTCGCGGACAACGAGCTGGGAACCAAGCCGGAATTCACCGGATCCATTTTCTGGAATCCGGTGGACAAGCTCGCTCGAGCCTTCGTTTGGATATTCGATCAGGTCGAGAACGGCCACGTGGAGTTCCTCCGTCGCGGAATCCGAAAGCCGGATCGCGGGCCACCCCCGCGCTCCGGCTCAGGGACATCCAGGCTGATCGTGCCTAGTACGTTTCGTCGCCAGACGAGAGTTCCCCGGCTGGCGCTCCGCCCGACTTGAGCGCATCGAGTTCCTTCTCGATGTCGATGTCATAGTCGAGTTCGCGGAACTGCGCGTCCATCGACTCGCTCTCAAGCTCCTGGTATGCCGCGGCTTCGGATTCGGTCTGCCGAATCTTCGACTCCATGCGGTCCAGTTCAGCACTGGCGTTGAGTCCGTCGCCAAGCGAGCTGACAGCAGCCGAGGACTGCGTCACGATCTTCTTGGTCGCCGCCGCCCGGCGCGAGCGGGCGAGCAGCGCGTCGCGCTGGCTCAACGTTGACTGATACTTCGATTCCAGCGCCGCCAGCTGCTGCTTGAGCTTGGTGACGGTCTGCTCCTGCACCTGGTGCTGCTGCTCGTAGACCGCGAGGTTCTCGTCGGAATCGCGCTTGCGGCGAAGGGCTTCGCGGGCGAGGTCGTCCTTGCCGGCGCCAACGGCGCGCTTCGCCTTTTCGGCCCACTCATCGGACAGTTCCTGGCTCTCCTTGAGATCGGCCGCGAGTTCCTTTTCCTGGGCGATCATCGCCGCGACCTGGCGCCGCGCATCGGTGATGTTGGTCTGCATGTCACGAATGATCTGATCGATCATCTTTTCGGGATCTTCCGCCCGGTCGAGCAGGTCATTGACGTTTGCACGCACGAGTCGCGACATACGATCGAGGATACCCATTGAGTCTGTCTCCCTGCTTTCTATGCCTGGCCGTAGACCTGAATGTCTGCGTCCACAATCGAAGTTCCCGCGAATGAGCGGGTCTCGTTGCCAACTGAATACCAGAACGTCACGGCGTCCCCGGTGGACGCAGTATACGCATACCGTACCGGAACCATTTCGTTCGTTCCGTCCCCGGTTTCGATGGTCATTTCCGCGTTTCGGCCACCTGCGACATTTACCGAACCGCGATCGCCCTCACCCAACCGGGACGACGGCACATCTTCAGTTGTTCCTCCGAGAAACCAGATCGTTTGCCCGTCGGGATCGTCTCCGGCACGAACAAGCCGCACGGTCCGCTCCGGCTCGCGGAAGGTGACAACCGCATCCACGATGAAGTCGTCACCCAGTACCGAAAAGGCGTCGCCGAGGACGAGTCCCGAGATCGGCGAGATCTTTGGCGCGGCGGGCGGCTCGAGGAGCGTGAGGACTTCGGCATCCTGTGAAGGCTGCGCGGTCTCCACGACCTGGGTCCGCGCGTCGAACAGCTTGTTCAGTCGCACGATTTCGTCGCCGTAGGCGGTGATGTCCACCGGCAGTGGCCCTTCCGGGGAATTGGTCAGCCGCCCGGCGATCTCGTCCAGTGCCGCGATTTCGTTCTGGAACGCGACATCGAACTGCTTGAGCTGGTCCAGCGCGACCGCGCCGACCGGCTGCTGGGAGAACAGGCCGCCGTAACCGTACCTCGCCGTTCGCACCCGGTCTCCGAGGTGGCGCGTGGTTCCCACCAGGCGCTCGATGCCCGAGATTTGCTGGAGCTTGCGCTCCTCGGCCAGCCGAGCGCTCAAGCGGGTGAGGGCGCCGGTCGTGTCGCCGAGCGCGCCCGCGATCGCTTCGCGCACGCGACGGTCATCGTCGCGCCGGTCCTCCAGGGACCTGTATCCGCGATAGCCAGGTATCTCAAAGAGCTTCTTGCTGATCCGTCGCTCCAACGCGAACGTCCTTTCCGTGAGCCAGGACCTGGCCTACTAGAGGAAGATTTCCGCTCCACAGTACGGGCACTTGATCAATCCCTTGCCCGCGAGTTCCACCTGCCCACCGCAGTTTGGGCAGGTTTGCTGGCCGTTGAGTTTCGACGCCTCGACTGAATAGAGAACCCCCTTGTTCCAGTCGACGTAGCCCGAAAAGAGCCCGCGCCCGACAAGATCGTGCAGGTTCTTCTGGACGTCGCCGGTCGTGGAGTTCAACTCCAGCACCAGGTCGCTGATCTGGACCTGCCCTCGCGTTTTCACAATGTCAAGCAACGCACGCTGTTCGCGAACCTTGCCCATTTCCTTCTCTTCCGCCCGGCCCTTGCTGAAGATGTAGATTCCGCCGCCACAGAGCGGTGCGACGATGAAGATGATCACGAGCGCGAATCCCAGGACCGCGCCGGACGTGCCGGTTGAATCATCGGCGAGGGCGGAGAGGATCCAGACGCCAAGGGCGAGCCCGATAGCCGCCCCCACGCCAATGAGGATGAGGCCAAGTGTTTTGCCAGATGCAGACAAGGCTACAGGCTCCTGTCGTCAAACCTCGAATCCCGTGAGGCCGTTGGTGGGTCGATTCTTCCGTTTGGCCGCCTGGACCATAACTCCGCTTCGATACGGTTATAGTGTAGCGCTTGCGAATTCCCGTCGACTATTGGCGAGTCCGGCGCAGCTCACGGCGTTTCCGTTGTCCTATCCCTGGTTCCCGCCACCTTCGTCCGGCACCAGCGCGAACATGAATTCGCCCTTGCAGGCAACCTCGCCATCGACCGTCGCCACGCCACTGCCCGTGCCGATGTTGCGCCGGAACTGGCCGAGCGTGACCTCGATCCTGAGTACGTCTCCCGGCTTGACCTGACGCTTGAAGCGAACGTTGTTTATGCCCGCGAAAAGCGCCAGCTTCCCGCGCATACCGTCCTGCGACATCATCGCCACGGAGCCGACCTGGGCGATCGATTCGACGATCAGCACGCCTGGCATCACCGGGAACTCCGGGAAGTGTCCCTGGAAGAATTGCTCATTGGCCGAGACGTTCTTCAGTCCGACTGCCCGCTGTCCCGGCTCCAACTCGATGATGCGGTCGATCAGGAGGAACGGATAGCGATGGGGAATGATCTGGCGAATCGCCAGCGAATCCAGTGGAAGCTCGAGGTTCATGGCACCATACCTTCATTCACGTAAGCGCGGCGTGGCCGTTCGGCACGTTCGCGCCGTGCCAGCCACACCACCGCATGATTAGTCAATGGAGTCTACGGACCGCTCGTGAAAGGTGTCAATGATGGCGAACCAGGGCCAGACGGCCACCAGTGGGACGGCCGTGACGGTCGTGGGCGCGGGAGCGTGGGGCACCACGCTGGCGATTCTCGCCCATGAGGCCGGGCAGCGGGTGACGCTTGTCGCGCATCGCTCGGAAGTCGCGGCGTTCATGTCCAAACATCGTCGACATCCGAACTCACTTCCGGGTATCCGCATACCTGATGCGATCGACATGGAATCAGACGCCGCCGGCGCCTTGGAACACGCAGACGTGGCGGTGATCGCCGTGCCAACCCAGGCGATCCGGCGGACCGTCGAGCCGTTGGCGGGCTGCCTGGATGGGAAGCCAATCATCAGCGTGGCGAAGGGGTTGGAAATCGCGACGCTCATGCGGCCAACGCAGGTCATCGGTTCCATCCTGGGCGATGGATCCCGGGTCGCCGCGCTCGCCGGTCCCAATCTGGCCGCCGAAATCGCCCATGGCCGCCCCGCGTCGACCGTGGTTGCGGCGAACGACCTTGACCTCGCGGCGACGCTCGGACGGGTGTTTCACTCCCAGCGGTTCCGCGTATATCACGGCGACGATGTCATAGGAGTTGAACTCGGTGGTGCGCTCAAGAACATCATCGCGATCGGCGCGGGAATCGCCGACGGGATGGGGGCGGGCGACAACGCGAAGGCCGCGTTCATGACGCGAGGAATCGCCGAGATCGCGCGGATCGGAGAGGCGATGGGCGCCGGGCCACTCACGTTCGCCGGGTTAAGCGGCATCGGCGACCTGATCGCGACATGCGCGAGCCCACTCTCGCGAAATCACCAGGTGGGCGTCGCGCTCGCCGCGGGCAAGTCCCTGGACGACGTGCTGGCTTTGATGAACGAGGTGGCCGAGGGGATTCCAACCACGAAGGCCGCCCGGGAACTCGGGATTCGCCATGGAATCGAAATGCCCATCGTCGACCAGATGCACCGGGTCCTGTTCGAGGAGGCCCCGGTTCCGGATGCGATCAGCCGCCTGCTGGAACGCGAACCGACGGTGGAACGGTCCAAACGCGGCTAGGCGACCTGATTTCTAGACCCCGGCGTTCCGGTCGATGAGTTGCTCGCGATCCGGGCCAACGCCGACATACCGCACCGGTGCGCCCAGATGGCGTTCAATCCGCCCCAGGTATCCCATGACGTTCTCCGGGAGTTCGTTGAACGAACGCGCGCCGGTCGTGTCGGACTTCCATCCCGGCACGAAATCGAGGTTGGGAGTCGCGCCTTCCAGCGAATCGAGCAGTGCCGGCACATGGTTCACGATCCGGTCGCCAACCTGGTATCCAGTGCAGATGCCGATTTCGTCGAACACGTCGAGAACGTCCACCAGCGTCAGCGCGATTTCGGTGACGCCATTGAGACGACTGGTCTGCCGGGCGGCGACGGCATCGAACCAGCCCGTCCGCCGCGGCCGACCGGTATTGACACCCCATTCGCGTCCCCGCTGGCGGATGAGTTCGCCGGTCTCGTCGAGCAGTTCGGCCGGCATCGGGCCACCGCCGACCCGGGTGCTGTACGCCTTGTAGACCCCGATCACACGCTCGACCTGCGAAGGCGCGACGCCGGCTCCCTGGCAGGCGCCGGCGGCGGTCGGCGACGAAGAGGTGACATAAGGATACGTGCCATAATCGATGTCGAGCATCGCGCCCTGCGCGCACTCGATGATGACCTGCTCTCCAGCCTGGATCGCGTCCTGCACGACGACCTCGGTTGGCACGACCATAGGCCGGATGAAGTCGATGAGATCGATGAACTCCTGGTAGAGGGTGTCCAGGTCGAGGAGTTCGGCGCCAAAGACGCCGGCCAACTGCTGGTTCTTGGAATCGACTTCGATCGACAGCTTGCGCTTCAGGTGATCCGGCCGCAGCACATCGCAAATCCTGAGCCCATGCCGGGAGGCCTTGTCGGCGTAGGCCGGGCCGTTGCCGTTCAGCGTCGTCCCAATCTCATCGTTCTCTCGCCGCTGCTCTTCCAGCACATCGAGCCGCTTGTGATAGGGGAGCACAAGGTGAGCTCGATCGCTGATGCGCATGCCGGAGATGTCGATGCCACGTTCCTGTAGCGCACGCAACTCGCCGACGAGGGTTGGCAGGTCGATTACAACGCCCGCGCCCAGCACGCAGGTCACATGGGGGTTGAGGATGCCGGAAGGCACAAGCCGCAGCTTAAAGGTGCCTTCGCTGGTTTGAACGGTGTGCCCGGCGTTGCTTCCCCCGTTCGCCCGAACGACCATCGAGGCATGCGCGGCGAGGGCGTCGGTGAGCTTGCCCTTGCCCTCATCGCCCCACTGACCACCCATGATGATTGTTGCCGGCATGTGATGCCCCATTCTCCCGTTGTGTCGCCCGCCTACTGACCGCGGCGGCTTTGCTGGGACGCGGGAACGGCCGGGGATGCCCGGCCGTCACCACGTCGTTCCATATCATTGTCGCAGATCGACGCCCCGGTGGCACCGTTACGCGTTCCGGCGCAGGGAACGGAGTTCCTCGAACAACTCGCGCTCCTTCTCGGTCAGATCGGTGGGCACTTCGATCTGGGCCCTGGCGATCAGGTCGCCAGGGCGGCCACTGGAGCCAAGCTTCGGCATGCCCTTGCCCCTCAGGCGGAACTGCCGGCCATTCTGGGTGCCAGGCGGAATCGTCAAGGCGACCTGACCCGTGAGGGTTGGCACCCGCACTTCGCCGCCCAGGATCGCGGTATACAGCGGCACGTTGATGGTTTCGACCAGGTCATCATTGACGCGTTCGAATCGCGAATCCGGCACGACCTTGATGACAAGATAGACATCGCCCTTGGGGCCACCGCCGATCCCGGGTCCGCCCTTGCCCGAGATTCGCACCCGGGAACCGGTCTTGACGCCCTTCGGGATCGTGACCTCGAGTTCCTGGTTCCCTTCGATGACGCCGGTCCCATCGCACCGGGGGCATTCCGCCCCACGGACCTCGCCTGTTCCGTTGCAGAGCGTGCATTCCTGCGGCGTGCGCACGGTCAGGCGTCGCTGGGCGCCGTTGGCCGCCTCCTGAAGGGTGATTGTCGTCAACGCCTCCAGGTCATCGCCCCGTCGCGGTCGCTGAATGGTCTGGCGCGCCCGGCCACCGGGCGATTGTTGTGAACCGAACAGGAGATTGAAGAAGTCGGAGAACCGCCCGCCGCTGTCGGCCGATTCGAAGGTGAAGTCCCCGTTGTCGCCCGCGAACCACGTCCCGAAATCCTGCGACGACGCCTGCTGTTGCGTACGCGCACCTCGAGAACGGAAGGTGTCGTCCGGCGACACGCCAGCATCCTTGTAGCGCTGCCAGTCTTCGCCGAAGCGGTCGTACATCCGGCGCTTGTCGGGATCGGAAAGGACCGCGTAGGCCTCGTTCAGTTCCTTGAAACGCTCTTCGGCCTTGGGGTCGTCCCGGTTGACGTCCGGGTGCATTTCCTTGGCGCGCTGGCGAAAGGCTGACTTGACTGCCTTCTCATCGGCATCCCTGGGGACGCCCATGACCTGGTAATAGTCCTTGAAATCTACTGTGGATTGGTTTGGCATCGCATACTCCCACGGAATTAGTCTATGTATAGTGTATAAGTTGAGTCGATACGACGCAACTCTGTACTACGAATCGACCAGCGACACATCGCCACGGGCAGGAACGGGAGAGTGGAAACCCGGTTGCTACCTCTTGTCGTCCCGCCTGGCCGGCACCAGCATCGACATGAGGCTGCTCTCGCCGGTCGCCATTCGCCGGTAGGAGCGAGTGAGCAACCAGCCCGCCGCGGGAACCAGCAGGATGTTCACCAACGGCAGCGCCATCGACGCGATCGAGACGACAATCGCGACGACATCTTCGAATACGCTGATGATGGGGTTGCCAATGCCCGAGGTTGCTTCGGTCACGGCGGGACGGGCTCGCATCTTCCAGAGGTGAACGGCTCCCGCGATCGCCAACCCAAGCACTCCCGCGACCCAGATGTTAAGATCGCCGCTCTCGGACGCGACCGCCATGAAGCACAACGCGCCCATCGCGGGCCGGATCACCGTGTGCAGGAGATCGTTCAAGCGATCGATGCGAGCGATCTTGTCCGCGACAAGTTCGACCGCCAGCACGAGCAGGATCACGACGATGCCGGTGTTCGAGGAAATCG
>CAZUPA010000083.1:11682-14073 GCA_964622205.1 uncultured Sphaerobacteraceae bacterium
AGTTCGACCGCCAGCACGAGCAGGATCACGACGATGCCGGTGTTCGAGGAAATCGCCTCGAAGCGGCCCGTCAGGTTGAAGTCCGAACTCACCCGGTCGGTGAGCGCCAGGATCAGGATCGGCAGGTAGGCATTGAGTCCCGACGACGAGGAGAGGCCGGCTCCCGCCAGCAGCGCGGATAGCAATGGATCATCCTGTATGGATTGGCGTGCCGCCTGGCCGGCGATCGCTGGCTGGTCAACACGCAAAAACCGATCCGGTTCCCGCGGGAGCCGGATCGGTGAATTGTGAATGAGCTTGCCGGTATCCGCTAGTCGATGGAGCGGACCACGGTGACGAGCCGTCCCTGGATCCGCACATTGCTGGCGGGCGTGTAGA
The DNA here is from genome assembly GCA_964622205.1 of uncultured Sphaerobacteraceae bacterium. Taxonomy (GTDB): domain Bacteria; phylum Chloroflexota; class Chloroflexia; order Thermomicrobiales; family UBA6265; genus JACCYX01. Next base: position 12,061 of record CAZUPA010000083.1, read on the forward strand.
TCGGCTCCATGGTGACGTTGGCCGGCTGGAGCCGCACCATGTCGCCTTCGTGATAGAACTTCTTGAGTGTCGTTTCCTTCTCGTCCTCGAGCCATACCGCGACCGTCTCGCCGTTCTCACAGGTCACCTGGTGCTTGAGGATGACGATGTCGCCATCGTTGATCAACGCATCGACCATCGAATGTCCGCGAACGCGCAGCGCGAACAGATCGCCACCGGATCTGGAAGCCAACTCGGGGCTCAGCTCAATCACGTCGGCGGAATCGCTGCCTTCCAGATCAGTGGGGACGGGGATCGGCAAACCGGCGGCGATCTGACCGATGACAGGGATGGTGACCAGATTGGAGCGGCCCGGGAAACGTCCCACGACCTCGATGCCGCGGGAAATGTTCCTGTTGCGTCGAATGTAGTCGCGCTCCTCAAGTACCTTCAGGTTGTAGTCCACGACACTGGTCGATGAGATGCTCAGTTCCTGCTGGATGTCACGGATGGTGGGTGGGTAGTCGTTCTCATCGAGAAAGGCCCCTATGAAATCCAGGATGGCTTGTTGGCGTTGAGAGAGGCTCTTCATGATGACGTTCCTTTGGCTCACTCACTACCCGGTGGTTGCGGGAGTTCCGGGTATTATTGATGTGGCGATTATAGTTTCGAACACTTGTTCGTGTCAACACGAAACGTAACGCTAATTCGCTCGCGGCGACAGGATGTACGTCGCCAGCCAACATTCCCATTGTGCATTGAACGGGGCAGAACCCACGTGGCGACATCAGAAGCACTCACCAAACTCGAATTCAACGAAATCCTGAAGCGTCTTTCGACGCGTTGCCACTACAGCCTGGCGGCGACTCGTGCATTGGAAATCGGCCCCAGCCGGGACCGCAAGATCGTTCGCTACCTGCTGGACGTGACCGCCGAGGCGGCTGATTTCCACGTTCGCTATCCCGAGTTCACCATTGGCGGGGCAAGGGATATCCGGGCGAGTATCGACAAGGCGGAAAAGGGCGGCCGGTTGACGCCCAACGAACTCCTCGAGGTATCCGATACCCTGAAAGCCGGCCGCGACATCCGGCGGACTTTCACCAGGATGCCGGAGGGCGAGGATCGTTATCCGAACCTCCTGGAATTCGCCGAAGCGATGGAGAACTTCTCACCGCTCGAAACCGATCTCACGCGCTCGATCGGTCCGCGTGGCGATGTGCTGGACAGCGCCAGCGACGAACTCGCGCGCATCCGGAAGGCGGTCCGCATCGCACATCACCGCCTGATGGACCGGCTCAACAGCTTCCTCTCCGGCGGCCGCTATGGATCGGCCCTGCGGGAGAACATCATCACCATCCGCGATGGCCGGTATGTGCTCCCCGTCCGGTCCGAGGCGCGCGGCCTGATCCGTGGCATCGTGCACGACACCTCGTCAAGCGGCCATACCGTGTTCGTCGAACCGTTCGATGTCGTCGAACTCAACAATCGATGGCGGGAAGAACAACTCGCCGAAACGCATGAGATCGAACGGATCCTGGACATGCTGAGCGGCCGGATCGGCGACCAGCACGATGCGATCTCCCGGCTGATCGAGGCCATCGCGGCCATCGATCTGGCCATGGCCAAGGCTCGCCTCGCCGAGGCGATGGAAGCCACCCGGCCCAGCCTCCACGAACCACCCACCGGAGGTGGACGGAATCGCGACGAACGAGGGCACCCTTCCAACCGGGTGAGGCTCGTCAACGCCCGCCATCCCCTGCTGGACCGCAATACCGTTGTCCCGATCAGCCTTGAGATCGGCGAGGATTTCCGCATCCTGCTCATCACCGGCCCCAACACCGGCGGCAAGACCGTCGCGTTGAAGACGGTGGGACTGCTGACGCTCATGGCCCAGACCGGCCTGTTCATTCCGGCCGACGACACCTCCATCACCAGCGTGTTCGATTCGGTGTTTGTCGATATCGGCGACGAGCAAAGCATCGAGCAAAGCCTGTCGACCTTTTCCTCGCACATCCGGAACATCGTTGGCATGCT
>CAZUPA010000084.1:0-1948 GCA_964622205.1 uncultured Sphaerobacteraceae bacterium
TGGGCCTGTTTCCGGCTTGGCCCGTGCGGTCCGTCCCTCAAATGATCACGCGGATTCTGTATCACTCCTGGAGTATCCCGAACTCGGCGTTGCACGAGGCTAAATCGCCATATCGGGAGTGCCGCTGGACTCTGACATTTGTGGCTAGGCGCTTTCTTCGCTACAGTCACCTCGCCCAGCAGGACTTCCGTCAAATCGTTGCCCACTCTGAGAGGAATGGGGGGGCATCAGGCAGGCAAACGCGTACGAGGAAGCGATATTCGAAGCGCTGGATGTCTTGAAAGAGCATCCCTTGTCTGAAGTGGACCGCCCAGATATTGCTCCCAACACTCGCTCTCTTCGGATGCAGAAGCACGTCATCTACTATCGAGTCCTTGCCGATTCAATCCTGATCCTGCGCATCCTTCACGAGCGGCAGAGCACTTCAGGACAGTTTGATGTACCCAGCGACGGATAACCCGGCCTCGCTCCTTGACCCACTCCAGAATGTGCGCAGGTTCCACTTCCATCGCGCGAATCCTGAAGCGAGCGGGTGTGACGCGAGAAATGGTACGGAGTCTGTGATGGCCGCCTGATCCGCGCTCGCGCCGGGAGTCCCGCCATGTCCCGCGCCACCGGCCTGGACAATCCTTGGCGCCTCGCCCCGCAAGCCATGAACCAAATCGCCTCGACACCGTCCCACCCCGTTCAAATCTCCGGATGATGCAATTTGATTTATATCGTGATACGATTGAGTTTGGATTGACCACCAGCGCAAGGCCAACCCGGAAACACATCACGTTTCACACACGCGGAGCAATTGGCGCCTATCTCCGGGTGCCCGGGCGGCCGCCGCGCGAAAGTCAATCCAGGGTCTTCATCCAAACGCGTTTCGCACGATGCGCTGCCCTGCCAGCCCACTACTCGGACGACGAAGCCGCGAGTACGCACTGCTCGACATGCGTCATCTATTCACCGTTTATCATCAGGAGTGAATACGATGCGTAGGCACCTTTTCTCCGCCCTTTCCGTTGCCTGTCTCCTGCTGCTCTCCATCACCCCGTCGCTCGCCGCCCAGGACGCGACGCCCTCCTCCCAGGCATCGCCGTTCGCTTCGCTCGGCCTGCCGGAACTCAACGTCACGATCACCCAGAACGGGTTCGAGGGAATCCCCGAATCGCTCACCGCCGGCCGCTATCTCGTCACGGCAACCGCCGCCGAAGGCGTCGATCCAGCACGCGCGGTCGGATTTGTGCAACCGCGAGGGATGAGCGTGGATGACTTTCTCGAAGCGCTGATGGGCGGCGCGCCGGATATGGGATCGCCGGATGCGAGCGCCACCGAAGGCGGTGACGGCGGCGATTCGATGATGCTGCCGCCATTCGTGTACGACGCGGTGATGGCGGGTGGAGCTTCGGCGGGCACATCCACGGTCCTCGACCTCACCCCAGGCGAATGGTTTGCCTGGGGCGACGACCCATCCTTGCCAGTCGAGCCGGTGACCTTCGAAGTCACCGGGGACATGCCAGCGGACCTTGTCACGCCCGAATCGACCGCCACCATCAGCCTCGGTGAGTACGTGATCGAGGTCACCGCTGGCGAACTCGCGGCTGGTCCGCAGGTCGTCCAGATCGACAACATCGGCGCGCAGCCGCACTTCATCGACCTCGTGAAAGCTCCCGACGGCTATACGGTTGAGCAAGCCCAGGCCGCGTTCGAAGGAGAGATGTCTGGCACACCAGTCGCCGATATGGGGCGGGCCCAGGACATCGCCACAACGCAAACTCAAACCAACGGCACGAGCATTTGGACATCCTGGGACCTGGAGCCAGGCGTCTATCTCATGATGTGCTACTTCCCGGACATGGGAGACGGCGCGCCACACGCAATGCACGGCATGTACACCGCGTTCGAGGTGGCCGGATAACAGCCAATTCTCACCGCACGCACACACCAACGCCGGATGGTG
>CAZUPA010000084.1:2048-12658 GCA_964622205.1 uncultured Sphaerobacteraceae bacterium
GGTGGCCGGATAACAGCCAATTCTCACCGCACGCACACACCAACGCCGGATGGTGCGCACCACATCACCCGGCGTTCTGGTTCGAGTGCGATAGCTCCTGTCCCCGTTCACCAGTCCTTCACCCAGAGCTCGGTTCAGGATGCGCGGAGCGCCAGCGCCACCACCTGGGGCCGCGGGTAGCGGAATTCGAGCACCAGAGGTGTGCGCCCGCCATCCACCAGCGGCGATTCCAGCCGCTCGAACGAGTTGACCGCGAGCAACGTATCCATCACCGCGGTCATGTCGCCAATCGCCTCCGAGCCCTCGATCACCACTTCATGCAGAACCTCCGCGCCGTCTGGCGCTGGCTCGGCGAACACGATACCGGAGCGATTCCTGTCCACCCACAGCTTGCGCATGGACGCGAAATCGATCTGTCCCTCGCCGCCATCGAGGTCTGAATAGGTAAAGGAAAAAGCTTCCGCGCTCATTCTTTCGGTCTCCCACTCGTACGTGTACGTACATTACTGAACTGGAGACCAGAATAGAACAAGTGTTCTCCTTTGGCAACCCTCCCAGACAGGCTAGCCCGGTCTCACTGGATATTCAACGCCGGGGGGATTCCATCGGTTCCAGCGAGCTGGCCGCGATGCGAATCACCATCCTCCGCCCGTCTCCAGGAGCCAGTCGCAACGCGATATGCGAGGGTGAATCGTGGTCCGTGAGGAGCGATCCCGCCGATAGCGGGCAACTGGTTGGCTCCAGCGAAACGGACCGCCCGTCCCCCGGCGCGAATACCGCCAGGTCGCTCACTCCGCGGTCAAGATACAGCGAGACCTCCCCTGTCGATCCGCTCATGCGCGCCCTCGCGGGCGAAAGGAGGCCGGTTCTGGTGTGCAGTTCCTGACCAGCGGCGGAGAGACAAACCGGCTCCGTCGTTTGCCCATCGACTGAAATCACCGGTGTCTCGACCACCAGTCCGGATCGCTCGCCTCCCAGAAACGACATTGCGAAATACGGATGCAGCCCGAGCCCGACCGGAGCCGGATACGCCCCCTCGTTGCGCGCGAGAAGTACGATACGGAGACCGTCTTCCTCCAGCGAGACTTCATGCCGGAGCGACACCGCGAACGGGTAGCCCTGGCGCTCACCATCGTTCAGGCAACCAGGCGTTTCGAACCGCATCACGATCCGCCGCTCATTCCGCTCGACGACCCGCCAACCACGATCGTGAGCAAAGCCGTGAGCGAAGGACCTGCCGTCCGGCGCGCTGACCGGTAACCGGTAGCGCCGGCCCTCCCACCAGTAGGCGGCATCCCGCGTTAGCCCCGGAAACGGAAAGAGGACCGGGCTCCCAAACCGCGTGGGCCGCGCCCTCGTTCCGGACCCGGAGCCCGCATGCAGCACCTGCCGCCAGCCACCGGGAGCCGCGATCGCATGGGCGACCACGCCGCCGCCATGGAAGGGAGCCACCCATGTCCGGACCGCGGGCGACTCCAGCAGGAATAGCTCCTCGCCCTCCCACCCGGGAAGATCGGCGCCTTTCCCAAGTGGCGCGTTCTCAGCCAACCGTCATCAACGGCGAAAGCGCGTCGAGAATGGCATCGAGTTCGCGGTGATTGTGCGCGTCGAGCGTTCCCGCGCCCGGCACCCGGGTCCGGGAACTGGCGATCACGCCACGCCGGTACAACACTTCCTTGTAGATGGTAAAGCTGTACATCGCCTCGTAGTTGAGCAGCGGCAGCAGTCGCGTGTGCAGGTCACGCGCCCCGGCCAGGTCACCGCGGTCGAGCGCGTTCCAGACCTGCACGTGGACATCGGTCACCTCGCAGGCCGGCATCGTGCCACAGGCGCCCCGGGCGAACTCCTCCATCAGGTAGCGCCCCGCCATCCCGCCCATCACGCCCTTCAGGTCGTCGCCCGCCTGCTCGCGGACGACGGTGATCACCTGTGGCGCGTGGGCCGTCTCTTCCTTGAGGAAATCGACTCCCGGAATTTCCGCCAGCATCCGCGTCAGCAGCGAGGCGGGCATAGGGGTGCCAACCGGCCCCACGTAGTCCTGAATCCAGACCGGCAGCCCATCCGCCGCCGCCGCGACCGCACTGTAGAAGTCGTAGATTTCGCCAACCGGCGCGTGCCGCACGTAGGGCGGCATCGCCATCACCGAATCCGCGCCAGCCTTCGCCGCATGGCTGGCGTAGAGCGCCGACGCCGTTGTGGAGATGCCCGAAACACCTACCACCACAGGCACGCGCCCCGCCGCCTGGTCGATCACGATTTCGGCGGCCCTGCACCGCTCCTCGTCGGTGAGCGCGATCGCCTCGCTGGCGTTCACGCCAATCACGATGCCGTGGGCGCCCGCCTCCACGCAGAAGTCGACGCACTTCTGGAGCGATGCCTCATCGATACCGCCATCGTCCCCAAATGGGGTTGGCGGTATGGCGAATACGCCCCGGAACCGCCCTTCCGGCCCGGCCACCCTGTCCGATCCTGCTGTGTCCTGCACGTACCGATTCCTTTCCGCCTGGCGATGACGCCAGCCGCATGACTGGCTATCCCTTGAGGCCAGACCTCGCCAGTGCCGCTATGAATTGCCGCTGCAATACGAGGAACACCGCGAAGATCGGAATGACGGACGATACCGCTCCCGCCGATATCAGCGCGGCGCTGAATCCTCCACTCTCATCGAAATACCGCGTGAGGCCGAGCGGCACCGTGAATTTCGACTCACTGGTGAGCATGACCAACGGTGTTTCGTAGTCGTTCCAGCTCCAGACGAATGCCAGGATCGCCAGCGACGCCAGCGCGGGTTTCGCCAGCGGCAGGATGATCTGCCAGTAGATCTGCAACTCGTTCGCCCCGTCCGACCGGGCCGCGTCGGTCAGTTCCTGCGGTATCGACAGGAAGAACTGGCGGAGCAGGAACGTGCCGAATACCGTGAAGATGCCCGGCAGGATCAACGCCCACAGCGTGTCGAAAATGCCCAGTTGGCGGTAGAGGATGAACCTCGGCACCAGCAGCATCTGGTGCGGGATGATGAGCGTGCTCAGGTACAGCACGAACACGACATCCCGGCCCCGGAACTTGAGGCGCGAGAAGGCGTACGCGGCCAGCGAGGCCGTCAGCAATTCGCCCGCCACGCGCACCAGCGCCACCAGCAACGAGTTGCCGATGAAGTTCGTGATCGGGTACCGGCCAGTCCAGATTTCGATGTAGTTCTTCCACGTCAGCGGATCGGGAATCCACCGGATCGGCAACCGGAAGACGTCGATCTCGCGCTTGAGCGACGACACCACCATCCACACGAACGGCATCAGGAACAGCAGCGCCACCGTCCACATCACGATGCTGACGATGGTCCAGTGAATGTGCCCGCGCCGTCCCCGGACCTGTCCATTGAAGAGCCGGAAGTGGAACCGCTTCTTCGGTGTCACGATCGGAACCGGCGTCGCATTGGTCGAATTGCTAGCCATAGAACACCCCCTTTCGCTGGAATCGCCAAAGGATGAGCGTCAGCACCAGCACCACGATGAACATCGCCCAGGCCATCGCCGAGGCGTATCCGAACTGGTAGAACCGGAATCCGTTCAGGTACACGTAATATGAAAGCACCGTCGTCGCCGTGCCGGGTCCTCCCCCGGTCATCAGGTTGATCAACCCGAACGACTGCGAGGTGGAGATGAACCCCGTCACCAGCAGGAAGAACGTGGTCGGCGTCAGGAACGGGAAGGTCACCGCCCGGAACCGTGCCCACACTCCCGCGCCATCGAGCGCGGCTGCTTCGTGCAGGTCCGGTGGCACATCCTGCAGCGCCGCCAGGTAGATCACCGCCGCGTATCCCGCCCCATGCCAGATCGCGACAATGATCAACGCCCGCAGAGCCCATTCGGACGATGCCAGCCAGATCGGCGGATCATCGATGCCAAGCGCCCGCAACATCTGGTTCACCGGCCCGTAACGAGGGTCGTAGAGAAGGATCCAGGTCGCCGCGATCGCCACCGAGTTGACGATGAATGGGATGAAGAAGATCAAACGCAGGGCGGTCCGGCCCGGAATCGGACCGTTCAACGCCAGCGCGATCGCCAATCCCGCCATGGTGGTCAACGGCACCGCGCCACCGGCATAGATCAGCGTCTTGCCGCCAGAACTCCAGAAGGCGTCGTCGTTGAGCAGGCGGGTGAAGTTGTCGATGCCTATCCAGCGGATATTGTCGATGCCGGAAATCACGTCCCATTCCGCGAATGCGATCGCCAGGGAGAACACCAGCGGCAACAACGTGAAGATGCCGAAGCCGATCAGGTTGGGCGCGATGAACGCCCAACCGATCCAGCCGGGCGGCTCCGGGGAGCGGCGTCGCCGCCGTCTCCCCTTCGCCTCGACATTCATCGAAGTCGCCCGCGTAGCCGAACTCACGACCCGGAACTCGCCTGGCTGATCGCTTCGTCAGCCTGGCTGGTGGCCTCGGCCACCGCCTCGTCGATGGTGATCTCGCCGATCAGGTAGCGGTCCACGACCTGGTCCTGGATCTGCTGGATCTGGGCGCTCGCAACCGTGATCGAGTCGGTCGGGATGCGCGAGATGTCCGGCGTGGTGATCGCCGTCTTGTACGACTCCACGTCGTAAAGCGTGTCGCGGTCGGGACCGAGGATGCCCTCGGCAACCTGATCGATCGACTGCCCCGGGAATGCCGCCATCTTTCCGGACTTCAGGTAATGGTCGGCGCCGTCGATCAGGCGGAAGCGGAGGAATTCCCAGGCCGCGTCGAGATGCTCGGTCTTCGGGTTGATCAGCACGTCGTTGCCGATGGTGCCGAGCGTCCAGGGGTCGGTCGCCTCGGTCGACACCGGCACTGGCCCGAACACGGTCACGAAGTCGTGCGGGAACTCCTCGAGGTCGTTTACGTAGCGCAGCACGAACGACGAGCTCACCCATAGCGCGGCCTGCTCGGTGAGGTAGATGCCCTGCTGGTACACCTTCAGGTCGCGGGCGAGCACATCGGTCCACGGGAACGAGCTGCCTTCGTCGATCATGGTGCGGTGCGTTTCCCAATGCAGGCGGAAGGCCGGATCCTCGAAGTTGGAGGCCGTGGCATCCTCGTTGTACCAGCGGTTCGGGCCGAGAATCTGGGTGGCCTGGTCGGGCGGCGCGTACGTGCCGAACACGTTCTCGCTGGAGAGCGCCTTGCTCATCTCGATGAACTCGTCGACCGTCCACGATTCCGGCAACGTCACGCCCGCCTCGTCCAGCAGCCGCTTGTTGGCGATGGTCACGAACGGGTCGATCACCGTCGGCAGGCTGAACAGCGTGTCGTTGTAGCGGAACATGTCCGTGGCGTCGGTCCACTCCTGAACCTCGGCGTCCGCCGCGATAAAGTCCGTCAGGTCCTGGGCCGCCCCAGCTCCGATGCGCTGGCTGGTGCGGGGAACGCCGTAAGACATGTAGACATCGATCTGGGTGCCGCCCTGCAGCGCCGTGTCGAGCTGGGTGTTGCCGGTATCGTCGTTCACGTACCGGGTGTACTTCGCCTGGATCTCGGACTGCGATTCATTGAACGCGGCCACCATGTCGCCAGGGCCGTTCTCTTCCGGCTCGCCTCCCCAGAATTCGAGCATGATCGGAGACTGGCGGATCAACGCGGGCGCCGCGAACACGGCGGAGGGCGCTCCAATCGCACCCGCGCCAACCGCGGCGGCGGTGCTACCGGCGAACGCGCGCCGGGAAATGGTGAATGGTCGTCTCGAGCGAGTCATGGTGTTTCCTCCATGGGAATCAACGTGTGAACGGCATGTGCAACCTTGTCGCGCATGAAGCGGGTGCGAATGCCGGCCAGGAGCCGGTCAGCCCGTGGCCCGCGCCGCCTCATCGCGGAAGTGACCCGTTCGCCTCCTTTCCCTTCTCGCGTACACGCAGCAGGGCTGCTCCATCGCGAAACGCCTCAAGTGATGGTTTGGGTTGTCCATGTTCGTCGACCAGGCCCCATCGTCCGGTACCGGGACAGATGTTGCTTGGCCTGCCGCATAACCAGCAGCGGGGCGCGTCGTCCCACCGCCAGACGATGATACCGGCGACGCGCGGTTCGTCGAGGAAGTGTTCCATGCACGCCGTGACGTATTCGGCCTGTTCCCCGGGCGTATGCCCGTGACCCTCCCAGGAATGCGGCCAGCCGAGCCAGCGGCAACGGTCGTGTGCCTCCTGGAATGGGTGAAGGCGGGTTTGCTCCGGCGTCAGCGTGATGCCCGCCGAAGCATAGCCGAACTCCTGCACGATGATGGGCTTGTCGGAGATGGATTTGAGCATCGCGAACTTGTCCGGCCATTCGTCCGGGGGCATGTAGCCGTCGCAGCCGATGTAGTCGAAGTCGTCGCCTTCGCCAAGCAGGACCGCGTACATCTTCATCGCGATCTCGTCGAACCCGGCCATGTTGAAGCCGATCAATGCCGATGGATGACCGGCACGGATGCCTTTGCCTCCACGCTGGAGAAAGGTCACCGCCTGCTCTGGCGTCAGGCCGCCGGCCCAGAACGGCCGGTTCAGTTCGTTGGCGATCTGCCAGGCATCCGCGACGCCCTTGAAGCGGCCGGCCAACCAGGCGCAGACCGCCTCGTAGTGGTCGAAATACCCCTGGCTCCCGGCGGGCCCACCCCAGGCGGGATAGTGACCGCCGATGTCGGGATCGCCACCAGGAAACGGCGTGTATCCCATCATTTTCAGACCATGCGCCGCGATCCGCTCTATCTCGCGCTCCTGCTCCTGGAACGCGGCCGTCGTGGTGCTCATCGATTCATCTGTGAAGGGCGCCCGCACCCCAAGACGCACCCATTCGACACCGGCGTCACGCATGCGTTCGTAGTCGAACGGAACGACGTGCTTCTCACGTGGCCGGTGCTGGGCTGCGGCGCCAATCAGCATCGGCCATGGCGCGGTGTGGCTCATCGCGTACCTCCCTTCGCGTGGCTGTCAACGGCGCCGGCGGCAACGAGTCGCGCCGGCGCGGTTACATGCCGCACTCCCGCCTCGTCGGTCACGGCGACGCGGAAATCGATCGCGCCAGACGCCATGGGCACGCTCACCTCGAACGGAAACCGGTCGCAGGTCGCGTCCCGCTCCTCATCGCCATCGCTCCAGATCACGGAGAATCGCGATGCCTGGTCGGGCTTGAGCGTGGTGTAGACGTAGGCCGTCCCGGCGCCCGGTCCAGTCCCAACGACGGCGGCGCGAACGGTGCCGAGGCGCGGATCGTCTTCCGCCAGCGTGAGCCAGGTGTTCGAGGCATCCGCTTCCAGCTTCCCGTAGCCGTGCAGCGGTTCGTCGACCTTCGTCCCATCGAGCCGGATCGCCACCAGCCCGCGCGCCGGCGCCGCGACCTCCAGGCCCTCGGAGCCCAGCGTTCCGGTCGAAATCGTTGCTCCCGAGGCGTCCAGCACCGTCAGACACGGCGCGTCGTCCTCCGCGAGGCCCAGCAGCGCGCGGTCGAACTCGATGGTGGTCGTCACCGGCTGGGCCGCCGAGTTGGACAGCGCCACGCCGAATCTGGTGCCACCGGCGCTCACCGCCGCGACCCAGTTGACGAGGTGGCTGTCGAGCGAGACAAGCCCGCGCGGCATCCAGGCCCAGGCGTCGTCGATGTCGAAGAAGCGACCCGGCGCGTGACCTGGCAAGTGATGCCGGAACTGCACGTACGAGTCGTCCCGCGCTACCGGGAAGGCAATCCGTCCCCCGCTACGGTCGCTCGCCTGGGCAAACAGGTAGTCCATCGCGATGCCGGTTTGCGGCGGGATGTGGTGGTAGTACAGCGAGGTCAGGTCCATCGGCCCCTGGTAGGGAAAGTCTGGATGGAACTGCGCCGTGGCGGGCACGTGCATGTAATAGCCGGGGTAGTTGGTGAACCGGCCAACGATCGCGTTCTCCGCCAGCGTGCGGTAGATATCGTCGCCTGTCGCGGTCGCCAAACGCAGCAGATAGGGAGCCCAGCCGGGGTTCTGCACCATCTTCCCGCGATAGGTACACCACGCCTCGAAACTCATCCCCACCGGCGAGGTCAGCCAGACGGGCGCCAGTTCCTGAGGCACGTCATGGTTCCCTCGCGGATACGGCACGGTGTCGCGAAGCCACTTGCTCTCGCCGGTGTGGTCCTTGAACATGTGTCGCCTGAATTCGGTTATGCGTTCGACGGTCAACTCATGCGAGGCCGATGGCGTCATTTCTCGCGCCGACTCCGGATCGGGCACCGGCTCAAGCCACAACAAGGCGGCCAGCCACCGCGCGCCCCGCTCAGCCGCGTCGAGGTAGCGTTGCTCGCCGGTCGCCTCCCACAGATCGAGCAGGCTGTACCAGTCAGATCCGATATGGATCAGGAATCGCTGGCCTTCGAGCGTATCGGTCGCCAGTTGGTCGATCCGCCCGGCGACGTAGGCGTCGGCCTGCTGTTTCGCCTTTTCCAGCCATGTTTCGTCGCCCGTGAGATGGTAAATCCCCAGGCTGACCTGAAAGTCGGAGCGCCGGATGTAGAAATCCTCGATCCCATCCGCCTGGTCCATCGCAAGGTCGAAAAACGCGGGTGTGTAGCCCCGCGCCAGTTGGTGCAGCGCCACCAGCACCGGTGCGTCCCATGCTGGCCCGCCCAGGTCCTCGAATGCCTGCCGAACGTGCTCCTGGCCCACCGTTTCCGACCCGATCGCCCAGGTGAAGCCGTAGTGTCCCCGGCTGATCGAGTACTCCAGGATCGGCCTGGCACGCTTTTCGAGCAAATCGCGGTCCGCCGTGACCAACGCCGCGCTGACCACCGCCCCCGGCGACGCTAGCTTCACGCCATCGCGGTGCTCGATGTTCAGGAAACCTCGTCCCCGCTCCATCCAGCCGCCAAATACATCGTCCTTCATCAACTCGGCCATGTTATGCATGGCATCGGTCAACGAGCCGTACATGTTCTCGCGATACGACCGCAGGCCATAGGTGTGCTCGGCCAGGTTCCGCCACGTTTCCCACCAGCCGCCGGGCTGGGCCGCGACGATCGCCTGAAACCGGAGCCTGTCACCCGTCTCGGCCTTCGATCCATCGTTCCCGAGCACGGGCGCCATCAGGACTGGCTGAAGCTGGCCCGCGGCGTTCCGCGCGCCGATCCCGTAGCGAGCTTCCCCAACATCCCGCCAGTTCCAGCCGCCCAGGTCCGGATGCACGCCGAGCGCCACGGTGCTCGGGGTATCGCCCACTCGTTCCACCAGCGCGAACGGCGCCGAAACATAGCCCTCGATCGAGACACCGCTCAACTCCGGCAGCCGTCGTTCGTTAATCATCGGCCCGGCCAGGATCGCCCCGACCTCGTGATCCGCGAGCGGCTCGAATGCCTCCAGCACGACGGACCAGTACCCAGCCTCTGGCGCGGTGAACGTCCACACCACCTCGAAGGTGGAACCCGGCCCTGGCCGCGCGACGACCTCCAGTGCTCCATTCGCCGACCGCGCGAGGATCGATCCGTCGTCCTGTGCAGCCACGCTGGAGATCGCCAGGTCCCTCCGCGTCCCGGCCGCGAATGCGTCGTACGTGTCGCCCCCGGCGCTGGTGTGGAAGTGGGCGAAGTTCGTCTCCGGCTTGCCAGCTTCCCAGGCTGGGCGCACCGTCACTGGATCGGCCTCGGGCGACGACAAGGCGCTGAATCGCAGCGCCGCCAGGCGGTCGAGCGCCAGCCACGAGCCTTCCGCCGTCCGCTGCTCGATGCGCGTCAGCAGTTGACCGTCGGCCACTTCCGCCAATAGCCGCTTGTCGCCATGCTCAAGCATCGCCTTCAACCCTCCACCCATCGAATGTCTTTCATTGCCACATCGTCGTCCGGCCAGAACTCCCAGTGTCCCGTTCGCCACCCCTTGCGCAATCCGGGCCGGACGATGGCCGCCGCCGACTGGATCGAGAGACCGCCATCCACCGCCAGCGTCACCCCGGTGATGAACGCGGCATCGTCCGACGCCAGGAAGGCGATCGTCCGGGCGACGTCCTCCGGCAGGCCGACCCGGTCGAGCGGATAGCAGTCCCGCGAGGCGAGTTCCTCGTCCGGGTTCGATTCAAGCCACCTCGCGACGGATTCCACGGCGATCAATCCCGGATTGACTGCGTTGACCCTGATCCCTTGCGGTCCGTACTCCAGCGCCAGTTGCCGGGTCAGGGCGTCCACCCCGCCCTTCGCCGCGCTATAGGCGGGAAGACCGGGCGCGTGCAGGTGACTGTTGACCGACGACACGTTGACCAGCACGCCCTGGCCGGTCGTCTCCTTCATCGCCGGAATCCCGTACCGCGCCGCGAGATACACGCCCTTCAGGCCAACCTCCACCGTGCGGTCCCACTCGTCCTCCGGAAGTTCGACCGCGGGCATGGACGGGTGCTGGTAGGCGGCGTTCGCCACCACGACATCAAGCCGTCCGCACCGCTCGCGGGCAAGCTCGACCGCGGCTCGCGTGTCTGGCCCGGAGCCCGCGTCGGCGATCATGCCTTCCGCCTCGACGCCGAGCGCGCGAGCGTCCTCGACCGTCGCGTCAAGCCCGGCCCGGTTCCTGCTGGTGGTCAGCAGCAGGTTCGCGCCGTCTACGGCGAACTGGAGCGCGGTCGCGCGGCCGATCCCGGTCGCGGCGCCCGTCACCAGC
>CAZUPA010000084.1:12758-14038 GCA_964622205.1 uncultured Sphaerobacteraceae bacterium
GGCGAACTGGAGCGCGGTCGCGCGGCCGATCCCGGTCGCGGCGCCCGTCACCAGCACCGTCTTCCCGGCGAATCGCCCCGGCATCAGGACGCCATCTTCCGCACGGCCGCGTCATCGACCGAAATGCCAAGACCCGGACCGGTCGGGATCGTCACATAGCCATCGACCGGACCCGCCATCGGCTCGGACAGGATCGCGTCGCCAATCGGGTTGTCTCCAATCCAGTGCTCGGAGATGAGCAGGTTCGGCAAGGCGGCCGCGAGCTGGAAGTTGGCCGCGAACTGGATCGCCGAGCCGATGCTGACATGCGGCGCGCAGGCCGCCCCCCACAGGTCCGCCACCTCGCCCATCTTAAGGCTCTCGGTGATGCCGCCCGCGCGGCAGACATCCGGCTGGATCACGTCCAGCCCGCCGCCGCTCACGTAGTCGCGGGCCTGGCCCCGGTTCGCCAGCGCGTCGAGCGCGACCGGCATGTCCAGCGCCTGGGCGACCTGGATGTAGCCAGGCAGGTTGTCGGTCGGGATCGGCATCTCGAACCAGCCGATGTTGAACCGCTCCATCATCCGTCCGAGCCGGATCGCCTGCTGCGGCTCGTAGACACCCGCCGCGTCGACGAACAGGTCGACATGATCGGGAATCGCCTCGCGCACGGTCTGGATCGCCGTGATGTCGGCCTCGACGCCCTTGCCGATCGCCATCTTCATGCCGAGGAACCCGCGGTCGACGATGTCGAGCGCAATCTCCTTCAGCCGGTCGAGCGCCTCCGGGTTCGACCCGTCGTAGATGCCTGGCAAGCCCGAGGCATACACTCGCAACCTGTCCCGGAACGCGCCGCCCAGCAGCGCGAACACCGGCTGCTGGAGCAACTGCCCGGCCAGGTCCCACAGGGCGATATCGACGCCCGAGATGGCCTCCAGCCAGAACCCGTTCGAGTGGCCCCGCACCCGCATCGCCGAGAACATCTGCTCCCACAACACCCGCACCTGCAACGGATTCGCCCCAACCATCATCGGCGCCAGCAGCAGGTCGATGATCCTGGCGGTCGCCTCGGCGCCCACCGGCGCCTTCGCCTCGCCCCAGCCGACCGCGCCGCCCTCGGTCTCGATCCGCACCACCACGCAATCGATGGTGTCCGAATACACGTAGCGACGTCGGGCCACCGGCGGATACTCGGCGGAAAGCGGCTTGTGCGCCGCCGTCCCCGTCGACTCCCAGCTCGCCTTGCCCCAATACGTTCCGCCAACTGGCGGCATCTTCAATACGAAGGTCTCTACCCGGGC
>CAZUPA010000085.1:0-13463 GCA_964622205.1 uncultured Sphaerobacteraceae bacterium
CGCTGACGGCGAAGATCACGACTCCGGACACCTGGACCACGGAGCAGATCGCCAGAAGCCGGGCCGGGACACCGACCCCGAGTGCTTCCGGGTTCTTCCGGTTGAGGATTTCGGTGGCGAGCAGCCCCAGCAGGGTGCCGATCACTCCGCTGATGCCGAACCAGAGGATCGGACTGTCGTTCCCGAGGACTTCCGGGAAGTCGAAGCGGTCGATCACGGACGGGACGTACAGCCGGTCGAAGGCTTCGCTGGCGAGTCCGCCGATGAGGCTGATCAGGATGAGTGTCCGGACCACGGGCCGGTTCATCGCGAGGCGTATGCCCTCCCGCGCGGTTGCCTTCATGTGGCTGAAAGTGGATCGCTCGGATGGCAGCGTCACGTGCATGTGGCGCTCCGGCATGATCGCGAACAGCAGGACCGACAGCGCAACCATTCCCGCCCCGGCCAGGATCATCGGCAACTGGATGTGGATCAGGCCCAATCCCACGCTGATGAGCGTTCCGAGCAGGCCGCCGGCCAACCACATCTGGCCAGCACGGAGGAACACCGGCCCGACCGCCTCCTCGCCGACCTCGTCGGTGATCCAGGCTTCGGTCGCGCCACTGGCGAAGGTATAGCCGACGCCCCAGAGGAACTGGCAGCCGATGACGGCCCAGAACTCGGGGATGGACCCTTCCAGCAGGAAGCCGCAACCCATCAGAACGAGGCCGATCAGGATCGAGATCCGGCGGCTGTAGACATCGGCCACCACGCCGGTTGGGATCTCGAAGAGGAAGCAGGTGGCTTCCAGCACGGTGCCCGCGAGCACCATCTGCAAGGGATTCAGGCCAACCACCGTGACCTGGTAGATGAGGTTCACAGTGAAGATGAGCGAGAAGAAGACGGCCTGGCCACCGGCCAGCAGCAGGTAGATTGGGACCGGGTTGGAAGCCGGTCTCCGGGGTTGAAGGATGTCAGGCACGAGCATGTCACTCCAGGATGCAATGCCAACACAAAGCCCCCACGACGCTCATCGTCGCGAGGAATTGGGGGCATCTGGCGCGTTGTGGAATGAAGACCTGACCGGCTGGCGGAATGCTCTCGCCTATGCCGCTCCGGCCATTCGGGAAACGCGCTCACTCGTGCAGGCTGTCATGCCGGTGATCCTTCCGCGAGGGGCGGTTGACCCTGAAGTGTTCCGTACGCAGCCGATGATAGGGATTGCCCGTATCCACGTCAATCGCGGCGCCACATCCGGTGGTTGGGCCCGGGGTTCTCCGGGGGCGGTTTCCTGGCCTCGTTGCTCGATGATCCAGGCCGGATCGAAGGTGATGTCGCGGAGGGCGGCGGCCTTTGCATCGAACACGCGCCAG
Source organism: uncultured Sphaerobacteraceae bacterium (assembly GCA_964622205.1). GTDB lineage: Bacteria > Chloroflexota > Chloroflexia > Thermomicrobiales > UBA6265 > JACCYX01. The sequence continues at coordinate 1,353 of CAZUPA010000085.1, forward strand.
ATCGGCGCCAGTTCGCCGGGCGGAGTTCCCGCCTGGTGGGCTTCGTTGGCGGCTTCGGCCAGGAGGCGGAGATTGCGGGCGGTGGTGGCCGGGCAGGAGCGAGTTCACGGTGCAGGCAAACATCACCCATTCCGATCACGGCAGATCATCTTCCCTTGCGGAGCGGCGGGGCGTGTGCCTTCCGGTACACGCCCGTGGGGCGATGACGTTGAGAACGTGGCTGGTGCTGGGGCTCCTTTCCGTGCTGTGGGGATCGGGCACGTTTTTCAACCCGGTGGCGCTGCAGGACGCGGGGCCGATGACGACGGTCGTGCCGCGAGTGGGCGTTGCGGCGGCGGTGCTGTGGGCGGTGATGCGGATGCGAGGGATTCCGGTTCGCTGGTGGCGGGAGGACTGGGTTCCGTTCACGGTGATGGGTGTGCTGAATACGGCGGTGCCATTCACGTTGATCGCGCTGGGACTGATGCGGATCGATTCGGGGCTGGCGCGAGTCCCTGAATCTGCCCCGGTCGTCCTGTGACCGGGGAGTTCATCCCGGCGGATGTGTTTCCGGCTATCGCGACGTTCAACGCGGCGGCCCGCACTGGCGCGTTGTGCCGGGAGTACAGGTCGCGGCGTGCCGGCTGTACCGGAAATCACTGGTGGAGTGTGGCCCGCACTAGCGATAATGTCATCTCGGATTGGTTCAGGCAGCGAGCGGCGCGCTTCGGGTAGCGCCTGAGCGGTGTTTCCGGTCTTTTGGAGGATTGATATGCCTGACGCACCAATCAAGCCCCCTGCCAGTGGGATGCTGGCCGAGTCCTACCAGACCGATGGCTTCTTCGATGAAGCGTTTGCGCCAACGGCAGAGGGTGGAGTCCGCCCCCACTACCAGGCGTTGATCGATCACCTGATGCACATGGGCCCAGGCGACTTGCAGTTCGCGAGTGACCTGGCTAACCGCTCGTTCCTGCACCAGGGCGTAACCTTCACCGTCTATTCCGACAACGACCAGGGAACGGAACGGATCTTCCCATTCGACCCCATTCCCCGGCTGATCCCCGCCGACGAGTGGAGCGGGATCGAAACCGGCCTGACCCAGCGGATCACCGCGCTCAACCTGTTCATTCACGACATCTATCACGACCAGAATATCCTCCATGACCGGGTCGTGCCACGCAACCTGGTGGTGCGGGCCCAACACTTCCGCCGTGAAGCAGTGGGCATTGATGTCCCGCACGATCGGTACATCCACATTGTGGGCAGCGATCTCGTGCGCGATGCGGAGGGCAACTACCTGGTCCTGGAGGACAACCTGCGTTCGCCCAGTGGCGTGTCGTACGTCCTGGCGAACCGCACCGCGATGTCCCGCGTCTTTCCAGACTGGTTCGATGAATTGCGGGTGCGGCCCGTCGACCATTACTGCGGGCAACTCCTCGAGGACCTGCGGAGCCTCTCGCCCCGACCATCCTACGGGGAGAGCCCGACGGTGGTACTGCTGACGCCCGGCGTGTTCAACTCCGCCTATTTCGAGCACGCCTTTCTCGCGCAGCAAATGGGGATCGAACTGGTCGAGGGGCGTGACCTTTTCGTGGCCAACAACCGCGTCTTCATGCGCACCACCACCGGTCACGAGCAGGTCGACGTCATCTACCGCCGGGTCGACGACGAGTTCCTCGACCCCCTCGTCTTCCGGCCGGAAAGTGTCCTCGGCGTGGCTGGTCTGATGACGGCCGTCCGCGCGGGCAACGTGGCGCTGGCGAACGCGATTGGCACCGGAGTTGCCGATGACAAGGCGATCTACCATTTCGTGCCGTCGATGATCCGCTACTACCTCAACCAGGAGCCGATCCTGGGAAACGTGCCTACCTACCTGCCGACCGACCCCGACCAGTTCGAATACGTGATGGAGCACATCGGCGAACTCGTGGTGAAGGCCACCAACGAAAGCGGCGGCTACGGCATGCTCATCGGGCCCTCGGCGTCCGACGAAGAGATCGAGCGATTCCGGCGCCTGGTAACCGACAACCCGCGAGGCTACATTGCGCAGCCGGTGATCCCGCTCTCGCGCCACCCCTCGTTCATCCAGGACGACTCGGGACCTGGCGGCCGGCTGGAAGGGCGACACATCGACCTCCGGCCCTACATCCTGAGTGGGGCGAAGGACATTCACGTCCTGCCGGGAGGGTTGACCCGGGTTGCGCTGAGGAAAGGGTCGCTGGTGGTGAACTCAAGCCAGGGTGGCGGCAGCAAGGATACCTGGGTGCTGCGATGACAGGAGGGAAACGCGAATGCTGAGCCGGATCGCCGAATCCCTGTACTGGATTGGCCGCTATGTGGAACGGGCGGAAGACACGGCCCGGATCACCGACGTGAACGTGCATCATACCCTGGGCATGGGTATCTCTCCCGAGGATGCCTTGCGGCGGCAGCGGCAGTGGGAAGCGCTGCTCGCGATTGTGGGAAACAGCGAGGGGTTCCAGGAAACCTGGGGAGTGGCAAGTGAAGACACGGTGCCGCCCTACCTGACGCTGGAAACCAACAACCCCAACTCGGTGATCTCCTGCGTTTCGCGGGCCAGGTCCCTGGCTGGGGCCATGCGCCACGAGATCGCCAGTGAAATGTGGGAGGCGCTCAACCGGTTCCACCTCCAACTGCAGCAGCGCAAGGAAGAAGGGCGGGCTGCGTTCCAGATCGAGAACACACACCTGTTCTATCGCTCGGTGGTCGAGTTCAGCCATCTCTTCCAGGGCCTGACCGACAGCACGATGCCCCGCGAAGAGGGTTGGTACTTCCTCCAGGCCGGGAAATTCCTGGAGCGGGCCGAGAAAACCGCCCGCACGCTGGACGTGAAGTTTCACCTGCTGGTGACCGACGCGGTGTCACCGGTGGCGGTTGGCAGCCCGGAATTCGTCGAAGCGGCGCGGGGGATGGCATCCCAGGACGTGCCAGGCGACCCGTACCAGTGGCTGGCCGTGCTCCGCTCGCTGTCGGCCTACGAGGCGTATCACAAGCTTTACCGGAGCGCGGTCCGGCCCCGGTCGGTGATTGAAATGCTGATCCTCTCGCCAGTGTTTCCCCGGTCGATCCGGTTCGCGATTGGCGAAGTCGAGTCGGCCCTGGCTGCAATCGAGGCCTATGGTGACCACGAAGCAGGCCAGGGAAATGACATCCTTGGCCGCCGGCCGGAAATCGGCCGATACCACGAGGCGGAACGGGCCGTGGGGTGGCTGAGAAGCCAATTGGCCTATGGCCAGGTCGACGAGATCTTTGCGATGGGCCTGCATGTTTACCTGCTCGAAATGCAGCGCACGTGCTACCGGATCGGGGAGCATATCCACGGGCAGTACTTTGCCCATCGCCCCCTCCAACCCGAAGCGTTCATCGCCTGATTCGAGGAGGCACCCATGCGGTTTCGGATTACCCATCGCACCCACTACTCCTACGCCACACCCGTGTATGAAAGCTTCAATGAAGTGCGGCTGCGGCCAGCCTCGGACACCACCCAAACCTGCCTCGACTTCACCCTGTCGATCGACCCTCCGGCCTCGGTGATCATGTTTGCCGACTATTACGGCAACACCGTCCATGACTTCAGCGTGCCGTACCTGCATGAACGCCTCGACATCGAGGCCACCAGCGACGTCGTGACCTTCGCCGATGCATCGCACGCCCTGACTGGGCCGCGGGCTGGCGACGATGACCGCTCGCCGGGAATCGTCAACCTGACGGAAGAGCCAGCCTTCACCAACGACCATGCCGAGTTCCTGACACCCAGTACCTACGTGGCCCTCGAAGACACGTCGCTCGACCTGGCGCGAAACCTCCTCGCGGCAAATCCGGAAACGACCGCCTACGAGTACCTGAAGAGCGCGTCGCTCTACGTGCGTGAGCGGCTCCGGTACCAGCTTGGAACGACCAACGTTTTCTCCAATGTCGGTGAGGTGCTGGAAGGCGGGAGCGGGGTGTGCCAGGACTTTTCCCACGTACTGATCAGCCTCTGCCGTCATGCCGGGCTACCCGCTCGCTACGTGAGCGGGTACCTTGGTGATGTCACGGAGAGCGAGGCTTCCCACGCCTGGGTCGAAGCGTTCGTGCCGCCGTATGGCTGGATCGGGTTCGACCCCACGAGCGGGGGCCCCTGTACCGGCCGTCACGTGAAGATTGCCGTGGGTCGTGATTACGCCGATGTCGCCGTGGCGCGAGGCACCTACCGGGGTGGGGTCGCCCAAACCCTGGATGTATCGGTGCGCAGCGAGCTCGTCAGCGATACCCAGGGAATCGTGATGGCGAGCACCACGCGGCGCGGTGAACTTATCCAGTACCAGCGACTCGGGACGATGCAGCAACTCCAGCGACTGGGGGCGATGACCGCGGCGCGGTCCGGACTGGTGACCGAGATCGACGACAGCGATCTGGTTGCCGGGGTCCACGGGATGCGACATCATCCCGATATCGGCGGCGAGGTTCCCAGGCAGCAACCGCAACAACAGCAACAGGGATCGTTCGGAGCACGAGGCCCCGATGGACGCGCCAGACCGGCGCGGGGAGATGGAGAGGTTTCATGCTGCTCCGTGTAGGATGCGAATTTCAGTACGAATCGTTTGGCCCAACCCCGGCCCTGATCCTGGTGGAACCCCACCCGGATCCATCGCCGGACATCGTAACCGCGCAGTGGGACCTTACGCCCGCCATGGATCACCACCTTTCCCGGGACTCGTTCCGGAACACGTTCCAGCGAACGGTCATTCCGGAGGGATTTGTGACGCTGCGCTATGACGCGGTGGTGCGGGTTTCGGACGACCCGGACCCGGTCGCGCCCAACGCCCAGCAACTCCCGATCCAGGATCTGCCTGACGATGTGCTGGTGTACACCCTGGCCAGCCGGTATTGCCACACCGAGGCACTCTCGCAGGTTGCCTGGCACCTGTTTGGGCAAACCCAACCAGGCTGGTCCCGGGTGCAGGCGATTTGCGACTGGCTGAACGCCAACATCCAGTACGGAAAAATCACGAGCACGCCGATGACCTCGTCGGTGGATGTGTACGTGGCGGGCGGCGGGATGTGCCGGGATTTTGCCCACCTCGCGATCACGTTCTGCCGGGCGTTGAACATCCCCGCACGGTACGTCTTTGGGTACATGCCGGAGTTCCGGCCACCCGAAGAAACGACCCCGATGGACTTTCACGCCTGGTTCGAGGTCTATCTCGATGACCGGTGGTGGACGTTCGATGCCAGGTTCAACGAGCCGCTGGTGGGCCGGATCCCGATTGGGATCGGACGGGATGCCGTCGATGTGGCAATGGTGACCACCTGGGGCAGCGCAATGTTCCGCCAGATGATCGTCTGGACGGAGGAAGTCCAGGGTGAGACCCGCGGCCCTGAGGACTCCGTCAACGCGGGCTCGCCGGGCACGATTTCGGAAGGACTGGTGGTGGAAGTCGGCACGCCGGGCCAGGGGCAGTTGGCGGGATGAGTTTCCCCCAGGCACAATTGCCAGCGTTGGCACGGTCGATGGACCACACCGAGGTGAACTGGAGCGACGTTCAATCGACCGCGTTCCTCATTCATCAGCAGTTTCACTATGAATACGCTGGACCGATCCGGGACCTCCGGCAGCGACTGGTGATCATTCCGCCAGAGCGCCACGGCGACCAGCGGCTGATCACCCACCGGCTCGAGGTCTCCTCGCCAACCACCGAGATTCGGCAGGAGATCGACCAGTTCGGCAACCTGGTGATATTCCTGCTAGTCGACCAGGTGGCCCGGGCAATCGACTTCACCGCCTGGATCGTGGTCGAGCGGGAGCGATCGCACCGGCCAACGGCGGTGCCGGCGGAAGCGTATGCAAACGTCGCCTTCCGTGATTTCTCGGAGCTTACCCAGCCCAATGAAGCGCTTCGGGACACGGCGCTGATGTTGCGGCGAGACCAGCGCGACGAACTGGGAGTGGTCCGGGCAATCAACCAGTGGGTGTACCAGCACATGACTTACACCCCGGAGGTGACCGGGGTGAAAACCACGGCTATCGATGCCTTCGCGCTGGCCAGGGGAGTTTGCCAGGACTACGCGCACATCATGCTGGTGCTCTGCAGGTTGTGCGGGATTCCGGCGCGGTACGTCTCCGGGCACCTGCTCGGCGAAGGGGGTACCCATGCCTGGGTAGACGTGTTGCTGCGGGACGAATCGCATCCCAACCAGTATGTGGCGCGGTCTTTCGATCCAACCCACGACCGCGAACCGGGGTTGAGCTACGTGACGGTCGCGATTGGCCGCGACTACGGCGATGTCGCGCCGACCTCGGGAACCTACACCGCGCCTCACGCCGGAAAGCTGTCGTCCTCGAAGCGGGCGTCGATCACGGCGCTGAGCTACGAATCTCCGTAGGGCCCGGTGAGGGGCAGAATAACAAGCACCGTTACAGCGGGCTCTCCGGCGGCCGGAGCGCGAGGGTGAGGACGGCGGTTGGAGCCAGGATCAGCCGGAAACGGTTTCCTGGTGGCGTTGCTCGATGATCCAGGCCGGATCGAAGGTGATGTCGCGGAGGGCGGCGGCCTTTGCATCGAGCACGCGCCAGATGGGAGCGAGTTCGCCAGTTGGGGTGCCCGCCTGGTGGGCCTCGTTGGCGGCTTCGGCCAGGAGGCGGAGATTGCGGGCGGTGGTGACCGGGCAGGTGTACTCGACATCGTGACGGCGGGCCAGGTCGTCGCGGAGTTCCCGTGGAGAGATGGCCTGGCCGGCCGGGATCGCCCGGATGGCGTCAAGGATGACGGATACCGAGGGGTAGAGCATCGACTTTCCCGGAGTCATGCCGCGGCGGCCTTCCGGGACTGGCCGGATGTCGATGCCGGTGGAGGCGGCGGCCTGGTCTCGCCACGTCGTGGTCATGGTTGTCTTCCTCTCACCCGGCGCTCTGGATCGGAAACGCGATGTCGCAGGCGGGGTCGTCGGGGCCGGCGGCCATGAAATCAGTGAAGTAAACCTCGCGGGGCGAGCCGATGCACTCGCGGCCGTTGGCGCCCATCCAGTGCTCGACGGCATCGTAGGCGGTGAGGATCTGGGGGAACTCGACCATCGACTTGTTGATGCGGGTGAAGGCTTCGCGGTGGGCGGGTTCGACACGGGTGGGAACATCGATCTCGTCCTTGCGAGCTTCGTCGACCGGAACGCAAATCTCGACCGGCCCGTCGCTTTCCTCGTTCACCTCGCCGTGATAGATGATGAAGGCCGGGCCGGTGACGCCGCCGAAACGTTCGGCGAGCGTGTGCATCGCGGGCATGCGCTCCTCGAGCCAGTGCTGGAGCTGGGGGACGGTAATGTGGCGCTGTTCGGTGAGGACGAACTGGGCCGGGATGTCGCGTTCTTCGATGGTGAACATGTCGTAGTTCCTTTCCTTGCCGGCGAGGCCGGCGAGCAGGTAGATGAGCAGGTCGCGCTGGCCGGCGATGCGGCGTTCGACGGATTCCCACCAGTTGGCGAGGGCATCGGCGCGCCCGGCTTCGGGGAGGGAGACGATGCGGGCGACGGTGGCCAGTGGCATGTCCAACTGGCGGAGCCGGGCGATGAGGCGGGCGGTGTCCAACTGGCTTTCCCGGTAGCGGCGATAGCCGGTGGCTGGGTCGACCTCGGCGGGAACGAGCAGACCCTGGCGGTCGTAGAGGCGGAGCGCCTTGGGCGAGAGCAGGCAGCGCCGGGAGAACTCGCCGATGGTCAGGTGGGCGCCCCGGTTCGGGGCATTGGATGTTCCTTTCGTCGTATTGGCTGGCATTGGGCGCTCCCTGTTTCCGGGAACCATTCCCCGGCGATTGATACGGTAGGGCCTGCCCCAGGGGGAAGGTCAAGTGGTGAATTCAGTGTGATGGATGGACTGGTTCGATGCGGCGGCTGATAGGGTGGAAAAGGCTCGGGGAAACCCGGGTTTCGCAAGGCGAACGAGGGAGCATGCTCATGAAAGCGGTTGTCTACAGCCAGTACGGCACACCCGCGAACCTGCGGGTGCGGGAGGTGGAGCGGCCGGTTCCGAAGGACGATGAGGTGCTGGTGCGCGTGCGGGCGGCGTCGATCAATGCCTGGGACTGGGATTTGGTGCGGGGCAGGCCGTACATGGCCCGCCTGGAGTTCGGGATCAGGGCGCCGAAGCGGCCGATCCTGGGAGCGGACATCGCGGGCCGGGTCGAAGCGATTGGCAAGGATGTCCGGGATTTCTCGCCAGGTGACGAGGTGTTCGGCGATGTGTCGGGTTCCGGGTGGGGCGGGTTCGCGGAGTACGTGACGGCCCGGGAGCGGGCGGTGGCCGTCAAACCGGAGGGCCTCTCGTTCGAGCAGGCCGCCGCGATTCCCCAGGCGGCGGGCCTGGCCTACCAGGCGTTGCGCAAGGCGACACTTCATGAGAGGAGCCGGGTGCTGATCGTGGGGGCGGGCGGTGGCGCGGGGTCGTTCACGGTGCGGATGGCGAAGGCGCGCGGGGCGACCGTGACGGCGGTTGACCGGGGCGACAAGTTCGACATGCTGCGCTCGATCGGCGCGGACGACGTGGTGGACTACCGGCATGAGGATTTCACCCGGCGCGGCCAGGAATACGACCTGATCGTTGACATGGTGATGCAGCATTCGCTGTTCGCGTACGACGGCATCCTGGCCGCAAACGGCAGGTTGGTGGTGGTTGGGGGCGCGACGGGCAGGATCCTGCAGACGGTCGCGCTGGGACCGGTGCTGTCCAGGGTGAAGGGCAAGCGCTTCGGGTTGCTGATGTACAAGGTGAGCCGGGGCGACATGGAAGCGGTTGGGCGGATGGTGGCCAGCGGCCAGATATCGGCGGCGATCGACCGGGCGTACTCGCTGGACGAGGTTCCGGAGGCGATGCGGTACTTCGGCGAGGGGAACGCGAAGGGCAAGGTGATCATTTCCGTGGCGGAGTGAGGTAGTCGGGTGTGGATGCCGGCCCGTGGCGTCGTCTCGCCCTTTCCGTGTCTGGCGGCCAGGTTTGGGACGGGCGATTGGCGATTCCGTGTGACAATGCGGGCCATGACGATGATCAGGTTCCGGGCGATGGTCCCGGTTGGAAGGATTTCCGCTGGGATCGATTGTTGAGGACACGGAGGCGCCGGTGAGCGTGCACCCGTTCGGGTTGTCGGCGGCGAGCATGGGCCTGCTGCTGGGACTGATCGGCGTGCTGGCGTTCTCGTTCACGCTGCCGTTGACGCGGATCGCGGCCCCGGAGCTTGGCGGGGCGTTCGTGGGGATGGGACGGGCGTTCGTGGCGGCCCTGCTGGCGGCGGGGTTGCTGGCGATCCGGCGGGAGCGGCTTCCGGAACGGTCGACATGGCGCGGGATCGTGGTGGTGGCGATCGGGACGATCTTCGGGTTCGGCCTGTTCTCCTCGATCGCGATGCAGACGGTTCCCGCCGTACACGCGATCGTGGTGGTGGGGTTGCTGCCGGCGATGACGGCCGTGATGGCGGTGGTGCGCGCGGGTGAACGGCCGAAGCTGCCGTTCTGGATATCGGTGGCGGTGGGCCTCGTGTCGGTGGTGGTGTTCGCGCTGGCGCAGGGGGCGGGCTCGTTGCGGCTGGGCGATATCTGGCTGCTGATCGCGGTGGTGATGGCGGCGCTGGGGTACGCCGAGGGGGCGGTGCTAACGCGGTCGATGGGTGGCTGGCGGGTGATTAGCTGGGCGCTGGTGTTCTCGCTTCCAGTGCTCACCGGGGTGATGGCCGTGCTGGTGGGGCGGGACGGGATCGCGAGCGCGGCGCCGAATGTGTGGTGGTGTTTCGCGTACCTGGCGGCGGTTAGTATGTTCCTGGGGTTCTTTCCGTGGTACGCGGGGCTGGCGATGGGTGGCGTGGCGCGAGTAGGGCAGATGCAGCTCGTGCAACCGGTGTTCAGCCTGGTGTGGGCGTGGGTGTTGCTGGGCGAGTCGATTTCGCTGGGGACGGCGCTGGCGTCGGTGCTGGTGATTGGATCGGCGGCGCTGGCGAGGTGGACGCGGAGCACGTGACGAAGCATGTTCGCTGGCGCGAACCGGGAGCGTGACGTGGCGCCAGAGGTTCGCGGAGAACGGAGGGCGTGGTTTGCCGGTGTGGATGGGTATGCCCTGCAAAAGAGGCGTCGCGTCGATTCGCGTGGATGGTGAACGAGAAGGAGCCGGTGTCTCGCGACGCCGGCTCCTTCTCGTTGAAGTGAGTGACGGTTATTCGGCGAGCATGCCGTAGATCTCGCGGCGGGCTTCGTCGAGGAGGGCGACGGCGCGGGTGCGCTGGTCTTCCGTTCCGGACTCGGAGAGTTCGCGGGTGGCGCCCATGAGCTTGCGGAGACCCTGGTGGAGTTGCTCCTGGCCGTCGGTGAGGGCGCGGCCGTTTTCCCAGACGCGCTCGATGCGTTCCTGGTTTTCGGCGAGGAACGCGCGGCCCTGGTCGGTGATGGAGTAGCCGGCGTGCTCGTCGCCCTCGCCCTCGCTGGCGATCAGGCCCTCGTCAGTGAGTTGCCGGAGGACAGGGTAGATCGAGCCGGGGCTGGGGCGCCAGCGGCCATCGGTGCGATCGGCGATCTGGCCGATGAGGCTGTAGCCGTTGGCTGGGGCCTGGCCGAGGATGGCGAGGATGGCCAGCCGGACATCGCCGCGGCGGGCGCGAGGTCCGCCCCGGTGCATGCCGGAGAAACCGTGGTCGTGGCCATGGCGGCGTTCGCCGTGGCGGAAGCGGAAGTCGGAGCCGCGATGGCGGCCGTGGTCACGTGTGCAACCTTGTGGGGTTCGCATGGGTTGGTGTCCTTTCAGGTCGTATCGAATCCAACGACTTCAGGATATATCACGATATATCGCTTGTCAATAGCGACTGTGTCCATGTGGTTTGGCGGAGGTGGGCGGTGATGTCGCCGGGGGAAGACCACGCACCGGCACGCGGCGTAAGGGATGTGGTGTTCGGATGCCGGTTGGGTCTTCCGTACTGGTGCATGGGTGGTGAGCGATTTGAGGGACGACCCGCGAGGGTCAAGCCGGAAACAGGCCAAATGTGCCAAATGTATGGATCGACGGCCTGCGAAGCAGGTCTGTCGATCCTCAAGTAACCAGCCGGAGCCAGTATGAGGTGGTGGCGGAGCATGCGAGGTTCCTCCCCTACCCGAGCAGGTGTCGAGTTTCGTGTGAGCGGCGTGTTCTGGTTGACATCGACGATACGGGGCGGCAGGGTGGATGGAGTACGTGTGGTTCCAGCCAGCAGTGGAAGAGAGAGCGGGATGACCACGATCGAGCCGATTGTCGCGTCGACCACGGTGAAGGTTCCGGCCGGTGTTGCCTTCGAAATCTTCGTGGAGGAGGTCAATCGCTGGTGGCGTCCGGGTCCGTATTTCTGGAACGATCCGGAGCGGGCGATCGACATCCGGTTCGAGCGGGGCGTGGGTGGCAGGTGGATCGAGAGCTTCGACGACCTGGGCGACGATGTATTCGTGATGGGCGAGATATCGGGGTGGGTTCCGGGCGAGTCGATCGCGATGACGTACCGGACGGTGTCGCTGGGAGATTTCGGGTATCCGGTGGAGATCGAGTTCGCGAGGGGCGACAACGGGACGACGGTGACGCTGCGCCATGGCGGCTGGGAGCAACTGGGCGAGGAGGCGGCCGCGAGCCGGGACCGGTACGCGCGGGGATGGGATTCGGTGCTGGGGTGGTTCCAGAACTGGGCGGACTGGGGTTCGCCGCGACGGCTCGGAGACCGGGCTCCGGCGGCGAAGGGGTACGTGTTGCAACCGGGCGAGGGAGTTGGCGGGGATGGGCCGCTGAAGGCGACGCGGAGGTCGACCGGTGGGCGCCTGTCGATCACGGAGTCGGTGACGGTGGGCGGGGCGCCGTTGCATATGCACCGCAACGACGATGAGGTGTTCTACGTGCTGGACGGGGTGCTGAAGGTGACCATCGATGGGGTGGAGCACACGGTTCCGGCCGGTGGGACGGTCTACATCCCACGCGGCGCGGCCCATGCCTGGGATACGGAAGGCGAGGCGCGGTTGCTGATCGTCACCGCGCCGGGCGGGCTTGAGGAGTTCCTCGCCCAGTTGCACACCTGGCCGGAGGGGTACGCGGACGGGTGGCGGGTGCTCGGCGAGCGGTATGGCTACACGTTGATCTAGGTAGGAGCT
>CAZUPA010000086.1:0-13340 GCA_964622205.1 uncultured Sphaerobacteraceae bacterium
GCCCGGACGGGATTACTCCTGTCCGGGCCATGTGCCATGTGTCGTTCGCCGGTCTGGAGACCGGGTCGCGTTTTACGAAGCGCGCGCCAGCCGGGGATCGACATCCCAGCCGCGATGCAGGGCATCGTTCTTGGTCACGTTGAGGAAAAGGCCGTGCTCGTCGTTGCGCTTGATCGCCGACTTCGGGATGTAGAAGTCGACCGGCATGAAGAATCCCTTCTCCACCACGATCACGTCGTCCCGCACCGCCACCACTTCGCCAACCTTGTGACCGCAATGCCCGATCACATCCGATCCAACTTCGATCCGCCACTGCGAATCGTCGTCGTTCGGCATCGAGCCCGCGTCTCCGGCCCGCATCGTGCCGGCAATCGAAGTATCGCCGTCTTCGGTCTTCGGACCAAGGTGGGAGGTTAGCTGGGAAGCGGAGCGCGATTCGGCGTCCTCTGAAACATCAAGAGCCTCGGCGGTCGAATGCCGATTGTCCTGTTGAGACACGTGTACAACTCCCGAAACGGTTTCGTCACTCAGGTCGATGGCGAGAAGGTGGATCGAAACGCGATTCCGAATGAAAGCGACCTCGCGGGGATTCCCGGCGATGCCCTTTCGATCGTGACAGACCATCCATCACGCAACGCAAGAGGATACACCACTTGGCGACTTAATGCCGCCCGTCTCCAAAACGCCCGTAAACCGGGAACGGTTGCGGTCCCAGCAGTGGCATCGCATACGCCCGGAATGCGCCGGTTATCCCCATGTCATTGTCCGCGATGAATGCATCGGGCAAGTGTCGCACAGCGTTCGCTATCCGTTCGACCGGCGCCGCGTCCACAACGCACTCGTACGGGTCATCTCCCGTTCTCCGCAGGACCGTGATGATCCCGGTCTCCCCGGCCAGCAGCCGCTCCACGGCCCCGGCCCCAAGCGCGTACGCCTCGTCAAGGTCCACCTCGGACGCCAGGCTGATCGACATCCGCGCCGCCGTCCCCGGCTTGTCGTACCGTGCCCTCACTCCCAGGCGCTGTGTCGCCAGGCGGGTCAGAGCCGCCCCGGTGCTCGGGAAGTACGGATGCCCAAACGTATCCACATACTCGGGCTCGTCGCCGCCCATATGCTGGCCCGACGCCGTTCGCAAGGTCTCCGGCACGATCACCACGGACCATCCCCGCCCTTTCAGGTCGCGGTCGATCGCCTCCAACACCACCTCCGCGCTCTCGGGCGGCCGTTCCGGCAACAGCACGATCGGGGCCAGGTCACGCTCAGTTTCGGAGAACCCAAGCGCCCCGCTCGCCGCCACCCAACCGGCGTCACGCCCCATCACCTCCACGAACTTCACCGCGTGCAACTGTGGCGAGGCAATCGAATCGTAGGTCGCGTCGCGAACCGCATTGCCAAGGAACCGGGCGATCGAGCCATATCCCGGGCAATGGTCTGTCTCCGGCAAGTCGTTGTCGATCGTCTTCGGCACGGACGCCACCCGGAGTTCCTGTCCAGTCTCCGCGACCCGCGCCGACAACCGGTGCGCGGTATCGGCCGAATCGTTTCCGCCGATATAGACGAAGGCGGTTATCCCTTCCTCTTTCATCCGCGCCAGCACCCGGTCGAGGTCGCCTTCCTTCAGCTTGTAGCGGCCGGTGCCCAGCGCGGCCGAGGGCGTTCTCCGCACCTGGTCGAGGATTTCCTGGTCCGCCTCGTGAAGCGGCAACAGATCCCCGTCGAACAGCCCTTCGATGCCGTGCCGCAGCCCGAGAATCCGCCCGAATTGGCCTGAATCGCGCGCCGCCTCGATCACGCCCACCAGGCTGGCGTTGATAACGGCGGTCGCCCCGCCCGACTGGCCAACCAGAATCGCCGGCTTGTTCACTGGATCCCGCGTCATTGCCGACACATGCCTTTCCTCAAACCGCGTTCCCGTCGACCTCCCCGGCCAGCCCGCCATGGGCGAATCGCCGGTCATCCACCGCCCGCATCCACTGGCGGCCATTCTCCGGTGATCCGCTGGATTGGGCGTCCATCCAGTCTCGCCATGAGCGAATGCGTACCACCTCCCCGCTGCTCCCACCCGGTCCGCTCGAAGTAGGCGATCTCGAACCGGTCGAGATCGGTCGCCAGCAACATCGCCACCCGTTGCAACGCCCTGTCCATCCCTTCCAGGTCCGCCTCACCGATCAGCACCAGCAGCAGGTCCTCGCCCACCACCATCGGGTTGGGCCCCGCGATCAACGCGAGATCGATGGTCCCGGCCTCCTCCACGGCGTCCCGCAACATCGTATCCAGGCCCAGCACGGCGATCACGAGGTTGAGCAGCGGCCGGCTTAGCGGATGACCCAATTTCACCGAATACCGCCGCGAGGCGCCCTCCCGCCGGCCCTCCAGCACCCCAAGCCGCTCCAGCTTGTAGCACTCGTGCTGCAGGCTGCTGATCGCAACCCCAGTCTCCCGCGCAAGCTCAGTCAGCGAAAACCTGGTCTCCAGCCTTGGCGTGACCCAGGCAAGAAGCGTTGCCCGCACTCGCGAGGACAATATCTCGCCAAGGGTCGTCATCGCCCGCGCGCGTACTCGGTCTTGCTGGTCTCCCGCCGAATCAGTCGATCCCCTGGCCATCGATCCTCGCATTCCCCAGGCGCCGCCGGGCGGCGGTCCAATCGCCATCGCGCGCCGTCATCTCGCTTCCTCCGGTCCCCACATTTCCGGGCCGCTACCTGTGGAGATTGTCACACGTTTCAACTAAGATAATCCTCATCGTCACGGCGCGTTCCGGAAGCGACTGGCCGAACCCACAAGGCAAGACGGCCAGCGACGTCCGGAACCATTTCGGCGCCGTTCGGTGTTCGGTCTTGGAGGACCCCATTAGTACCGCCTTAGGGCTCGTCGCTGTCATCCTGCTCGTCCTCGCAAATGGTTTCTTCGTCGCAACCGAGTTCGCCCTTGTCTCCGTCCGGCGCACCCGCATCCAGCAACTGGCCTTCGAAGGCAACAGTCGCGCCGTCTCGGTTCTGGACCGCCTCACCCACCTCGACACCTATATCGCCGCCACCCAATTGGGCATCACCATTTCCAGCCTCGCGCTTGGCTGGATTGGCGAACCCGCCGTCGCCGTGCTCGTGCACGAGTTCGTAGCCTACCTGCCATTCGAGGTCGGCTCCACCACGACCCACGCCATCTCATTCATCATCGCCTTCTCCATCGTCACCGCGCTCCACATCGTCATTGGCGAGCTTGCCCCCAAGAGCCTTGCCCTCCAGCGCCCGGAGGAAACCGCGCTCGCCGTTTCGTCGTGGATTCACGGGTTCCTGGTCGTGTTCCGCCCGATCATTTACGGCCTCAACTGGGTCGGTAATCAGGTCGTCAGGGCATTCGGCATCCATCCCGCCGGTGGCCACGAAATCGTCCAGTCAACCGAGGAGTTGCTGCTCTCTATCGACGCCTCGCGCGAGGCCGGACTCGTCAACCAGACCGCCCACGACCTCGTTGGCCGCGCCTTCTCGTTTAACGATCTCCAGGCTCGCCACGTGATGGTGCCCCGCACGGAAGTCACCGCCATCCCCATCGACGCCACGCTCGACGACGTCATGCAGGTCGCCTCGGACACCTCGCACACCCGGCTGCCCATCTTCGAGGATGACACCGACCACATCGTCGGCATCATCAAGGTAAAGCGGCTCATGCCGATTTTTCTCGCCCAGGTCGAGGCGCGGGCCATTGCCCGCGCCGCCAGGGTCCCTGTCTCCAGCAACGGCTCCACCCCGCTCAATGGCCCGGCGGCCGAAACTCGCGACCTTGCCGATCAGCACGCCGAGACCTTCGACATTCGCGAATACATGACGGAACCGATGCTCGTTCCAGAAACGGTCGCCGCCTCCGAAGTGCTGACCCGCATGCGGGAGAACTCGATCCAGATGGCCGTGGTCATCGACGAATATGGCGGAACCGCCGGTATCGTCACCCTGCAGGACATCGTCACCCATCTCATCGGCCGCGTGGAAGAGCACGACGACGAAGCCGAACATAATGGGCACACCCCCGATGGCATTCTCCACCTCGACGGTCTCACCGGTCTCGTCGAACTTCGCGAGCAATACGGTATCGACCTGCTCGATGAAGGGTATGATGTCGAAACCCTCGGCGGATACGTCTTCTTCGTCCTTGGCCGTCCTGCCTTCGTGGGCGACGAGATCACCGCGCCAGAGGGCCAGCGATTCGTCGTCGAAGCCATGGATGGCCTGCGTGTCGCCCGGGTGCAGGTGCATCCAGCCGAGCCGAACACCATCGATTCGCCATTCGACCGCACAGGCGCCCTCACGGCCGCCTGAACCCCCAGGAGGGGATTCGACCCATGACCGCCGAACCCGCCTCCAAACCGGGCCGCAAACCAACCGATCCCGTCGCCGCCGAATTCGCCCTCCTCGGCATGATCGCCCGCACTCCGGCGGGAGAAATCCACGGCTATGACCTCTCCCGCATGTTCGCGGGCAGCGCCCTCGGCAAGATCGTCCGCATCGAACCGGGAATGCTCTACCACTACCTGAAAAAGCTCGCCCGCAACGGCTACATCACCACCCGGGTCGAGCAACAGTCCGGCCGTCCCGACCGCCAGGTCCACACCCTCACAACTGAAGGCAAGGAAGCTCTCCGCGCGTGGATGAGCAACCCCGTCACCAGCACCCGCGAGATCCGGCTCGACTTCCTCGTGAAGCTCTACCTCCTTCAGCGCCTCGACCCCGCCCAGGCCGATGCGCTGGTCCGCAACCAGCGCCGCATCATGCGCGAGCGCACCCACCGGCTACAAGGGCAGGTCGACGACGCCCAACCCGCCGACCCGGACAACGCCTTCGGCGACATGGTGCTGCGCCTCCGACTGAGCCAGACCCTCGCCGCCCTCTCCTGGCTCGACGCGATTCCCACCGACGACTGATTCCTCGGCGGCCGGCCTTGCCAGCGGAGCGCCATCTACCTATCATCCCAGAACGGATTGGTCAGATGTTGACTATCGACTCCGCAAGGGAATCCCATGCGCCACAACCTCCCACACCACAACCCGATCCCGGCCACGCGGCCTCTCCATGCGTAGTCCCGCCCGCGGGCCGTTCACCCTGTCGCTGATCGTCATCAGCATCATCGGCCTGGTTCTCCTTACCCTGCCCACCGTCGCCATGGTCGTCCGCTCGCTGGAAGCCCGCGACGTGCTGGACGATCCCGCCGCCCGCGACCGTCTCCGCGAGGCAATGTTCCTCAGCCTGGGCACCTCACTCGTCTCGCTTGTGCTCGTGGTCATATTGGGCACGCCCATCGCCTGGGTCCTCGCCCGCGTCGACTTCCACGGCCGGCGTGTGATCGACGCCCTGATCGATCTCCCGATCATCCTCCCGCCCGCCGTGGCCGGTATTGCCCTGCTCAGCGCCTTCGGCCGCCGCGGGCTCCTGGGAGACACCCTCGACCGCTTCGGCATCGCCATCGGGTTCACCACCACCGCGGTCATCATTGCCCAGATCTTCGTCTCGGCGCCCTTCTTCATCCGAACCGCGCGGGCCGGCTTCAGCCGGATCGATGGCGCCATCGAGGAGGCCGCCGCCGACCTGGGCGCTTCCCCCTGGAAAGTGTTCGTCACCGTCACCCTCCCGCTTTGCCGGGCCAGCCTGGTCGCGGGCGCCGTGCTCGCCTGGGCCCGCGCCCTTGGCGAGTTCGGAGCCACCATCATGTTTGCCGGAAACCGCACCGGCGTCACCCAAACGATGCCGCTCGCCATTTACGAGCGCTTCGGCGCCGGAGACCTCCCCACCGCGCTCGTGCTCTCGGTCATCCTGCTCGCCACCTCGGTCACGTTTCTTGTCATCGTCCGCCTGCTCGGCGAACAGGGAACCGCCCGGTAGCCACATCCGCGTGCATTCGCGGGGGGCTTCCAGACAACCAGTCGCCCCCTATACTCAGGGAGTGCGATATCTGGCAGTTCCCATCGGTGAGCCGAGACACGAATGGCCCTAACCGCCTACACAAACCAGGCCATCCCCACCCCCACCACGTCGCTGGTCGGCAGGCAAGCGGAACTTGCCCGCCTGCTCGGAATGGCGCGCCAGCCAGGCATGCGGCTGATTACCCTCACTGGGCCGGGCGGGGTCGGGAAGACGCGCCTTGCCCTGCACCTCATCGGCGAACTCGAACAGCACGAACAGGTCGAAACCTGCCTGGTGCTCCTCGCCAACGCCACCTCCGATGAGGTAGCCATCGCCGCCATCGCCCGCGCCCTCGGCGTGGTCCATGGGGGCCTCGTACCACCGGAGACGATCATCCCCGACGCGATTGGCAATCGCCACATGCTGCTTGTACTCGACAACGTCGAACAACTCGCCGACCACCTGTCGCTGATTCCCGGCCTGCTCAGCGCCTGCCCCAATCTCACCATCCTCGCCACCAGCCGCGTCATGCTCCGCCTCTCCGCCGAACACGTCTTCCCGATCGATCCCCTCCCCACCACGAGCAAGGATCAGGCCCACGCGCCAGCCACCGCCCTCTTCATCGAGCGGGCCATCGCCGTCCGCCCCGATCTCGACCTGTCTCCACCCACCATCGACGCCATCGACACCATCTGCCAGCGCCTCGACGGCCTGCCGCTGGCCATCGAGCTGGCCGCGGCCCGTACCCGGTTCCTGCCGCCGGTTTCCCTCCGCGACCGCCTCTCAGACCGCCTCCAGTCCCTCGTCGGCGGCCCTCGGGACGCGCCCGAACGGCACCGCACGCTCCGCGCCACCATCGCCTGGTCCCACGATCTCCTCAGCCCCGGCGAACGCCTGATGTTCCAGCGCCTGGCCGTATTCGAGAACGGTGGACCGCTCGATGCCATCGCCGCGGTCTGCAACGCCAGCGATGACCTCGCCGAAGACCCGGAGGAGCTGCTCGCCTCGCTGGTCGACCACAGCCTCGTCCGGGTCACCGCCTTGCCATCGGGCGTCACCCGGGTCCGCATGCTGCACACCATCCGCGAGTTCGCCCTCGAACAACTGGAGGCCAGTGGCGAACTGGAACAGGTCAATCGCGCGTTTGCGATGTGGTTCGCCATGCTCGTGACCCAGACCCCCATCGAAACCTGGCGCACCGGAACGTCCGCCATGCGTGAGTGGACCAACCGCCAGTTGCCCGACGCCAACAACCTGGAAAAGGCGATCTCCATCCTCGTCGCCCATGGTGAACACCTGCTCGCCATCGACATGGCCAGTTCCCTGGTCTCGTTCTGGGTCGAAATCGGCCAGATCAACGACGCCAACAAATGGGTCAACCTCCTGCTGCCCAGCGTCGACCAGGCGGAACCCGGGCTGCGGGCGAACTTCTACCGGATGGCCGCGGTCCTCTCGCTCAAGGACCCACACATCGACAAGGCGCTCGAGTACGGCAGGCTGGCGGTCGAACTCTCCACCCAAACTGGCGATCGCCGCCGCATCGCGAACAACCAGAACCTGCTTGGCCAGATCCATTGGCGCGCCGGGAACGCGGCCGAGGCCGAGCGCCTGCAACGGGCCGCCATCGACCACATGCTCGCTATCGGCGATCCCCTTGGCGGCGCGCTCTTCGCCTCCCAGATCGCCGACGGCCTGATCGACAACGACGATCTCGATCGGGCCGAAACACTCCTGCTCGACGCCCTTCCCGTCGTCGCCCTCCACCGGCCCGAAGCCGCGCCACTGCTCCAGGGATCGCTGGGCCGGCTCTACCTCCACCGTGGAGACCTCAACCAGGCCGGCCGCTTCCTCGGCCTCTCGCTCGACTATCACATCGCCCCACCCCACCGCCTGCCGTCCCTGCTCGCCTCCCGGTGCATGATCATTGCGTCACTCGCCGTCAGCCATGGCAAGCACGTGGAGGCCCTGTACCTGCTCGGAGCCGGGCAGGCCCTGTGCGAGCGCACGGGCATCTCCCTCGATGAGAGCGATCTCGCCTCCATCGACACGCTCCTCGATGAGATTCGTCCCGTTATGTCCGAAGCCGGGATTCGCCAGGCTCGGGCCCATGGCGCCACCCTGGTCAATCCCATGACCCAGGCCATCGACCTCGCCCTGTCGATCGCCTCCCGTCGCGTCGATGACCCCGAACCCATGGAGTCAACCGTCCACGCCAGCGACGAACCGGCGAATCTGCTTACCCCCCGCGAGCGCGAAGTCCTCCAGTTGCTCGCCGAAGGCAATTCAAACGCGGCCATCGCCGAACGCCTCTTCATCAGCCAGCGCACGGTCACCACGCACCTCAGCCGGCTCTACGCCAAACTGGACGTCGCCACCCGCACCGAGGCAATCGCCCTCGCCATCCGGCTGGGCCTCGTCGATCCTCCCACTGGCCGGCATACGTAACCATGCGTACGTAGTCCCGGCCAACACCCGCGCTCCAAATACGAATCTCCTACGATGTGCCCCGCCGCGTCCTCCGGCATGATGGCATCACTGGAGCGGACCTCGCTCCGCCAGCGATCACCGCCCGGAGGACCACCATGAATCGCAACCAGCCGACCTCGATGTCGGACAGCTTCCACGCCCACGGCCTCGCCGGTATCGACCTCCACCACAAAGCCACTCGCCGCGAGGAGCAACGCCTCGCCGACCAGAACGCCCGGGCCCTCGGCCGCTCCGGGGCCGGCCCCTTCCGCCAGCACATCGGCGCCATGATGATCGCGCTCGGCAACCGCCTCGCGGGCCACAAGCCGGTCCAGCCGCGCACCGCCCGCCTGGTGTAGATCACCTCCCCCGCCCAGGGATGTAGCCTCCCTCCGGGCTACACCCCTGGGCGTCTCGCTTGCCATCGCGGTGTAAGGTAGTCGGGTTCGCGCCCCAGCCGGGCGAAAGGAGAGCCAGAACGTGGCAAACCAACCCGCCTTCACCCGCCGCACAACACTCGGATTCGGAGCCGCCGCCACCCTTGGACTGTTGGGCATGCGCCCAGCGATGGCCCAGGGATCCGGCGTCTTCACCTTCTGCGTCATCGGCACCGACTTCCGCACGCCAGACGATCCCGAACTCTCGGATGTCATCAAGGTCGCCCGGGTCGACACCAACGCCAAGACCGTCCGCACCCTCGCCATCCCCCGCGACCTCTACGTGGAGATTCCCGGCATCGGCTGGGCCAAGATCAACGCCGCCTACGCCACCGCCATCGCCGCCAGCCCCGATCGAGACTGGCGGGTCGCCGCCCAATCCACCATGGACACCATCACCCACATGTTCGGTCTGCAATTCGACGGCGTCGCCCAAACCGACATGCAGGTCTTCCCGCAAATCGTCGACGCGGTCGGTGGCGTCACGGTCAACAACCCCACCGCTGTCAACGACGGCACTTTCGCCCAGTTCCCGGCCGGGGAAGTCAGCCTCACTGGAGACGAAGCCATCCGCTTCTGCCGCACCCGCAAGGCGGACAGCGACGATGCGCGCGTCCATCGCCAGCACCTCGTCCTCGAAGGCATTCTCGCCAAGCTCCAGGACCCGGCCATGCTCACCCGCGTTCCCGAGCTGATCGAGACGCTCTCCGGTGGCGTCGTTCGCTATGATATCGATCCAACCATCCAGGCCGAACTACTCTTGCTCCTCCCTCAACTCACCAGCGAGAGCCTCGCCTTCACCAATATCGAGAGCCAGCTCTGGTCGGACTACACCGCTGGCGGCGCCTGGATCTACCAGGGCGATTGGTCCACCCTCCCCGGCTACGTCCAATCCTGGCTCGCCGGGGCATGACCTCGACTCCGCCAGTTGTGTTCCGGCCGCTCGCCAGCCACGACCTCCCTCTTATCCAGGCGTGGCTGGCCGACCCAGAGGTCGCGGCCTGGTGGCGCGAAGCCGACCTCAGCCTCGAAGCCATCATCGGCAAGTACCAGCCGATCATCGACGGATTCGAACCAACCCGGGCCTTCATCATCGTCATCGAGGGCCGCGACGCTGGTTTCATCCAGGCCTATCGCATCGACGATCATCCAGACTACGCCCGGCAAATCGACCTGCCAACCGGTTCCGTCGCCACCGATCTCTACATTGGAGAGTCCTCCCTGCGCGGCAAGGGCTGGGGAGCCCCCATGCTCCGGGCATTTCTCGCGGAAATCGTCTTCGGGGAGTTCGGGGCCACGCTTGCGGTCATCGCCCCCGAACCCGCCAACCACCGCGCGATCCACGTCTACGAACAAACCGGCTTCCGCTGGCTGAAGACGGTCTCCATCGTCGACGAAGACAACCCGCTCGACAGCGGCGACGAATACGTCATGGTCATGCCCACCGATTCCTTCGAACGCGCTCAGCGCGATACCCGTCGCGTCACCCCCGGCGCCGACGAGACGTGATCCACTGCCCGTTGCGGTGATCCCCGCTCGTCCCCGGCTGGCTCGTGCCGGTAACGGTAGTCGTGCTTCCGAACCGTCTCGTCGAGATGCGCCAACAGCGTTTCCCGGGTCCGCATCGCCCTGGCCTTCAGCGCTTCGAAGACCTGCTCGTCCGGCGCATCCAGCAACGCCACCCGCAGGTGCGGAATGCACAGCCCGTCCGATTCCGCGAACGCATGCCGGAACCCCTCGTCCCGCAGTCCCGCCAGCAGTGTCTTCCTCGACCGGGTCTCCGTCTCCTCCAGCACATCGCACGCCGGGCACGAACCGCTCGGACCCGCCAGGCCGCCTTCCGCGTTGCCCGACCGCCCCAGCGCGGCCCCAATCCGCTTTCCGAGCGGCCTTCCCCGGAACGACTGCCCCTTCAGGTCGTCGAAGGTCGCCCGCAGCACATCCCGGTAGATTTGCGCCGTTCCCAGTACGAACGCCTCCTCCAGCCACTGGTGCGCATGCGGGTTGCAGAACCCCTGCGAAGCCACGAACAGCTTGCGGATGTCCGGGTCGCTGACCGGTTCGTAGTTCGTCGACCGCATGTAGTGCGACACCGCCCGGCGGGTCAGCGTGCAAATGGGGCATCCTGGTTCCCGGAATGCGTCGAACAGGTCATGATTCCCCTGCGTCTCCGTGGGTCGCGGTGATTGCATCGAACGTTCTCCAGCGCGGGGATCGGGTACCATCGGTCGAAACAACCGCCGCGTCTCAACTCCACCAGAGGATACTCATGTCCGGACCGCTCTCCAACCTCGCGCAGTCCCTCCAGGACCTCGCCATCGCCCGCGAGATCACGGTGGCCGCGGCGGAATCCTGCACCGGCGGCAACATCGCTCACCAGATCACGCTGAATCCCGGCAGCTCGGACTACTTCCTGGGCGGCATCGTCTCCTACGCCAACGATGTGAAGCACAACGTGCTCGGCGTGCCGCTCGACATCCTCGAAAACCCCGGCGCGGTCAGCGAGCCTTGCGCACGGGCCATGGCCGAGGGTGCCCGCGCCGCCCTCAGGTCCGACATCGCCGTCGCCACCACTGGCATCGCCGGGCCAGGCGGCGGCACCGCCCGCAAACCCGTCGGCCTGGTGTACATCGCCATCGCCGACCCCAGCGAAACCCTCGTCGAAGAACACGTCTTCCCCGGCAGCCGCAAGGAAATCATCGACGCCGCCACCCATCGCGCCCTGCAACTCCTGCACAACGCCGTCTCGCTGGAGATTGCCTGACCTCCACCCAAACCCCGGCCGCGAAACTCCATGGGACCCATATGTCGACAACCGAGCACATCGCAGCAAACATCGAGTCAGCCGCACAGGCGCCCGCCCACCAGTCGCCGCCTCCTCGCCGTTGGCCGGCTCGCGTCGCCACCGGCATCCGCGTCACGATCACGCTCATCGCGGTCGCGGTCATCTCCGGGTCGCTCTACTTGATCGGCCTCTTCATCTTCGATCCCGAAGGCGGGGAAGAAGTCACCATCGGCCTGCGTCCCAACCAGTTCTACGCCGCCTTCGATCCGGAAGACCGGATGTACTCCGACGAATCGTATGGGCTCGTCTTCGGCGTCGCGCACAACTCCGGGGCCCGCACCGATGCCACCCTCGAAGCCCTGGTCTATGGAGCGGACCTGATCGAGGTCGATGTCGTGGAAGTCGACGGGGTTCTCCGCGCGGCCCATACGCGCCCGCTTCCCATCGTTGGCCAGCGCTGGTTCCGCGGCCCAAGCCTCGAACACGTTTGGACCGCCGCCTACCAGGCCGATGCCATCAAGCTGGACCTCAAGGAAACGTCCCCGAAATTTGTCAGTCTCGTGGTCGAGTTCATCAATTCCCGCCCCGAAGGCCGCGCCGTCGTCGTCGCCAGCCGGGAGAACTGGATTCTCCGGGCGCTCCGCGTCCGCGCTCCCAGCGCCATTCTCCTCAAGAGCGTCGCGGACCGGGCAACCATCGAGGAACTCCTCCAGAACGACTCTCTTCTCGCCGTCATTGACGGCATCACCGTCCGCCACACGCTGCTCGACCAGGACATCGCGGTCTGGCTCCAGCACGAAGGGCTCCTGGTCTTCGCCTGGACCGTCAACGACATGAACAGGGTCAACGAGCTGATGGCCCTCGGCGTCGACGGCATCACCAGCGACAACCTCGCCATCCTCAACCTGCTCGGCGGCCAGCAACGCACCGAGCGCGATCTACCGGCGCCGTCTCCACCATAGGTATGCTCCGGCCACGCCGGACACCGCTCCCAGCCAGAACGCGGTCACCAGCGCCCACGCCAGCCGCACCTGCAACTCGAAGGTGAAGATCCGCACCTCCACCAGAACGAAGTTATCGGCCACGAAGAACGCGCACAGTCCAAGCACGATCGCCGCGGCCACCAGCAGGCCCACGCGGCGGTTGGTCAGGATCGTTCGTCTGGCTTCTGGCTGACCGTTCATTCGCGGGAGTGTCGCACACCCAAACGCCCCCCTCCACCGGCGTGCAACCATTTCGCGTCACCCAGCGTTTTGTATCTGGAATACCTCGATACGAGGGCAGACCACAGGCCGGTACACGCGCGCGCGGTTTGGCCAGCCTGGCCCACACAGAACAATCCCGATCCATGCCCAGGCAGCGGATCCATGGCTGGTCGCGCCCTCCAGACCTGTTTGACCCATGATTCGGCAAAGGACACACACCCATGACCGCTCAATACGCCTATCCATCGCAACCCGAAAGCTTCAAGGAACGGCTCGCGGACCTGTGCGGCTTCGACGGCCGAATTGGCCGCCAGACCTACTGGTTGCGCTCGCTCGCGCTGGCCGGGGTGAACATCGTCGCCTATACCGCCTTTGCCATTGCTGGCCAGGGCGGCGGGGTCGCCATCGTCTTCGCCCTGCTTGGCATCGCGCTCTACGCCTTCACAACATTCGCGGGCCTCGCCACCACGGTGAAGCGCCTCCACGACCGTGGCCGCTCCGGCTGGTTCATGCTCATCGGGCTCATCCCGTTCGTCGGCATCTGGCTCCTCATCGA
>CAZUPA010000087.1:0-1623 GCA_964622205.1 uncultured Sphaerobacteraceae bacterium
CATTTCCTGCGTACCGATTCCCATGATGTTCATGTGGCGCTACCTGGAATCCTTCGCGAGCGGTGGCGGGCGGCTGCCCGAAACTGGCGGCGACGGCGATTGGCCCGGCCACCGTGGCACAATGTTCCCTGCAGTATACGGCTACCCGCCCCGCGTTGGAGGGCGACACTGGCCGGTCGGGCGGGAAAACGTGGCGCCCGCGCATCCGGTCGAACGGCGGCCCGGCACTCATGCGCTTCCTGAAATCGTTGTTCGCCCGTGGCGAATCCGCTCCTGAAGATGACCTCGAGGACACTCCCGATATGGCGGCAGCCAGCAACACCCGGCTCATCGTGGGCCTGGGCAATCCCGGCCAGAAGTACGCCAACACCCGCCACAACGCGGGGTTCTTCGTGGTGGACGAGCTTGCCCGGCAACTGGGCGCGCCCGAATCTCGCAAGCGCTTCCGGGGCGAGGTTTCCGAAGTCAGGATCGGCGATGGGCGGCTGGTGCTGATCCAGCCCCAGACCTACATGAACGACAGCGGCATCACGGTGCGCGAGGCGGCGCAGTGGTACAAAACGCCACTGGACCAGGTGCTGATCGTGCTGGACGACCTCGACATTCCGTTTGGCGAGATCCGGCTGCGGGCACGAGGCAGCGCCGGTGGGCACAACGGCATGAAGTCGATCATTTCGCTGCTCGGCACGCAGGACATTCCCCGGTTGCGGGTCGGGATCGGGCGCGGACGGAGTGCGACGATTTCTCACGTGCTCTCGCGATTCTCCCAGGAAGAGGAAGCTGATCTGCCGAAGGTGATCGAAACGGCCGCCGGGGTGGCGCGGTTGTGGCTGGACAAGGGCGTGATCGAGGCGATGAACTTCGCCAACGACCCGGCGAACCAGCCGCTGGCTGCCAAGGTCGCGATCACCGCCTCCCAATAAAGAGACGAACGACGGCACCAACTGATTGGACAGTATTTGTGAGTGACGTATCGACGATAGGTGTGATCGGCGCCGGGACGATGGGCGGCGGCATCGCCCAGGTGGCGGCCCAGGCCGGATTCGATGTCGTGCTGGTCGACCTGGCCGGGGAGTGGCTGGATCGCGGCCTCAACGCCATCGCCAGCGGCCTCGACAGGTTGGTGGCGAAAGGCAAGCTGGACGAAGCTGGCCGTGAGGCCGTCCTGAGCCGGATCGAAGGTTCAACCAGCCTTAGGCGCCTCTCCGGCTGCGACCTGGTGATCGAGGCGGTCACCGAGTCGTTCGATGTTAAGGCGGAGGTGTTTCGCGAGATCGCCAGCGTGACGGGTCCGGACACCATCCTCGCCAGCAACACGTCGTCGATTCCGATCTCGGGGCTGGGCTCGACCGTGCCGGACCCGAGCCGGATGGTGGGCATGCATTTCTTCAACCCGGTCCCCGTGCTGGCGCTGGTCGAGGTCATCCGGGGATTGCAGACGTCGGACGAGACGGCCGCGACCGTGGTCGATGTGGTCCGCAGGATGGGCAAGAGCCCGGTGGAAGTCTCGGATTCACCCGGGTTCCTGACGAACCGCCTCCTGATCCCGATGGTCAACGAGGCGATCTTCTGCCTGGATGAAGGGATCGCGAGCGTCGACGATATCGACGCCGCGATGAAGCT
>CAZUPA010000087.1:1723-3171 GCA_964622205.1 uncultured Sphaerobacteraceae bacterium
CGGTCGATACGGGTGCTGGTCGCCAAGCCAGGGCTCGATGGGCATGACCGGGGCGCGAAGGTGCTGGCGCGGGCGTTCCGCGACGCCGGGTTCGAGGTGATCTACACGGGATTGTTCCAGACCCCGGAGATGATCGCCAACGCCGCGCTGCAGGAAGATGTCGACGTCGTTGGACTGTCCATCCTATCCGGCGCCCACATGTCGCTGTTCCCGGCGATCATGGAGCAATTGCGCGCGGTCGGCCGCGACGATGCGCTGGTGGTGGCGGGAGGCACGATTCCCGACGACGACGTGCCACGAGTGCTGGAGATGGGGATCGCGGCAGTGTTCGGCCCTGGCACCCCCCTCCATACCGCGATCGACTTCATTCGTGACAACGCGCCGGTGCGCGAGGATACGGCCTGAGCCATGCCGGACCAACCCAGGAAGACAAGTCTTTCCGCGCGGGTGCTCGACGGCGAGCCGCAAGCGATCGCCCGCCTGCTGACGCGGGTGGAGAACGACGACGACATCGGCCGCGAGGCGCTGGAGAACCTCCTCCCCCACTCCGGCAAGGCCCACCTGATTGGCGTGACCGGCCCGCCAGGCGGCGGCAAGTCGACGCTCGTGAACGAGTTGATCAGGAGCTACCGGGCCAGGGGAAACCGGGTCGCGGTGATCGCGATCGACCCGTCCAGCCCGATCACCGGTGGGGCCACGCTGGGTGACAGGATCCGGATGCTGGAATGGCATGCCGATCCGGATGTGTTCGTGCGCAGCATGGCGTCGCGGCGGTACGGCGGCGGGTTGGCCCAGAACACGCTGGCGGCGGCGACGGTGTTCGACGCCGCCGGGTTCGATCCGGTCATTATCGAGACCGTCGGCACGGGTCAGGACGAGGTGGCGATCGCCGAACTGGCCCTGACAACGCTGCTGGTGCAGGCGCCGGGAATGGGCGACAGCATCCAAACGCTGAAGGCCGGGGCGGTCGAGATTGGCGACATCATGGTCGTGACCAAGGCGGACCGGCCGGAGGCGAACGAGTTGGCCCGCGACTTGCGGCGATTGCAGACGCTGACCTTCAGCGGCGAGGCGCCCGAGGGCTGGAAAGCGCCGGTGGTGAAGACGAGCGCGATCGCGGCCGAGGGCGTGGACGATCTCGTGACCGAGATCGAACTCCACAAGGCATGGCTCCACGAGTCCGGCGAACGCGAGGCCCGGCTCCGGCGCATCGCCGCGACGCAACTGGCGGCTCGCGTGCAACACGACCTGATGAAGCGGATGTCCGACCCGTCCGGCACCGGTCTGTTCACGATGATGGTGGACGAGATCATGGCGCGGGCGATCACGCCCCAGCGAGGGTCGCAATTGCTGCTGGCGCTGCTCGAACACGAGCGCGGCCGGTGATGATGCCGGGTCTGGCGTACTCTTACGGAATCCGAATGAAAACGATGCATTCCTGGTAGCGG
>CAZUPA010000087.1:3271-13091 GCA_964622205.1 uncultured Sphaerobacteraceae bacterium
GGGTCTGGCGTACTCTTACGGAATCCGAATGAAAACGATGCATTCCTGGTAGCGGCAGATTTCATCTCCGCCAGGCAGCGGCGGTCCCGGACGTGCCCATCCTGACCTGGGTGTGGCCTGACCGTGGCCGACTGTGATCCCTGTCGTATTCCTACGGCACGAAATGACGGGCGAATTCCTCGCCTACGTCGGAGCGGGCAAGTTGCGCCTGGCCATTCACGACCGCGTCGAACTCAACGTATTCTGAGCCGGTCTTCCCCCTGTATCCGTAGCGGAAACCGTTGCCGTCCGGAATCAGTTCGATGGCCCCACCATACGAGGACAGCAGGTTCAGCTTGCCGTCGCGAATCACGATCCGGAAGTTGGAACTCCACGGATTGTACGACCGGTAGTGCCCCACGAATGCATCCCACCCGGCTGGGTTCGCGGGCGCCTCGGCTGGATTCTCGCCATCGCGATGGAAGGTGACCGGACCGTGATGCAGACCGATCACGGGTTGATCGGTGGCGGGCGTGTCGTCATCCGGAGCCGGTTCGCGGACGAATTCGAGCGCGAACGTATCCCAGGCAGGATCGTTGACGAGGAACGAGTCCGAACGTCGCCGTGAAATGGGCTGCTGGAGCGGAATTCGCTTGCCGTCCGACACCAGCGTAAGCGAAGACTCGCCAGCGACGACTTCCAGTATTGTGCCTCCGCTCCGCCAGACACCGGCGTAGCTGTCCGGAGCGTCGATCGCCGAGGGATCGCAAATGGGAGCTGGCTCGGGGATCGGTTCACCGTTACGCGCCGCGATCACCGCCGCGAGGGCGTAATCGGCCAGATCGGTCGTGCCTCCCTGTCCGTTGGCGTACACGATCACCGTCAGGCCGTTGGTGACATCGATTGTCATCTGCGAGTGATAGCCGACCATGCCGCCGGCATGGCCGAATCGATCGAATCCACCCTCGTTCTCGTACGTTTCCAGCCCGTATCCGTAGGCCGGGAGCGGAGTTTCACCTGAATGCGGGTCGCGGATGGTGGCGAGTTGCCCGGGTGTCAGCACGGGAGTGGACTTGCCGTTCGCCGCGTCGAGCAGCATTCCGGCGTAGAGCGCCAGGTCGGACGCGCTCGTCGCGAGGCAGCCGTCTCCGGTGTCGGTTTCCAGCCAGGTCGCGTGTACGATGCCGTGATGCGGTTGCCAAGGACGGTCGTCGTACAGCGGGGCGTACCCGCGGGCCATGCTGGGCCGCATCGACGACGTGATCGCGCCGTACGAGTTCTTCATCCCGAGCGGCTTCAGGATGCGCTCCTCGACGATGCCGGCGTACGGACGCTCCAGCAAGGTCTCGAGCACGACGCCGAGCGCCTTGTATCCCACGTTCGAATACGCCCACTGCTCGCCGGGCGCGGCAAAGGTCCTCGCCCGGCGCAGTGCCCACACCTCGTAGGCGGCGCCAGGAAGCTGGTCGTGGCCACCGGTGATGCCGGCCGTATGCGTGAGGAGGTGGTGGAGCGTGATGGGTGGATACTTGGACTGGATCTCGAACCACGGCAGGTAGTCCGTCAACGGGGCGCGCAGATCGACCTTGCCCTCGGCGGCGAGTTGCATCAGCACGATGGCGGTGAACGACTTGCCGATCGAGCCGATCTCGAACACGGAGTCATCCGTTACCGGCGCCTCTGCCTCGAAGTCGGCAAATCCGTAATTGCGGATGACCTGATCGCCCTCGGCGTTCGAGATCGCCAGCGCGTAGCCGGGCGCGATGTAGGTTCCTCTGGTGATTTCGGCCTGGCGGTCGATGGCGTCCAGCGCCGCGGCTGGTACGAAGCAGGGCGTGGTCGTGCCGTTGTTGGTTTCCATCGTGATCGTGGTTCCTTCCGGATACAGGGCAGGTGTCGCTACGTGCAGAATAGCCGATAGCCGACGACAATGGTCGGAGTTATTGCGCGACCGCCTGGTTCGCGATCAGGGCGGCCATCGAACCGGCCCCAATCCCGTTGTCGATGTTCACCACGGCCAGGCCAGGCGCGCAGGACTGAAGCATGCTCATCAGGGCGGCGACGCCGTCACCGCCATACCCATAGCCGACGCTGACCGGCAGGCCAATCACCGGGACGGGAACCAGCCCGGCGATGACGGACGGCAGGGCGCCATCCATACCCGCCGCGACAACGATCGCGTGCGGGTTCCACTCCATGACCTCGCGGAGGGGATCGATCAGCCGGTGGAGGCCCGCCACGCCGACATCGCCAACGATCCGGGTTTCACACCCCATTTCGCGCGCCATGATCGATGCTTCCAGCGCGACCGGACGATCGGAGGCGCCGGCCGCGATCACGGCGATCCGGCCCCCGGTGGAAGGCGGCTCATCGTGCCCCGGAGCAATCGCGACGGCTGTCGCGGCGATCGAGTCGATGTCGAGGGTGTAGCCGGATGGGATGCGGGCCGGGAGTTTGGCCGCCTGGTCCGGGCGGAGACGGGACGCGAGGGAACGCCCCCGCGCATCGGCCAGTCGCATGAGCGAAAGGGCGATCTCGTCGAGGGTCTTGTGCCCGGCGAGGACGACTTCAGGGATGCCGGTGCGGGTGGCGCGAAGCGGGTCCAGCCGCAACTGGCCGTTCTCGGCTTCGCCGCCAGTCCCATCGAGCGCGTCACGAAGCTGGCTGAACGGATCGTGTGTCATGTACTCCCACCGATGGTCGCGGCCTCGGCCATGGCGGCGTCGACCAGTTGAGGAATGTCTTCGCTGGCGCCGCCCAGCGTGAGATGGGCCAGGAACTCGATGTTCCCGGCGGGACCCTGGAGAGGCGATGTCACCAGGCCGGTGACGGCGAGGCCGTTCTCCGCGGCATGGGTAAGGGTTCGTTCGAGCACGAGCCGGTGGATGACGGGGTCGCGGACCACGCCTCCCTTGCCAATTTCGTCGCGCCCGGCTTCGAACTGGGGCTTGATGAGGGGAACGCAGAGACCGTTTGGTTTCAGCAGGCGGGCCACAACCGGAAAGATCAGGGCCAACGAGATGAACGAGACGTCGATCACGACGATGTCGACGGGTTCGTCCAGCGTTTCAAGGAAACGGGCATTGGTTTTCTCGATCGTCACCACCCGTGGATCGTTGCGCACCTTCAGGTCCAATTGCCCGTGCCCAACATCGACCGCATAGACCCGGCTCGCGTCGCGCTGCAGGAGGCAATCGGTGAACCCGCCGGTGCTCGCGCCAAGATCGGCGGCGGCCATGCCGGTCACGTCGATGCCGAACGCTTTGAGCGCGTGGTCGAGCTTTTCGCCGCCCCGGCTGACAAAGCGTGGCTTCTGGCGAAGGGTGACCTCATCCTTCGCGGTGACCGGATGCCCGGCGCGGGTCTCCCGCTGGCCGTTGACCAGCACGTCGCCGGCCATGATAAGCGCCTTGGCGCGGGAGCGAGTTTCGGTCAGGCCGGATTCGACGAGGTATTGGTCGAGGCGGGTACGGGTCGCCACGGTCACTCCCACGGTCCCTGGCTCTGCTGGGCAACCCGCTCCTTGAATGGGGCGGTTTGAGCGTGGCAAATGGCGATGGCCAGGGCGTCGGCGGCATCGTCGGGCTGGGGAGCGAATTCGAGATTGAGGATGATGCGGACCATCTCCTGCATCTGGCGCTTCTCGGCCTTGCCGTAGCCAGAAATGGCGAACTTCACCTCGGACGGGCTGTACTCGGCCACGTCGACGCCGGCCTGGGCCGCGGCCAGCAACACCACCCCGCGCGCCTGTCCCACCGCGATGGCGGTGGTGACGTTGCGGGCGAAGAAGAGTTGCTCGATGGCGAGGACATCGGGCCGGTACGTCTCGATCAGCCGGGCTGTTTCGGCATGGAGATGGACGAGCCGTTCTGGCATCGGCGTGGTCGATTCGGTTTCGACCACGCCCACGTCGATCAGGCGCGGATCGGTATCGCCATCGATAACCCCGAAGCCAAGGATCGCGGTCCCAGGGTCGATTCCCAGGGTGACTGGTCGCTTGCTGGACATGTTGCGTCTCCGATCCCGAGGTTCAGGGGCGCCTCGCCTGGGAGGCGGGAACATCCGGGTGCTGGCCTAGACCTGGGCCATCACCTCGTCGGAGATATCGAGGTTGGAATAGACGTTCTGGACGTCGTCGAGGTCTTCCAGCTTTTCGAGCAGGCGGATGGCCTTGACCGCTTGGTCCACATCGGGCTGCATTGGAGTCTGGGGCTTCATCACCAGTTCGGCGTTTTCGGACTCGTAGCCGGCGGCGTTGAGCGCTTCGAGCACCTTGTGGAGGTCGGAAGGCTCGGTATAAATCTCGGCCATGCCGTCTTCCACGAGGAAGTCCGATGCCCCAGCCTCGATCGCGGCCATGGCGAGTTCGTCCTCGTCGTGGCCGCCGACAGGGACCGCGATTACTCCGGTCTGGTCGAACATCCAGCTCACGCTGCCGTTCTCGCCGAGGGTGCCGCCCGACCGCACGAGCGTTGCGCGAAGCTCACCGACGGTGCGGTTGCGGTTGTCCGTCATGGTGAGGATCATGATGGCGGTGCCGCCTGGTCCATAGCCTTCGTAGTACAGCTCTTCGTACTGGTCGGCCGACCCGCCGCCGACGGCGCGCTGGATGGCGCGGTCGATGTTGTCTTTCGGCATGCTCTCGGCGCGCGCCTTTTGAACGGCGATCCGAAGGCGGGGATTGGCGTCTGGGTCAGGCAGGCCGGTTCGAGCCGCCACGGTGATTTCGCGGGCGAGCTTGGTGAAGAGCTGGCCGCGCTTGGCATCGGCGGCGCCCTTTTTGCGCTTGATTGTTGACCACTTGGAATGTCCGGACATGCCGCAAGGTGCTCCTGGAGAAAAGGCGTGATGACTGATGGATTGTCGACAAAAGTATAGCATCGCGTCTCGTCGATCCCGGAATCACGATAACATGATGATTGTATACATTCGCTTGAAACCAGCTTTGCATCGGGATACACTGATCGCAAGTAATGGACGCTCACTGACGAACGAGGCCAACATGCGCGGTCACTGTTGCCCAATTCGAGAAAACAGAGCCCGCGCCGCCCGACGCGTACCGCGTTGGGCATTTGTTTAGCCAAAAACAGTGAGTCGAAGCGGTGTTCCCATTGATGTGATTCCGCTAAACCTGCAGGCGCTGGAGCCTGACAAGTCGGTTACGCGATCTTTCCTTAAGTGCAACGCGCCCGGCTGGGGTGCGCGGCATGCCCGCAAGGTGGAGTCGAATCAATGATCGCAAGTCTGCTCGAAAAGGGGAAGGACCAGGGGTACCTGCTCTCCGACGAGATCATCGACATGTTCCCGAACGCCGAGGAACAGATGGATTCGCTGGAAGATCTGTATTCCGCGCTCGTGGCGCAGGGGATCGAGGTGCTTGACCAGAAGCCCATTGCTCCACCCGTGCCGCCGCCGCCGGCACGCGGGTCCCGGGCCCGCGCCGATTCGGCGGTTCCCGCTCCCGCCGACGACCCGTTCGTGTCCGGCGTCGGCGATTCCGTGCGCATGTACCTCCACGAAATCGGGGAGACCGACCTGCTTACCATGCAGGAAGAGGTCTGGTTGGCAACCCGGATGGAGCGTGGCAAGGCCGCCGAAGTTCGCCTGGCCGAGCTGGCCACAAGCCCCGAGGACAAGTGGTCGCTGGAGGCCGACGTGCAGGACGGGCTCGACGCCCGGGCCCACCTGATCCAGGCCAACCTCCGGCTGGTGGTGTCGGTGGCCAAGAAGTATGGCGGCCGCGGCCTCTCGTTCCTGGACCTGATCCAGGAAGGCAACATCGGCCTGATGAAGGCCACCGACAAGTTCGACTACCATCGCGGCTTCAAGTTCAGCACCTACGCGACCTGGTGGATTCGCCAGGCAATCACCCGCGCGATTTCCGACCAGAGCCGCACCATCCGGCTGCCGGTTCATGTTGGCGAGACCATAAACCGCGTGAAGAAGACCTCGCACCGGTTGCAGCAAATCCTCGAGCGCGAACCGACGCAGGTCGAGATCGCCCGCGCGATGGCGGTTTCCGATGACAAGGTTCGTCAGGTGCTCGACGTGGCCCGCCATCCAGTCTCGCTGGAAGCGCCAGTCGGCGCCGAGGGCGATGCGTTCCTGGGCGACTTCATCGAAGACGACACCATGCCCGCCCCGATCGAACTGGCGGCCCAGCAGTTGCTGAAGGCGCAGATCGTGGACGCGCTGGACAAGCTTTCCGATCGCGAGCGCAAGATCATCGTGCTGCGCTACGGTCTCGACGATGGTCGGTTCCGCACGCTTGAGGAAGTCGGCCGCGATTTCGGGATCACCCGCGAGCGGATTCGCCAGATCGAGGCAAAGGCGCTCCGCAAGCTGCGCCACCCCGGTACCAGCACCCGCCTGCAGGGATATCTCGACTAGCTGGAACCCGCTATTGCGGAATTGGCCAACGCCCGGACGTGGAAGTCACGCCGGGCGTTTCCGTGTGATGGGAGCTTTCCGCGTGTCGCGCGCGTAGAATTGCACCGGCGCGGGGACGATGCGCTCCGCCGTGGCGATGCGATTTCACGAGAGGGTCCCTGGAGTGCCGGAATCGGCCAGGAATAGAGACGCCGCGGACGAGGGGTGTACCTCTGCTTCCGCCCGACTGGGCAGCGAAGAGGGTGATACGCGGGCGTTTGACAGCTACCTGCATTCGCTTCGCCACTCAACGGTTGAGACGACGCGGATCAGGGCCATTGATCTGGTTGGGGCGTTCGTCGCGAGCCTGCTGGCGCTGGCATCCGTGTTCGGGCCGTGGATCCGGTATATCTCGTTGCGCCTGACAGTCGAATACGTGCCGGGCTACGAGACCGATGCCATCTTCCTGATCCCCTGTTCGCTCGTGGCGATGGGCGCGATGTTCGTTGCCTGGCGGCGCGGACCCGGCCACGGTGATATCGAGGCCCTGACCGCGCTGGTGGCGAGCGTGTTGGGCATCGTCACCGTGGCCGTGACGGCGATGTACCTCAGTGGCCATGCCATCGCCGACGCCAGTGGCCGCGAGGAGTACCGCGCGGCCTGGGGGGTGTATCTCGCGGGTTTCTCCAGCGTGGCCGCCGCGGTCTTTGCCTTCCGGGCGATGCGCTCGGCACAGATGTAGCGAACGCTTCGCCCGCCGGTCATGGTCTGGTGAAGATCAGGCTGACGTTGTGCCCGCCGAAACCCATCGAGTTCGACATCACGGCATTCAC
Organism: uncultured Sphaerobacteraceae bacterium; assembly: GCA_964622205.1. Lineage (GTDB taxonomy): Bacteria > Chloroflexota > Chloroflexia > Thermomicrobiales > UBA6265 > JACCYX01. Next base: position 10,453 of record CAZUPA010000087.1, read on the forward strand.
CGCCGCCTTGCGCGATGAGTGAGGGATATAGTCGAGGTCGCACTCCGGGTCGGGGATCGAGAGGTTGAGCGTAGTTGGCAGCAGGCTGTCCTCCATCGCCTGGATCGCGATGACCGCTTCCAGCGCGCCCGCCGCGCCAAGCAGATGACCGGTGCGCGACTTGGTGGAGCTGATCGGCAGCGACCTGGCGGCCTCGCCGAACACATGCTTGATCGAGGTGGTTTCGTAGGCGTCGTTCATCGTGGTGCCGGTGCCGTGGGCATTGAGGTATCCGATCTCGCCTGGATGCAGGCCGGACTCGTCAAGCGCCAGCCGCATCGCGCGGCTCAGGCCCTCCCCCTCGGGTGCGATCCGCACGTCGTGGTAGGCATCGGCGGTCGAACCGTATCCCGACAACTCCGCGACAATCGTCGCCCCACGCTTCTGGGCGTGATCCCAGTCTTCCAGCACCAGCATCGCCGAGCCTTCGCCGAGCGCGCAGCCGTCACGATGTAGGTCGAACGGCTTCACCGCCCCGGCCGGATCGGCGTTGTTTTCCGAGAGCGATTTCATGGCCGAAAACCCTGCCAGCATGATGCCGGTGACGGGCGCCTCCGACCCGCCGGCGATCATCGCATCGGCCCGGCCCTGCTGGATCATGCGCATCGCTTCGCCGATGGCGTTGCCCGCGCTGGCGAAGGCCGAGGCATAGGCGAACGCCGGTCCAGTCGAGCCGAGGTCGATCGCGATCATGCCGGGAGCCATGTTGGAGATCGTCATTGGCACCGCGAATGGGGAGATGCGCCTCGGCCCCGACTTGACCAGGGTTTCGACGGCATTGCTGAAGGTCTCCACCCCGCCGAACGCGCTGCCGACCACGACACCAGCGCGTTCGCGGCACGCGGCGATATCCAGCCCCGACATCGACACCGCTTCGCGGGCGGCGATCATGGCGAACTGGGTGAACCGGTCCATGCGCCGGGCCTGTTTGCGATCCAGTACGGTCGCCGGATCGAAGCCAGTGATCTCGGCGGCGAATGTGGTGTCGTAGCCGGTGGTATCGAACCGTTCGATCGACTTCAGGCCAGAGACGTTCGCGGCCATGCCGTGACGCAATGCATTCGCCCCGGCGCCCAGCGCGGAAATGGCGCCATAGCCGGTGATCGCGACTCGCTTCCGTGATGCGGTTTCGCTGGAACTTCCCTCTCCTCCCGTCACGACGCGCGTCCGGCGCTCGCCAGGATGAGAGATACGTTATGTCCTCCGAAACCCATCGAGTTCGACATCGCGACGTTGATTTCCGCCGGGCGACCCGCGTTCGGGATCGTGTCGAGCGCGCAGTCCGGATCGGGTGTCTGCTGGTTAATGGTTGGTGGCAGAAATCCGTTCTTCATCGCGCAAATGGTGATCAGGGCCTCGAGCGAACCAGCCGCGCCGAGCAGGTGGCCGGTCATCGACTTTGTGGAGCTGATCGGCACCGTTGCCGCCCGCTCGCCAAACACGCGCTGAACGGCCTGGGTCTCCAGTTTCTCGTTGAGCTGGGTGGAGGTGCCGTGGGCGTTGATGTAGTCGACTTCGCCGCTGTCGATCCCGGCGTCGGTCAGGGCCAGGTTCATGGCGCGGGCCGCGCCTTCTCCGCCGGGGGCCGGCTGGACCATGTGGTTGGCGTCGTCGGTGGTGCCGTAGCCGATCACCTCGGCGAGGATGGTGGCTCCCCGGGCGATGGCGTGCTCTCGCTCTTCGAGCACGAGCACGGCCGCGCCCTCGGCGAGGACGAACCCGTCTCGGTCGAGGTCGAAGGGGCGGCTGGCGGCCTGGGGGTCGTCGTTGCGGGTGGAGAGCGCGCCCATGGCGTTGAATCCCGCGATGCCCATCCGCGTCACGGCCGCTTCGCCGCCGCCGGTAATCATCGCGTCGGCGATTCCGTTGCGGATCATCAGCGTGGCCTCGCCAAGGGCGTGGGCTGAACTGGCGCAGGCGGAGACGGTGCCGAAGTTCGGCCCCTGGGCGCCGAGGTCGATCGCAATCGTGCCGCTCGCCATGTTTGGCAGCATCATTGGCACGAAGAATGGCGAGATGCGCTTCGGACCGCTGGTGAGCAGGGTTTCGGCGCCCGCCTCGAATGTTTCCATTCCGCCCATGCCGGTGCCCACCAGCACACCGACGCGGGTTGCCTCCGCCGCGACATCGAGTCCGGACATTCCGGCCGCCTCGCGGGCGGCCGCGACCGACAGTTGGGTATAGCGGTCCATCCGGCGGCTTTCCTTGCGGCCGATGGTGGTGGCGGGGTCGAAGTCCTTCACCTCGCCGGCGAAGCGGGTTGCAAAGCCTTCCGCGTCGAACCGCGTAATCGGCGCGATGCCAGACTGGCCCGCCGCGATGGCGGCCCAGATCTCGCTGGTCGAATTGCCAACCGAGCAGAGGCCACCGGCGCCGGTGACAACCACCCGGCGAGTCTGGGAGTTATCCTGTTGAGAAGCGCCCATGAAGCGATGCCTTTTCGCGATGAGGCCGCCGCGGGCCTTGCGTAGCTGCGTGAGAGGTGGTCGCGCTGACCGTGTGGATGGCAGTGTACATGAGGTCGCCGGGGCACGGGCGATGGCGGGGCACACCTGGTTGAAGTGCGGTGGTGATCGTGCTACGCTCTCGGCTCGGCTAGG
>CAZUPA010000088.1:0-13070 GCA_964622205.1 uncultured Sphaerobacteraceae bacterium
GCGGAGCGGGAGACCGGACTCGAACCGGCGACATTCTGCTTGGAAGGCAGACACTCTACCAACTGAGTTACTCCCGCGAGAGCGCAGCCAGTATACCGCGCGTCGTACGGACACGCCAACCGATCTTCACGGACGTCCCACATATGCGCGAGGGGCCCGGTGTTGGCGAGAATCGGCCCTAATACCGTAGAATTGCCCAATCGGGCCGGTAATCGTTCGCCGGTCTGATTGTGTGCCCTGGGCTGGGCCCACGCCAGACCTCTCAGTGCGGCTGGCACCAGCGGCAGGTATTCGGTCCCTCGGACTCGCGCACATGGTTCCCGGTCGGCGGCACGGAATTGCCAGCCGGCCACGATCGCCCGAATCGCGGCGGCCGTGGTTCCTGATCCCGGTACCCGTCTCAGGCGGAGATCGGAGGAGATGCGATCACGGGCCGGAAGGCGTAGGCGCCCTTTCAGCTCACCGGATCGCAAGGAATGCATCGAACGAGCCTCGTCACTACGTAGGAGCACCATCACGTGAATTTCACCGGAGCAAAGGTGAAGAAGTCGCGTGCCCTCGGCGTCGCCCTGACGCCAAAGGCACAGAAGTACATGAAGAACCGGCCGTTCCCTCCGGGACAGCACGGCCAGCGCCGCCGTCGCCGTCCGTCGGACTACGGCGTCCAGTTACTCGAAAAGCAGCGCATGCGCTTCCAGTACAACATCAGCGAATCCCAGTTGCGCAAGGCCTACCAGCAGGCCACCCGGATGCCGGGCTCCACTGGTGACAACCTCGTGCAGATTCTCGAATCCCGCATGGACTGCCTCGTGCTCCGCGCCGGTCTCGCCCCGACCATCTACGCCGCCCGGCAGTACGTGACCCACGGCCACTTCCTGCTCAATGGCAAGAAGGCGACCATCCCGTCGCAGCGCCTCAAGGTCGGCGATGTCATCTCCGTCCGCGACAAGAGCCGCAAGAGCCCGATCTTCAACGAGTTCAAGGGCAGCGGACCGGTCGCGCCGTACATGGCGGTCGACGACGCCAACTTCTCGGCCCGCCTCGAGTACCTTCCCCCGCGGGAAGAGGTGCCGATCATCTGCGCCGAACACCTCGTGGTCGAGTTCTACAGCCGCTAATCGCTGGCCGCTAGATCACGACACAGGAAAATGCCCGGGAGATTTCTCTCCCGGGCATTTGTCTTGCCACATATTCATTGGTCGGGGTGAGAGGACTCGAACCTCCGACCTCAGCGTCCCAAACGCCGCGCGCTACCAACTGCGCCACACCCCGGATTCAGCGTCTCGTGCCGATCCACCGGCGGCGAGTATAGCCTTCCAGGGGCCTGCCCGGCAACGCGAACCGGGTAGTTCTTACCGGATCACCCGGTAGACCACGGTATCCCCGGCCTGGAACGCGATTTCCAGCGACGTTCCCACCATCGACTGGAATGTCTCGACTCCGGCCGTGTTGTCGGTCGACTCGCACACATTCGTCGGATAGTGCCACTCCAGGTCTCCCACGATCACGTACTCCACGCGATAGCGGTCCAGGATCGCCTGTTTCTCGGCGACATCGGTGGTCGTGTAGAGCGCGCGGAGCGTCTCCTGCCGCTCGTGGATGTCCGTCCAGTCCCGCTGTTGCACCTCGTGCCAGGGCCACCCCACCACCACCGGCAAACCGGTGTGGATCGAAATTCGCGAACCGGCGCACCAGTACTGATCGATGCTTGCCTCGGCGATCACCGGGGTTCCCGCCACCTCGGCATTGAACCACTCGATCACCTCGCGATCCTCATCGTAGGAGAACACGACACCGCCGCCGCCACGCTCGGGCACCAGCCCGTAATTCATCCAGTCGAGCGCGTTCAGCGTCTGGCTCGCGCCTTCCTGGGGGAAATGCTGGTCGAGCCGCACCTTCGTCGCCAGGAGCGGGTAGGCGAGCGAGGCCATTACCGCCAGGCACGTCACGATGACGCCGAACTGTGCCCACGGTTGCGCCAGGAGGCCCCTATCGGTAGGCTCGCGTCGCTGGGCAGGTACATCGACGAGCGACTCCAGAGGCAGCGCCCCCCTCTCGCCAGGCAACACGGGGTCGACTCCGCCCACCGCGGGACAGGCTCCGCTCGCGGCCTCGGGCTCCGCGGCCGGGCTGGACTCGCGGACAGGCATTGCCGCGAACGCGGCCTTAGCCATCATCGCGACCAGCGCCCCCGAGCCGATCGCGGCCAGGACCCAGGCCTGGTTGTAAAACTTGAAGACGGTGTTCATCCGGTACCAGACACTGCCATCCAGTCCATCGATGAGGTACACAACTTCCATGCCCGCGCCGATGAACATGGCCCCCGCCAGCATTCCCGCCACGAATCGCGTTCCAGCGCCAGTCCGGCTCAGGAACGTCACGGTAGCTGTTCCACCGATCGCCAGGAAGAGCCCAGATGCGAACCGGTCGGCCACCAGCGCGGCGATCACCGCGATCCATATCGCGATCGCGAGCACCGGCCCGCTCCAGCCCGGCAGTCCGAAGTCCATTTCGCGGCGTCCACCCGCGATTACCGACAGCGCCAGCCACGCCGCCACCACCAGCACCAGGAGCCCATCCGCGAACGCGATGGTCGTATCGGCCTCGTCAACGGCCCACAGTCGATACAACAGCACCGCCGATACCGCCGCGAGATAGAGCCATGGTTGCGCGAACCACGTCGATCCGCGCCACCGCCCGGAGTTGAGGTACAGCAAACCCAACGGCACGATTACGAAGAACATGCCGAAGTGACCCAGGACCTCGACCGGCGCGCTCACCGTCTCACCCGTTCCGATCTCCCCGTAGAATGAGACATAATTCGAAGCGAACGGCAAGGCAACCAGGTAGGCGATCGCCCCAACCCCAAGCGTCAACCCGATGGTGACGGCCAGCCGAATCGGAAGATTACGCAGCTCGCGTGTCGCCAGCAGCAGGCTCACCGCCGTCAACGCGGCGTAGGTTGGGACATCCCAGGCATTGGTCGCATATAGCGAGCCGAGCACTAGCGCGGCCAGGCCGAGCGTGAACGCGACCCGGGCCGTTGCCCGCGCCTGAGCACGCGGGCGAGAGACCGCGAGCAGCATCTGTCGTGGGCTGCCCACGAGCGCGAAACATAGCGCGATCACCAGCACGGTCATCGGCAGCGCCACGACGTGGGCATGCAGGTCGGCGTATGTGGCCGTGAAGTAGGGAAACTCGTTGATGGTATAGGCCACGATCCGGGTCGGTCCCCAGAACCAGTAGCCATAATCGCGGAACGTGATCATCTCGCCGCCCAGGCCCGAGACGAATCTCGCCGCGGCGACCATGTTTCCGGAGAAACTGACCAGCACGAGACCCGCGGCGCCACCCACGAAGGTGTAGACCCGCGATTTCGTCAGCGACTTCGCCAGCGCCATCGACAGCCCGAACGCGCCGGTCGCCAGCATCGCGATCACCATCGGCTGGGCAAGGTTGAACGCGATCTCGCTGGGAATACCCGTGAGCTTCATCAGGAAGGCCATCAGGTACATGCCGTAGTAGTAGTAGTTCAGGGTTCCATCGGAGTACCACGGATCGTACGGCGGAAAGTGCGCGCTCCGCAGGATTGCGTTGATGTGCGCGAACTCCATCGGCTTTTCGCCGCCGGAGGTAATGTGGTACGAGTCGGGGTTGATGAAGCGGTACAGCAGAAACAACGCGAACACGGCCCAGAACACGCACTCGGCCGCCACGATGTAGCCGTCGCGAAACCACGGCTGGCGCGGTTCGGTATCCCGGCCGGATCGCAGCCATCGGCCAGCCAGGAACGCGCCAGCGGCGGCGGCCACGAGCGCCGCCGCGCACCACACCGCGCGAAACGAGATCAGCTCCAGGCTCGCCCCCAGCCAGACTAGGTATCCCGCCGCCAGCAGCGTCACGAGCCGACCAAACGCCCACCCATGATCGGGAAAACGATGGAATATCTGGCGGACCAGCGGCCACATCGCCGCCTGGAGCACCACCAGCAACACGATCCATACCGCCAGCGCGGCCCACGAATGACTTGTCAGGGCCGCGCTCCAACGAGCATCATCGACGATGGGCAAGCTACCAACCGGCTGGTCGAGCGACACCGGCCCCGGCACGTAGTCGTCACCCCCAACCTGAAACAGCAGCAAACCGGCAATCCGCATTCTGTGGAATCCTTGCGCAATCATCTTCAACGCCTGCCATTGTCGCCGAACACCCACCACGATTTACAGTGCCGTCCCGGGGGAGAGATCACCGAATGACCAGGCGAATCGTATTCATGGGCACGCCAGACTACGCCTGCCCGTCGCTTGAAACGCTTGCGCGGACGCCAGGCGTTGAAATCGCTCTTGTCGTCACCCAGCCGGATCGCGCGGCCGGCCGGGGCCGCAAACTCGTCGCGCCGCCGGTGAAGGTCACCGCTGAACGCCTGGACCTGCCCGTTTACCAAACCGCGTCGCTCAGATCCGCCGAACTCCGCCAACCAATTGTCGATGCACGGCCCGACCTGATCGTGGTCGCGGCGTTCGGGATCATCCTTGGCACGTCGGTCCTCGAACTCCCACCCCTCGGGTGTGTCAATCTCCACGCATCGCTATTGCCGCGGTATCGTGGCGCGGCGCCCATTTCCGCCGCCATTCTGCGCGGGGACCCGGTCACCGGGGTGACGCTCATGCGCATGGAACGGGGACTGGACACCGGCCCGATTCACGCGTCCCTGGAAATCGACATACACACCGGAGACACCACCGAATCCCTTACGGTACGGCTGGCAACCCTCGCGGCCCGCCTGATGGAGGAACAGATCGGCAATCTGCTGGACGGCTCGTCCACCGCCACACCGCAGCCAGCCGGCGCGAGCCTCACCCGGCCGCTCGTGAAAGCGGACGGCTGGATCGACTGGGCGATGCCCGCTGAACACATCGAACGGCATGTCCGCGCCATGTGGCCGTGGCCGCGCGCCTGGACATCGCTTCCTTCTGGCGAGACGTTCCAGATCCACGCCGCGACGGTCGTCTCTGGGGAGGCTGCCGGGTCTAGTGAGCCGGGAACGCTCATTGCCGCGAGAGGCGGCCTTCAGGTCCAGTCCGGCGCGGGGAACCTCGTCATTGGGCGCGGCCAGCTTCCGGGCGGCAAGCCGCTGGCGGGCCCGCAACTCGCGACGCGAAAGGACTTCGCGGCATCGGTCGTTCTCGGAGTCGAAGAACGGCCATCGACGCCCGGCCCATTGATCGTGGACATCGACGCGCCGGAAGAACGCGGGTAAAACGCTCTATACGGATTCCGTATCAATGGTTGGAAATGGGGGAGAACGGGGTGGGCGCGCGGGAATTCAGTTCCGGTCAGAAATGATTCCAAGCGCGATCGCTCGCGAAATTGCCTGGCGACGGTTGTTCACATCGAGTTTTGTATACAGGCTGCGGGTATGGCTCTTGACCGTAACGTGGGAAATCGAGAGTTCGTCCGCGATCTCCTTGTTGGAGAGACGTCGCTGCAATCCGAGCAGGACGTCGTACTCCCGATTGGTAAGAGCTTCGAGCTTCTGGCGGTTGATACGTAGTGAGTCGTCGAAGTAATCAACGTGCAATGGCTCCCTACCATCCTGCTCGGCCAATGCCCGCGCGAGCGGATATCGCCCAGCTTCCGCCAGGAGCATCGCGGCATAATCAGCGACGTCCTCCAGTGAGTCGTGGTCCTGGAGCAGTTCGACGACCGCGGGATCCGCGTCAAGGACCGATCGAACAAAGCTTCCCCGCCGCGCGATCCGCAACGCCTGGATGAGGTGCCCTCTGGCCTCCTCATACCGCCTTCCGTGATTCAGTTCGACAGCACGAATCAGCAGGTACACCATGTCGGTCAAGGGGTTCCTCCGCCGATCGGTGTTAACGTCCAGCGTGGAACGGAGGAATGCCAAATCCGTGGAGGGGCTTCCATGGGGAGATCGTACGTTGTCATCGGCTTCGGGCCAGATGGCCTCCCTGGTCCAAACCACAACGTTTGAAGGCAGGGTGGGCGGGGCCGTCGTCCACTCACGCTCGCGACTTGGGTTGGCCACAATCCCCTGAAGCAGTTTTCGCATGGGAGCGAGAAAGTAGGTCATCTCGCCCTCCAGAATCCGGTCGTAGAGATCGTCGGCAATCTTCAGCGCTTCAAATCTCCGACCCATGATGTCCAGCGTTTTCACCAACTTGTCCCTCCTCATTCGACGCGGAGGAGACGCCATGGACGATCTCCAGCACACCGCTGGCAAGCCGTTGTCACAAGGACGGGAGCGAGCCCGTCGGCTGGCAACGCGGGGTATCAACCCATGGTGGAACCGGTCCGCTCATCAACGTCGCCTGCTTCCGCCTGGTGCCACTGGCGTCGCAAACTCGTATACCGAGATCGCGAAGGGGTCGTTGGATACGTATCCATGCGCGGCTCAGGAGTTCTCTTCAGGGACAATGGCCTCCTCCTGGAGCGACCGCCTGAAGAGGGGGAGATTGACGAGTGCTTCCTCTGGCCCCTCGCCCTGGAGTCGAAGCAGGACATACACCGAGAGTGCCCGGGTGAGCCCCGCGACCGGCAAGGCAAGGATCATCCCCAGTCCGCCGCCGATTGCGCCGCCAATCGCGAGTAACACCAGTGTGCCCGAATTGGTGAAGTCGTTGGAACTGCCTTGAATCTGTGGCGCCAGGAACCAGCCTTCGAGCATCTGGATGACCAGGAACAGCAGCATGGCGGGAATCGCGAGCTCCGGTTGAGTGGCGAGGATCACCGGGAATGAAATGATGAACGCGATCCAGGGACCCACGATCGGCACGATCTCGCCCACAAAGGCCACAACCCCGAGCGGCAGGAACACCTCCACACCGATGAGCCAGTACCCAAATCCGGTGATTATTCCGACGATGGTGGCTTCCAGAATCACGCCACGTGTATACGCGCCAAACACCCGGTCGAAAATGCGAAACGCCGACAGGGCATCGGCCGACCAGGCGAGAGGGAACTGGGCGCGAAGGGTGCGCGCCGTGGACCGCTCATCGATGAGGTAGTACACAATGAACAGTGGAACCGACACGAGGGCAAGCACCGCGGATATGGCACTACCAGTTTCGTGAAGCAACCACCCAGCGACAGAGGCGATACCTTGCACCAGGCTTGCCCCAATCTCTCTGATATGTAGTTCCAGCCAGTCCTGAAGGCGAGCGGGAACCCACTCATTGTATGCCTCGAGAAAGTCAGGATTGTTGGCCTTGATCTGGTCCCAGTAGGACGAAAAGTTCAGCAACAGCTCCTGGGTCTCATCAACGATTGGGCTCAGCAGCGTCCCGAGCAGCACGATCAGGAACCCCAGTGCCATGATCGACGACACGATGGCGGCAATCGGTCGGCGGGCGCGTCCAATCCAACCCCTGTTTGGCAGCAATCGCTCCAGCCAGTGGACTACCGGAAGGAGCATGTAGATGACCAGGATGCCAATGACATAGGGCGCCAGGGCGTCTCGCGCCAGCCACAGCACCCCAACAATGAGCGCCAGGATGCCGATGGTCAGCACCTTCGCCCCTATCGTCATCGCCCCCAGCGGCGGGAAAGGCGAGGGCGCCAGGACCTTGCTGGACCCTGGCTCGTCACCGCTACTCATGGGCCGATCTTTCCACGGATGGAATGCTGGTCGACGTGCCCGCATGATTCCCGTTCACTCGCCATGAAGCGATCACCTCGGCGATATTCTCGTGCGGCGCCACCGCTCCATGCCTGTCGGTGAAACCGGCTTTGACCAGGAGATCGTGAACGCCAGTGTGGACATTGGCGAGTCGAAGGTCGATCTCCTTTCCATCCAGATCATCGGCGATTTCGCCAAGCGTGTCGACCGTTTCCAGATCCACCATCGGGGCGGACGCCAGGTCAACGACCACCAGGCGAGGCGGCTCCTCCCTCTGCTCGATCGCCTTCGCCAACTCATCCTTGATGACTGGGATGTTTCCGTAGAACAGGCCCGTGTCGGGCCGGAACACCGCGATGTCGGGGAAGACCTGGGCATCTGGATTGTGGTTGACATCAACAAAGTCACTGGTTCCCGGATTGAGTCCCAGCAGCGAAATCCTGGGCAATGAGACCCGTTTGAGCACGGTCAGGAACGAAACAAGGACCCCGATGATGATGCCTCCGAGCATGCCAAAGGTGAGGACACCGAGCATCGTCAGCAACGCCGCCAAGAATTCCGCGCGGCTGATGTCGAACAGTCGCTTGAGTCCCGGAATGTCGATCAATCCCTTGACGGCGACGATCACAATCGCCGCCAGTGTCGTTTCCGGGAGATGGCTGAACGGTTCGGTCAGGAAAAGCAGCACCAATGCGAGGACAACCGCCGCGAACAGGCTGGACATGGGAGTGCGAGATCCAGCCGATTCGTTGACCGCGGACCGCGACATGCTGCCGCCGACGTTGTATCCCTGCAGCATACCCGCGGCCAGATTGGCGCCACCATTCGCGAACAGTTCCTGATTGGAATCGATGTGATATTTGTGCCGGATCGCAAACGTGCGGGCGGCTCCGACGCCTTCGACATATGACAGGAGGAAGGCGCCGAACGCCAGCACCACCAGCGTATTGAGCTGATCGGACGCAATGCTTGGCCAGGCTGGAGTTGGGAGCCCGCCCGGAATGCTTCCCGCCACCTCGATCCCGCGATCTTCCAAATTGGATGTCCACATTACCGCGATGGCGATGATGGTGACGATGAGAGACGTCGGCAGGCGAGGAAAGGCGCGCTCGAGCGCGAGGAGCGCCGCCATGGACATGGCGCCAACCGCCAATGTCCAGCCATTCGTATCTCCAATATTCCGGAGAACATTCCAGATTCGCTCGAAGAAATTGCCCTGGACTCCCGAGATACCGAACAGTTTCGACACCTGGCTCGCGGCGATGTAGAGAGCCGCCCCCGCCGAAAACCCGGTAAGCACTGACTCGGACACGAAATTCACGATGAAGCCGATACGAAACAAGCCAGCAAGCAGAGCCATGATTCCGGAAAGAATGGCCACCATCGCCGCCGCCGCCGCGTACTGGTCGGGGCTCGAAAATGCCATCGTGCCGAGGGTGCCAGCCACCATGATGGAGAGGGCCGAGGTCACGCTGTAGGAGAGTTGCCGAGACGTTCCCATCGCCGCATAGACGAGCAGGGCCACCAGGTTCGCGTACAGCGCATGCTGGGGCTGTAGTCCGGCAAGCGATGCATAGGCCATATCCTCGGGAATGGCGAACGCCGCCACCGTCACCCCGGCAACCAGGTCGGGCCGCAACCACCTGCGATCGTACGTTCGTGCCCAGCTCAGAATTGGGAAGACTGATCCCACCCTGCGAAGGATGGGGGCTCGTCCATTACTGGCGACGGCCTCGGCCATATGTGTACCTCCACGGAGACGCGAGTGGATCGTTGACGTAACACCATCATGGCTGGTTCCGGATTGGGCCTAAAGGTTGCCCAGGCCCTTCCCGAAAATGCTGAACCCAAGCACCAGGAAGAGGATTGCCATGATGGTGGCGTTATTGGCGACGAGCCATGTTCGAGTGGAGTCGAGAATGCCCACGCCCTTCTCCCCAGCGGCAAGGAAGATACCAATCGGCACGAGCATGCCCAGGCAGGCAAGGACGATGAACACCACAAACGTGGCCGCGCTTTCGCCCCCCGTCAGGTTTGCCTGCCCAATGGTTCCCGCCGCCGTGATGAGCAATGGCAGATTCTTTGGATTGACCGCCGAAAGTACAATGCCCAGCCCGGCGGCCTTGACCGGTGTCACGGTATCCATGGCCTCCATCCATTTGGGTAGTTTGGCCGCGTCCCCTTCTTTCGGGCGCCCCTGGTATGTGTGCCAGGCGAGGTACAGCATCAGCACGCCCAACGCAATCCGGATCCAGCCCAGCAATGCGTTGTTTGAGCCGGCTGAGTCATCCTGTGTTCCGGAGACCAGGAGTCCCACCAGCACGAGCACGACCCCAGTGCCAATTGCCCACCCTCCGATGAAGCCCCACGCCTTCGCCAGCCCACCCTTGCTCACCAGCATCAGGATGAAACCCACGATCGCCATGGGACTGAGCGCGATGCCAATGGCCGGTGCAAGACAATCCCCAATGACTTCCAACATCCCGAAGTCTCCTCACGATACGCTACATGCCAGGTCCCGGAATCAATCTCAAGCTCAGGGGGAGGAGCGATCCTCCTGTCCGGCGGGATGAAGCTCTGCTCTCCACTGATCCACGGCGGCTTCAGCCGCCACGATGGATTGATGCCGCACGTGGGTGGAGGAGAAAACGTTTTCAACCCCAATTCCGTCCACCTGATGAAGGTCGGCCATGCGCGTTCTCACTTCCGGGTTGACGCCGGTCAGCATGAGCACGCCATCCTGCGAGCGCAGCCGTTCCGCATACGCGTTGAGAATTGAGAGCAGCGTGCTGCCAACGTCGCCCTGGCCCTTTAGTCGCAGAATGACCGCCGCCTCCCTGGCGTCGTCCACTTTGGGCAGTATGTTCGCCAGGGTGCGGGCGCCGGCATAGAACAGCACGCCATCGACATCCAGCAACACCGTTTCGCCGGACGCGAGGGTAGTGGGAGGATCCGACTCGACAAATTCCCCATCGACACGCGTGAGCCTTGTGACATGCACGTCGATGCTGGCGCGGTATATGAACAGGATGCTTGCGACCACCACTCCCAGCACGATGGCCTGTTGCAGGGGCACGAAGAGGGCCAACAGGAAAGTCAGGAACATCGCCAGCGTCGATCGCCAGTTGGTTTGTTGTACGGACCTGATTAGCGGGAACTTGATGGAGAGGGCCGAACTGTAAATGAGGAGCGCCGCCAACGCGGCCATGGGTATGAGTTCCAGCAGACCACCCAGCAGCACGACAAAGATGACCACAACGAACGCCATGGAGAACGCGGCCCATCGCGTTTGCGCTCCGGACCCCACCCCTAGTGCTGTTCCGCTCAGCGAACCGCCGCCCGGCATCGCCTGGAAGAAGCCGCCGGCGATATTGGCCATGCCCTGGGCCATGAAGTCCTGTGAATCGTCTGGCTCGTTGCCATCCGGATTCGGGTAGCGCTGCGCCACTCCAGCGGCCTGAAGTAATCCGACAATACCCACGGCAACCCCAGCCACACCCATCTTGACCAACTGCTGAAGATCGGGTACCTGGAAATTGGGGAGACTCCGCGGGATATCGCCAAGACTGCTTACGAGGGCAACCGATTCCTTGTCGGTTGCGTATGCGATCGCCGTCGCGACCGCGAGCGCGATGAGCAGGTTGAATTTTCCCAGGCGGGTGTGGGTCAGGCCCACCATCATCCCCAGCGCGAGGACGGCTATGACCGTGGTCGCGATGTCGATACTCGAAAGGTTCATTACGAGGTCGGCGGTTTGCTGGATCTTGCCGTCGCCCTCACCCTGATATCCAAAGAAATCCCAGAGTTGCCCCAGAATGATGAGGACTGACACCCCCGTCAGGAGGCCGGTCATCACGGCGTTGCTGACGAACTTGGTGAGCATTCCCAGCCCAAGGAGCCCGAGCGCGAGCTGAAACACCCCGGCGATGAGGGTAATGCCGATCATGGCCTGAACCCGCTCGTCACCCTGGAGATCGCCCAGCCCGTCCGAGGCGACCAGGATCATGGCGCTCGTGGTGTTGACCACCATGAGTTGCGTCGAGACGGTTAGCGCCGCGATCGGCGTGCTGACCATCAGCGTATACAGGCCGTATACAGGATTTATGCCGGCAATCACGCCCGACGTCATCCCATCGGGAATGCTGGCGATGCCGTTCGTGAGGCCGGACAGCAGATCGCCCTTGGTCGGACGAGGACGCTCGATCTTGAAGCCCAGGAACCGTTGCTTCAATGATTGCGTCATGCTGGAAAGGAAGTTCGGGAGTCTCACGTGGACTGTCCCTCGGGTGTGACCGCCGGTTCAGCGATAGTCTCGTGTTCCTCGCGCGCGAGCATTCGGTTCTGAAGCACGTCTCGAACGTGCAATTGAGTGAGGAGGCAGAGGACGAGAACCCAACATGGAAACACCACGATCATTCCGCGATTGAAGGATGCCGTCAGCAGCATGATGAGTCCGACCAGGAAGCTCAAAATAGTGAACCAGCCAGGAATGATCCCGGCATCCCGGCAGACCTTGGTGGTGGTGAACACAAACATCGCGCCCATCCTGGTGGCAAAGACAAAGAAGAGCGATCCGCCAAACGTGGAGAATTCGAGCGCCACGAGCGGCACCCCATCGACGTTCGAAAAGTTCTTGGTCACTGGTCCCATCGAGAGTGCCGCAGTGGAACAAAACAGCAAGGATAGAAAAACGATGCCGCTGACCAACTGAATGTTGGAGAACAACAGATTGATCGGCCGGACCTTTCTCAACCCGATCCACATCCGAACCGACACGATGAACCAGAGGAACGCGATGCCCGCGAACGGGAGCAGATAGAGGGCCACGACGGTGACCACGTCACTCTGGTCGGAGCTGTAGAAACTCTGAAAATCGCTTTCGCTGGCGCCAGATCGCGGCACTTCCAGAAGCAGCCAGTACGACACCAGAAACAGGATGGCATACACCGAGCCGGCGATCGTTGTGAACCTGGCGGCGGCACGCAGCCTGGTGAAGTCTTCGACGATAGTGTGTGCCGTGGATTCCTCCGTTGCTGTTGGGGCAAAATCATCCATGCTCGCCACCCCCGGTACATGAGCGCCCGCGCCTCTTACGTTTCGGCGCGGGTGCGGCTGAATTCGCTCAATCGTCTCAAACAAGCAGGGACTGGACAACGCGCGAGCCCATCGCCGCCTGACAGGCTTGCGCGCGGATTAGGCGAGTGTCCTCCCGGGCTTGGCTTCCTGGTCAGGCGCCGGATCACCGGCGATCGGTTCGGCGGCGGCAATCGTCCAAAGCTATCAACAATCCGTTCGACGACCGCGTCGTCACTCAACGGGAACAGTGCCGGCGTACCCTTGACTTCCCGTGCTCCCTGCTCGGTGGGGAACATGAATACCGTTGGGAACGACACTCGATACCTCCACACGGAAAGATAAACGGGTCGAGGTG
>CAZUPA010000089.1:0-13053 GCA_964622205.1 uncultured Sphaerobacteraceae bacterium
CGGCCGAGCTTCCCTCGGTCGTCGCCTTCCCGCTGCTGGCCGCGGCGGCCTGGTATGCGAACCGCCGCCGCGCCGCCTGACATCGCCCCGCGTTAATGCCCCGCTCGAACGCCCCGGTCTCACCCGCCGGGGCGTTCCCCCTCGTCGAACCATGTCCCCACTACCGAATACGCGACACATTCACGGGTAGGGACGGATCCCCGTTCACAGCGAACCGGACCATGCGCGAACGAAAGGTGTCCGCCCTGGGGCATCCATCACGCGCGTTCGCCCATTGTCACGGCGGGTCGACACAGCCGCCTGCGTAGTTTCCTGGAGTAGTGTGCGTCGATTCGGCGGCGGGATCGACCCTTACCATGCTTGGACCATGCCGCGTCCTCTCTCCCACGCCCCAATGCACCGCACCATGCGCCAGTACGGAAGCCCCAGCCGGCATCCAATCGAACCAGTTCATGCGTTACGTGCCGATGCACGCAGAGCGTGGGAGGCTTCCCCGCGGGCTCACGTTGTTGAGCAAGGGCTCTTGTCCCACGTTCATCGTTGGAATCGCAATCGCCAAAAACGCTTGACATTGACCATGCCGCGCCATACTCTGGCAAAAGTGCCGCGAACGCGGAACCTCAGTTCGTCACGCAGCAAGGATCAGCACATGCGACGCGAATTCCTCCGGATCATGCCCACAATCGGTGCGACCCGGGAGGAGTGCGCCCTGCTGACCCGCGAGCCTGACTGACGCCAGCACGCAAACCAGCACACGGCGCGAGGAAGCTCCTCCCACGGGCACACAGCCAAGGGGGAGTTCTTTTTGTGTCCACAACAGGTACATCTCAACACAAGGGAAAGGGGGAATCGGATGATTCGGAGCAGTACACACTAGGCCCACCCGCCACGCGGACCACCTCCGCGGGCCAGCCGGAACATCGAAACATTGCATGACAGGACACATGATGAGCAGGCTCCACGAACTGCATCCCACGATCGCGCTCGACCTGCGCAACGTGGAAAAACGCTTCAAGAAGAAACGCGGCGAGTACTCGTACGCGCTGAACTCCGTCTCCCTCACCCTCAACCGGGGCGAGGTCGTCGGCATCCTTGGTCCAAACGGCTCCGGCAAGAGCACGCTCGTTCGCGTCATCTCGACCCTCACCCTGCCGGACAGCGGCGAGGTGGATGTCTTCGGCATCGACACCGTGCGCTACCCCAAGGAAGTCCAGCGCTACATGAACCGGGTCAGCGTGGAGGCCAGCTTCTTCAAGAAGCTCTCCTCGCTCGAGAACCTGCTCTTCGGCGCCAAGCTCTACGGGATCACCGACCGCGAAAGCAAACCGATGATCCGTGAGATCCTGGCCGGGATCGGCTTCGATCTCAAGCGCATCAACGAACCGATGGAGCATCTCTCGCGCGGCATGCAGCAGAAAATCGCCCTCGCCCGGGCGTTGCTGACCAGCCCCATGCTCATGCTGCTCGACGAGCCGACCACCGGACTGGATCCGCGTTCGAAGAAGGACGTCCAGGCCCTGATCCGGTCGATCCGCTCCGATCACGAGTCGTCGATCCTCCTCTGCACCCATGACATGGGCGAGGCCGAGGAACTCTGCGACCGCATCGGCATCCTGCTGAACGGCAAGCTGATCGCGCTCGACACCGCCGGGGGACTCAAGCGCCAGTACCAGGTGGGCGACAACACGCCAACCCTCGAAGAGGTCTTCATGCTGGCGACTGGCACCACCCTCGAAGAGGCCGAATTCGAAACCGACGACGAGTCTTCCGAAGCGAAGGCCGCCTGACAGCGGTGGCGGACGACACGCGAGTCCGCCACCCTTCACCACTGGCCGGATTGGACCGGCCCATGGGAGTCACGAACATGCACGCCTTGAGCGCACCCCTCTCCAAACCGGGATGGACGCGCGAACTGATCGCGATCTGGGGCTACGCCCAGCGCAACTACTACCTGACGAAGCGCTACTTCCTCTGGGAAGTGGTCTGGCTCGTTTACACCATCATGAACGCCCTCACCATCGGCTTCATCGGCGTTGGCGTCGGCGGCACCAGCGAGGAGGTCGCCTACATCACCACCTTCCTGCTCATCGGCTCGATGGTCTGGAGCTATCTCTCCATGATCTTCGACCTGCTCTCCGAAACGGTGAGCTGGGAGCGCTGGGAAGGCACCATCGAATACACCTTCATGAGTCCCGCCAGCCGCGTCACGCAGTTGCTTGGGATGGGGGTCTACGCCATCCTCTACGGCATGGTGCGGGTCATCATCATGTTCGTCGCCATCTCGCTCTTCTTCGATCTCTCGCTGGACAGCGCCAACTATCTGGCCGCCGCGGGCATTCTCGTGATCTGCAGCATCTCTCTGGTCGGCTTCGGCATGGTCGCGGCGGTCATGCCGCTGCTCTCGCCGGAGAAGGGCCAGCAGGTGACCAGCATCGTCACCGCTATCCTGCTGCTCGTCTCGGGCATCTATTACAGCGTCGAGGTCCTGCCCGAATGGCTCCAGCCACTCGCCTACATCTCACCGGTCTACTATGCGCTTGACGGCATCCGCGAGACGCTGCTTGAAGGCGCGTCGTTCGCCAGCCAATGGCACAACATCTGGCCGCTGCTGGTCATGGGCGTGGTCTTCCCGCCGCTCGGCCTGCTGCTCTTCCAGAAGGGCGAGCACTACGCCAAGCGGACCGGCCGCCTCAAGCGCACCGGATAGCGAACAGATGCGAGATGAGCCAGCCGCCGCAGGCTCATCTCGCCATCGCTCACCGCACCTTGCACCAGTAGGGAAGGCCCAATACCGGCTCCGGCTGGTTACTTGAGGATCGACAGACCTGCTTCGCGGGCCGTCGATCCATACATCTGGGCCTGCTTCCGGCTTGGTCCTCGCGGATCGTGCCTCAATTGATCACGCGGATTCCGTATTCCGCCACTACCCGGCATCCTCGCGATCCATCCCATGGGATCCGTGCCGGTGTATGGCCCTCCGCCACTCCTGGGCCGTGATGGGCGACGTGGAACTGGCCCGGGGCCGGCCTGTCTCCCCTTCACAAAAGCGCTTCCGGAACCCCGATCGACGCGATCTCCGCCCGGTTGTACCCCGCGTCACGTAGTGGGGAAATCACGTCGCGTTGTGGCTCTGGAACCCGCGCCAGCAGCACGTAGCCAAGTCCATCCGGCACGAACGTCACCCGACCAATCCCCGCCGGAAGCATCCGCGACGAAGTCCTTTCCAGCAGGTCGGCGCCGCCATCCCACGACATGGCCACCGGCGCCACCAGATTCGTGACATACACACGTTGGTCCCTGGGCAGGTCCAAAACGAGTGGCTGTGATAGTTTCCATCGTTCCAGCAGCAACTCCGGCGTGGCGGCACAGATCGTCCGCCGGTTGTGACCCGCGAACACGTTGAGGCCATGGGTTGGGGCGTGTTCGACCGAAGGGGAGGGCGCATCCGCCGGGGCCGCTCCCAACAAACCGGACCCGGCCATGTACCCCACGATCCCGCTTCCCACCGCGAACTTCGCGCCGGCGGGAACCAGCAGCGTATCGCCTGGCGCGCATGGACGTTCCAAGAGCGATCCTGGCTCCAGGTCATCCTCACCCGCCAGGATCAGCCCATCGGAATCGCGTGCGGTCCACAGCACGTGAATCGCCAGGTCGCCATCGCACGCCAACGGCGGTGTCGTCGACGTCGCGTCGAAATAGGCGAGGGTTTTGGGGAGGCGTCCGTCCTCGGCCATGTTCATCGGCGGAAGGTCCATCACCGCCGAGCGCGGCCCCGGTTCGGCCGGACGGTTTCCCAGAATGCGCTCCAGCCGGTAACCGCCCCAGGCTGCTCGTTCTTCCCGCCGGGCCGGACGCATTGGCCCCCGCAGGTTCACGTTTTCTGTCGCTGGAGCCGGTGAATGATCGGCATCGATACCGCGGCGGCCTCGCGGAACAGGCCCAGACGCTCGACGTAAAACTCGCGGAGCCGCATGTCTGGCTCCACCAGTTCACCACGCTCCGGCGCCCACTGCCGCTCCGAAATCACGTCAGCCACGCCAATCCCGTGCGCCGCGATCCGTGCCGCGCCCAGCGCTGAACTGTCCTGCACCACCGCCCGTTCGAGCGGAACCCCGATTACCGTCGCCAGAATGTGCCGCATCACCCGCAACGACCCACCACCGGCCACCACCACCCGGTTTGGCGCGGAGTCGTCGAGCGACATCCTGCCGGTCACATCCGCTATCGAGAGCGCCAGCCCCTCGATCACCGCCCGCAGGAGGTGTTGAGGTTGATGAAAACTCGCCAGGCCGAGGAAGGCCCCGCGCGCGAACGGATCCAGCAGCGGCGACCGCTCCCCGGCGAGGTAGGGCAGGAAGACCAGGCCGTCCGCGCCGGCCGGTGCATCCGCCGCCAGATCCATGATGTCGGCGATCGGAACGCCTGGCGCCAGTGTCTGGTGAATCCAGTCGACCACCCGACCGCCATTGAGCAATGCCCCCGCCGATAACCACCCTGCTCCGGGCGCGCCGGGCGGAACCGCCGAAGGCCAGGTGTGCCACATTCCGGACGGTTCCGGATTCAGCGAGACGACTGGCCGCAACACCTGCGCGCCCGTGCTGAGCGTGATCAGGACCGCATCGTGCGTTGTCACCCCGTTCCCGACCGCCGCCGCGTTGGCATCCCCGCCACCGTGTACCACTGGAATCCCCGGTGGAACTCCCAACACATCGGCCGCCGCCGGTGTGAGTTCACCGATAATCGACCCCTCGGGCACGATCTCCGGAAGCCACCGCTCTTCGACTCCAAAGGCGTCAAGCAGCCCCGTATCCCATGTTTTGCTCGAAATTCGCATCAATCCGGTGCTGGCCGCGTTACTCGGGGTCGTCGCGATTTCGCCAGTCAGCAGGAAACCGAGCATGTCCACCGGCAACAGGACCGTCCGGATCGCATCCCGGATCGCTGGCTGTTCCCGCAGGAACCACGCCAGCGTCAACGCCTGGTAGCCGTTCCCCATCAGGCCGCCAATGATCGCTGGCAGGCTATCGCCAAGCCGCTCCGACCACGAATTCGCCAGCGCCGCGGTTCTCCTGTCCGACCAGATCACCGCGCTGTTCAGGTACTCGCCGTTTGGCCCCAGCATCACGGTGCCATGCATCTGCCCGGTGATTCCAACCGCCACGACCTCGACGTTGGGCGCGAACCGTCGCGCCCCGGCCGTCGCCGCGATGACAGAGTGTAGCCAGTCCTCGATGTCCTGCTCGTCGTATCCGTCTCGTGGGTGAAGCGTCGGGTACGACTCCATCCCTCTTCCAAGCACCGTGCCGTCGAGCGCCACGACAAGCGCCTTGGCTGACGATGTGCCCAGGTCCAGCGCGAGAATCGCCTTGGGATTCGTCACTAGAGGCTCACGATCCAGCTGAGGGTGATCCACAGCAGCGCCACGTCGATCACCGTCACCGACGACACCCGCCAGTTCCCTAGCGAAGGCATTGGCGAGGCCGCTTCGATGCCAACCAGGGTCATCGCCCCCACCGCCCCAATCGCCGCTGGGCCGAACGCCGTGTCGAACGCCACCGCCGCCAGCGTCAGCAGCAGCCCCGCGCCCAGCACGCCGGTCCACGCCGCCAGCCGGTGTCCGCGCCGGGATAGCGACCGTGCGCTCGAATCGGGTTGCGCCGCCAGTCGCATGTGGCTATCGGTCACCAGGGCGATAAGCCCCAGCGGAACGAGGACGAAGAGTCCCGCCGTCCACGCGTCCAGTGCCGCCCATATCCAGAACGGGATCAACGCCGCGAGGGCCGTCCCAATCGTTCGCGGGTTGCGAAACGACCCGGTGTTCACCACCATCAGCGCGATGGCCGAAATGCCGATCGAGAAGACGATGGTCGTGCCGAATGAGAATGTGAGGTTGAGAATCAGCGCCAGGATCAGGAGGACGGCCGCCGCGGCCAGTTGTTGCCGCCGGTCTTCAAGTGGCTGGCCGTGGTCCTGGGACAATGCGAACAGGAGCAACGCCACGCCGGCCAGCACGGAGATCAGGAGAACCCGGAACCAGTCCCAACCGTCCGGGCTCGTCTCGGGCGCCAGCACCAGCGAAAGGAAGATCAGCATCCAGGCCAGCGCCAGCAGGGCCAGCACCGGGCGCAGGGCGAGGAACCGCCGCGATGCCAGCAACTGACGGCCCAGGTTTGAGAGGTCGATCGGCATCGTGTGGAACGTCCCGGCGTACCTGGCGTGCAGGTGAATGGCTCTTCCGAATCGCGAACCGGCCGAGCATCCCGCGGAGACCGGGTTGTGCTCGGGTCCGGGTTACCCGCCCTGACCGGGCAACCCCTCCGGATCGCTGGTGGGCCGCGGCGGAAGCGGGTTCCGGCCCGGAACATCCCGCGGCGCGCTGGCTGGTCTCGTCGCGGCCGGTGCTGGTGTCAGCACCGCATCGTCGACCTCGCTCCAGCCGCCATGCGCATTCACGATCCAGGCCCGCCGCACTCCAACGCGCATCAGCAGCCCGGCCGTGGCCAACGCTCGCCCACCCGCGTTCACAAACAGCACCTGGTCCGCGTCCGCGATGATATCCGGCGCCTGGCTGACCGGAATCCCGGCTCGTCGCAACTGGTCGAGCACCGGACCACGCTCGATGCTGGCGACCCGCGCCAGGTACCCCATGCCGTCGCTGTGGATCGCGCTCAGCAACGCGGAGAGTTTCCCGTTTGGAATGATTGAAACAACGGCGTCTGGAAGCATGGAATGTGACCCGCGCGAGATGAATGCATGACGTTTGTGCCACCGTGACACAGATATCGAAGTCTAGCACGCACCAGACATCGCGCTCGATGCGACCAGTGCAGCCTGCAGCCCGCCGCGTCACATTCGCGAATAACAGGCGACGAACGCTCTTGCGGCACGTCTCTGGCGTCAGACGGCGCCTCACGCACCAGTATGGAAGCCCTGGCCGGCAGCCGAATCAACCAGTTCATATGTAGAGTGCCGGTGTGTGGGCTTCCCCTCGAGGCGGATATCCCCGCGCTCGGGTTCGGACCAGCGTCGCCATCACATCGCCAGGAAATATCCCGCCAGCGTGAAGTAAATCAGCAGGCCCGTACTGTCCACCAGGCTGCTGATAAACGGCGCCGACACCACGGCGGGATCCATGTTCAGCTTGCTCAGCACGATCGGCAGAATCGCCCCAACCGTCGCCGCCCAGGTCGTCAGCGCGAACACCGTCAGGCCCACCACGATCCCGATGGTGTAGGAACCATCCTGGGCGATCAGCGCCCGCAGGAACATCAGCCCGCCCATCACCAACCCGAGCGCCATCCCCGTCAGCATCTCCTTCCCCACGATCCGCAGGATATGCCGGGGCTTCACCTCGTCCAGCGCCATCGCGCGGATGATCGTCGACACCGTCTGCGAACCGACATTGCCGCCCGTCCCGATCAGGATCGGAACGAACGCGGCAAGCACGGTCCACCGCGCCAGCGTGCTGTCGAAGTGTTCCTGGATGGACACCGTGAAAAACGACGCGAAGAACAGCACCAGCAGCCACACGATGCGCTTGCGGAACAGCAGCCACGGCGAGGCGCGAAGATAGGGCACCTCCAGCGGCTGCGAACCACCGAGCCGCTCGAAGTCCTCGGTGTCCTCTTCTTCCCGGATCTCGGCGATGTCGTCGGCGGTGATGATTCCGACCAGCCGCCCCTCGGCGTCGACCACTGGGAGCGCCAGCAGGTTGCGGTCGACCAGGATGCGCGCCGCCTCCTCCTGGTCGGTATCCACGGTCACCGAGTAGAGTTGCGGGAACATCAACTCCCTGACCGGCGTCTCCGGACGGCTCAGCACCAGGCTGTGCAGCGAAAGCACCCCGATCAGCCGCTCGTCCCGATCCACCACATACACGTAGTTGATCGTCTCGGCCTGCTCCGCGACCTGGCGCAACGCCGCCACGGTCGCGTCGGCCCGGAGATCGGGGAACACCGCCACGAACGCCGGCGTCATGAGGCCGCCCGCGCTGTCCGGCGCGTAGGCCATCAGCTCCCGGATCTCGGCCGCTTCAATCGGTTCCATCTCGACGAGGATGGTCCCCGCGATGTCTGGATCGGATTGCTCGACCTCATACAGGATGTCGGTCGCGTCGTCCGGCTCGATTTCCTCGAGGATGTCCGCTGCCTGGTCGGCGCTCATCCTCGACAGGATGCGGGCGGCATCCCGGTCATCCAGTCGCGACAGCAATACCGCAAGCGACTCGTCGCCAAGGAAGACGAAGAGCCGCCCGAGTTCGGCCGGCTCCAGGTCTTCGAGCAACGCCAGCGCGTCGTCTTCCAGCATGCGGTCGGCCAGCAGCCTCGCCTGGAGCTCGTCGCCCGCCGCTATCGCCCGCCGGATATGCTCCAGCAGCGAGTCGTCGTGGGACATGACGATCGTAGAGGTTTCGGAGTTAACGGGCGGCATGAATCAGGTCCATCCTTCGCGTGTGGGGAGGATGGTACTTAAGACGCCGGGTGATGGGAACGCCCGCGAGCGGCGCGGAACATCTGGCTCACCCGCCGCGACGACAATCCGTGCCGCTCGCGAGGTTCGGAATCGGCCAGCGTGGCCGCCTCGAACTGGTGGGTGGCCGGCGACGAGTCACCTTCGGGAGCCGCATCGCGCCGCCGCACCGGAACCGTGCGGATGATGGCCTGGTTGTCGTTCTGGTCGATGTAGAATCGGCGGGAATCCTGGGTACGTGCCATGACACAGCCTCTCTTGCTGACATGCATCCTCACAGGGAGCCGGTGGGCAATGGTGGTGTGGGTGTCAGCGATATCCCGGCGTCGCCGGGCGTGTCTGGCAAGGGACGCGGCTGGCGCTACCGGGGTGTCTCGATTGGTAGAAACCGACTACTGCCAGCGTCCAAGGACGATCCCTTCACGTACACAAGCGAGGAGCTTCACGCTGCGACTCGCAACCAGTACACACCGTCGCGGGGACGGCGGCACGACCTGATACTACCGCCGCGATCCGGGCGGGTCAAGCAACGTTAACAGTATGGAAACATTTGCGGGAGCCGCCTGGACGCGCTTGAAGGCTGCTTCAGGGACCCGGTTTGAACCCCGTCATTCCGACGGTCAGTCGTCGTTCGGCGTGCCCACGATTCCCGGAAGCTCCGTCGCGGGTGGCGTGGATGTCACGAGGACGGTTGGGGTGGGGTCGGACTCGGGGACATCCTTGTACAGCCATCCAAGGTTCGCCATGATCAGGCCCGCCAGCATGATGCCGAGCGCCATGGCGAAGAAGAACACCAGCTCGCGCTTGCCCTGCTCCTTGGGGAGGAATGGAATACGATCCAGGAAGTTGAGATTCATTGAGTGGTTGCGCTCCGGACTACCCGCGGGATTGGCTGGACGGTTCGTGGTGGGGCGAACCTCATCTCCCTTGTATACGCGATTTCGCCCGCCAGCGTTGGCAACACTGCACGGTCTGCCTCAGCCGCCGAGCACCCTCGCCAGCGTCGCGGGCACGATGTTTCGCCCGCTCACGATCGCCACGATATCGCCGTCTTTGACCCGCACCCGGCCACCAAGCAGGGCTGCCGTCGTTGCCGCCCCGGCGCCCTCGGCCACGATTCCCTGACTGGTCGCCAGATGCCGGATCGCCGCCGCGATCTCCGCCTCGCTGACCCGCACGAGTTCATCCACATGCCGCGCCACGATCCCAACCGTCACCGCGCCCGGCTCCAGGTTCCCGGCCAGCCCATCGGCGAGCGTGTCCCCCACCTCCACCTCGACAATCCGGCCCGCTTTCACCGCCGACGACATCGCCGTGGACGCCTCCGTTTCGACCCCCACCACCCGCACCTCACGCCCCTGGCCCCGCAGTTCCGCCGCGCGGAGCGCGATTCCGGAGGCCATCCCGCCGCCGCCCACTGGCGCCACGATCGTGATCGGGCCATCGCCGGGCACTTGCGCGGCGACCTCGTCCGCGATCGTCGATTGCCCGGCGATGACGTGCCGGTCGTTGTAGCCGGAGAGGAACACCAGCTTGCCTTCGTGCTCCCGCGCCATCTCCAGGGCGTAGGCTTCCGCCTCGTCATAACTCTGTCCATGCCGGACGAGCCGCACCGGGAGGGATTCGAGTTTCTCGCGCTTCGCGGGCGACGCGTTCTCGGCGATCACCACCGTGGCAGCGATGTCCAGCCGCGCGGACGCCCAGGCGATGCCCAGGGCATGGTTCCCCGCCGAAACCGCCAGCACCCGCTGGTTCGGGGCCAGTGTCGAGAGGGCGGTTATCGCCCCGCGCACCTTGAAGGCCCCGGTCGGCTGGAACGACTCCAGCTTGAGCCATCCCGGTTGACCATCGAAATCCATTGGCGCAAGGGGGGTGGGTGACAGATGTCTCGACACCACAGCCCGGGCCCGGCGAAGGTCGCCGGAATCCGGCGCGGTCACGTGGCGTTCATGCTCGAAACGGGACATGTATGGAATCGTCCTTTGGTTGGATACTGGTCGATGTCTGGTGAAAGCGGCGGCGCGCATGTGCCCGCACTGTGATGGAAAGTCCGCTCGCCCATGCGTCGAGAACATCATCGCGCACCACGGGGGCCACAATCACCTGACCTTTGGGGGCTGCACAATAGTACCGCCGCCGGGTTATGGTTGCATGGACGGGCGACTACAATTAATCGACACGATTGTCGGCCGGATCACCGGGGGAGTTCATGCGTAGGCCCAATTCGTTGCGACGAGGTCAGTGGGCCGCCCTTTCGTTCCTGTTCGGCAACGCCGTGTCCATGGTTGGCAATGCCCTGGTGCTGGTTGCGTTGCCATGGTTCGTCATCGAAACAACCGGCAGCGCCGCCCGCACCGGAATGGTCGGCATGATCTCCGCCCTCCCCGCCCTGGGGGCCGGTGTCCTCGGCGGTGTCCTGGTCGATCGGCTCGGCGGCCGCCGGATGAGTGTCATCTCCGACCTCATCAGCGGCGCGGCCGTCGCTCTCATTCCCTTCCTCTACCAAACGACCGGGCTCAGCTTCTGGACCCTCATGCTGCTGGTGTTCATCGGGGCCGCGCTCGATATCCCGGGCGTCACGGCCAAACGGCTTCTGCTCCCGGAACTCGCCCGTGATTCTGGCATGCGCGACGAGGCGATCACGTCCGCCTACGAAACCACGCAGGGCGCATCGTGGATCATCGGTCCGTTGCTCGCTGGCCTGTTGATCGCCCTGATCGGCACGGTGAACCTGCTGTGGATCACGGCTGGCGGCTTCCTCGTCTCCGCCATCTGCATCGCCCTCTTCGCTCCCGAAGGCCGTCACAGCCACGATCATGAAGACGAAACCCCGAATCGGGACGTCGGCGCGCTGGCCGAGATGAAGGCGGGGTTCCGCTACCTGCGAACCGATGCCTTCCTGCTCTCGCTCGCCTTCGGCCTCACCCTGATGAACTTCCTCAATGGGCCGTTCTGGAGCGTCGTGGTGCCGGTCCAGATCGAATGGACCTATGGCAACGCATCCCGGTTTGGCCTGCTGCTCACCATGCTTGGCATCGGCAACCTGGCTGGGGGCATCGCCTATGGCGCGTTTGGCCACCGGGTGCGCCAGCACCGGCGCCTGGTCTACCTCACCGGGGTGACATCGTTTCCGGCCATGCTATGGGTGTTTGTCGCGAACGTGGACTTCCCGTGGCTGGTGGCGGCATCGTTGCTCGCGGGACTGCTCAGCGGTCCCATCAACCCACTCCTGGTCAACGTCCGGCTCGAACGCATACCCCCCGCCCTCCGGGGCCGGGTTTTCGCCACCTTCTCTGGCCTGGCGGGCGCCGCAACCCCCCTGGGCATGGTCCTGGCTGGTTGGCTGCTGGAGTTCACAGGCATCCAGACCGGACTCGTGGTGTTCGCCGTCGTTGCCACGGGGTTCACCCTCGCCCTGTGGCTCACCCGGCCCTTGCACGAGATGAACAAGGAGCCCACCAGCACGATCGCCCGGTCGAACGCGGAGCAGGCCGCCAGCCAGGACTACGGTCCAGTCTGATCGACCACCGTGGTTACCGGGAGTTGCGCGAACGGGTTGGGGATCGAACTCAGCAGCAGATGCGTGTACTCATCCCGCGGGTTCGCGATGACCTCCCGGGAATTGCCCTGCTCCACCACCCGCCCCCGGTTCAGCACCATGATTTCGTCGGCCAGCAGCCGCGCGCTGAGCAGGTCGTGCGTGATGTACAGCATGGCGATGTTCGTGTCTCGCACCAGTCGGTTCAGGATTTCGAGAATCTCCGAGCGAATGGAGACGTCGAGCATCGAGGTCGGTTCGTCGGCGATCACGATTTCCGGGTCGGGAGCCAGCGCCCTCGCCACCACCACGCGCTGCCGCTGGCCGCCGGACAACTGGTGTGGATTTTTGTCGATGAAGCGTTCGACCGGGGTGAGCCCCACCGCCTCGAGCATCTCAATGACCCTGGCCCTGGCGGCGCGCGCGCTCATCCCCTTGTAGTCTTGCAGCGGGCGCATCAGCGAGTACAGGATCGTGTGGGCCGGGTTCAGGGCCGAGTACGGATCCTGGAACACCATTTGCACGTCGCTCCGGTAGTCCCGCAGGTCCCTTCCCTTGAGCGACTTCACGTCGGTGTCGCCGAACAGGATCGACCCCTCGTCGTGCTTTTCCGCCCATGATGAGCTTGGCGATGGTGCTTTTGCCGCTGCCCGATTGTCCCACCAGGGCAGTGATCTTTCCTCGCTCCAGCGAGAACGTGACATCGTCGACGGCCGTGACGCTGCTGGTCTTCAGTCCCCAACGGCGCGTGAACGTCTTGCCGAGGTTGGAGACACGCAGTACCACCGGGCTACTGCCTGACTTCGGCACAGGCTCCGCCAATGCGGAAGGCGTCGGCGGCGCGCCGGGTTCCACGCGGCCACCGGATTCGGCATCGCCCTCCCCAGGTTCCAGCCACAGTTCGCGATAGGCGTCCAGCAGCTTGACTGAGTAGGGATGCTTCGGATGTTCGAGCAACTCCCGCGCGGGTTGGGTGTCCACGATTTGACCTTCGTACATCACCGCGACCCGGTCGGATACCTCCATGATCGCCCCCAGGTCGTGGC
>CAZUPA010000090.1:0-10466 GCA_964622205.1 uncultured Sphaerobacteraceae bacterium
GACGGCAGCATCCCGCCATCCAGCCGCACGGCCTCCACATTTGGAGCGTGGGCCGCCAGGTGGGCCGAAACCTTCTCCCAGATGTCGTCCGGGGTCTGGTTTGGAACCAGACGCATGTCGATCTTGGCCATCGCCACGCTCGGGATGATCGTCTTCGAGCCCGGACCGCCGTACCCACCGCTGATGCCCGCCAGGTTGAGCGTCGGCTGGGCCATGATCCGGTCCGCGTAGGGCAGGTCCGTGGGTGGCGCCATCTCGTCCAGCCCAATCCGCCCGATCGCCTCGCCCACGTCGAACGGCAGGGACTCCATCGCCGCCCGCGCGCCTGGCGTGGGCTCCGTCACGTTGTCGTAAAAGCCGTCGATCAGGATGCGATTCTGGTCGTCGATCATGGTGTTGAGGGCGCGAACCAGCGTCCAGATCGGGTTGGGAGCGACGCCTCCCCAGTGACCGGAGTGGAGGTCACGATTCGGCCCCTTCGTCCGGAGTTCGATGTACAGCAACCCCCGCACACCGAACGAGATTTCCGGATACGATGCGTCGGTCACTGGACCGTCCGAGGTGTACACCAGGTCGGCCATGAAATGGTCGCGGTAGGTCGCGACCGCTTCGTCGAGGTGGGGGCTTCCGACTTCCTCCTCGCCTTCGAGCAACACCTTGACGTTGACTGGAAGCGATCCGGTCGTTTCCAGCCACGCCCCAATCGCCGCGATATGGCTGAAGTGCTGCGCCTTGTTGTCCGCCACGCCACGGGCGTAGATCCGGCCCTCCCTGATCTCCGGCTCGAACGGCGGCGACAGCCACAAATCGAGCGGATCGGGTGGCTGCACATCGTAGTGCCCGTAGAACAGCACGGTTGGCTTGCCGGGCGCCCCCAGCCATTCCGCGTAGACCATCGGGTGACCGCTGGTTTCCAGCAATCGCGGTTCGAGACCAGACCGGCGGAGGAACGCCATCTCCAGTTCCGCGCACTCGCGGATGCCGGTGTCCTGGGCGCTGATGCTGGGCTGGGCCAGCAGCGTGAAGAGGCTGGCGAGCAGTTGCTCGCGCTGGCTGTCAATCGTGGCGATCACCTGGGGGAGGGAGTGTGGCATGGGCATCTGGCGGGCGGTCCTTTCACCTGTAAGTATCGGTCACCGGCCGATTGTCGCACCGTTGCCAGAGGCTGACGACCAATCTCCCGAACGAACGAAAGGGCCACCTCGTGGACGGCCCTTTCATATACGATACGACGTGTTGGCGTTCGCGTTTACCGGTTGAGCACCAGCGTGTTGGCGAGGATGTCGTGCAGCGCCTGCTTCCGCGCCGTGAACCCGGCCATGATGTATCCGATGAACAGGATCAGCGCGGACAGGATTTTGGCGAAATAGCGCCCAGTCGCCCGCAGGAACGAAATCCGCTGACCATTCATGTCCGCCACATACATGCCCATCGCGCTCTTGCCGATCGTGGCCTGCCGCTCCGAGCTTTCCATCCCGGCGAAGTATGCCCAGCCAAGGAAAAGCCCGATGGTGGAGGCGAGCCAATCCGCCAGGATCAGGTTCACCAGGGCCCCGATAATCACCAGGATGATGCCGTCGATCAGGAGCGCCACCGCGCGCTTCCAGAAGCCTCCGTAAATCATGCGTATTCCCCTCCCGTGTCCGCAAGACAGGATCGTCTGTACGATTGATCCGTTGATTGAACTCGTTCAATTGTGTTGGACGTACCTATCAAACACAATGGCCGCGGGCGCTCAATTCTTTCCCGTACCGCCTCGAAACGTGTCAATCGCCGTTTGGAATCGAACTACTCAACCGTTAGCACTCCAACCATTCCCGCCTGCTTGTGGCCTGGCACCGAGCAGTAGAAGTGGTAGGCGCCCGGTTTCGCGTTGATCTTGACCTCTCGCGTCTCCCCGGCGTTCAGGCGGCCCGTGGAGATTCCCATATCGGCCAGCACCAGGTCGTGCTGCATCTTGCCGTCGTTGCTGAAGGCGATGGTGATGTCGGTATTCGCCGGAACGGTGAACTCCTTCGGTTTGAACCCGATATCCACCGCCGCGAGGGCGAAGGTGGTCGCGTCCGCCACCGGTGACGCGGTGGGCGATGCCGAAGGGGTTGCGGCGTCCTCGTGATCACGCCCGTCGTGCGCCGAGGAGCGGGCAATGGTCGTCACCCCGCCAAGCGTGGCCAGCGCGCCGGCGCCGAACCCGAACAGGCGGCGGCGGTCGAACGTCGTTCGCGGGAGACTGGTGGAAGAAATGGGTGCCGGCTGGGTCTTGGACATGGCGTCTGGTTACTCCAGGTAGGTGGACACGCGGGCATGCGAAGGTCGCTATCGCGGGCAGGCGCATCCACGGCGCGAGAACTGTGTGGTGCTGGGTCCCAATACGCTAAACGTACCTGATATCCAGACGGTTGCACACCAAAAACGGCCGCTCATGTCGAGCGGCCGTTTCTTGGTCGATGGAGAGCGATTGCTACTCCACGGTCAGCGTGCCGACCATGCCCGCTTCCTTGTGACCCGTGACGTCGCAATAGTACTCGTAGGTCCCCGCTGGGGCGTTGATGGTCACCGTGGTTGTCGCGCCGGAGTCGAGAAGATCGGACTTGATGTCCAACTCGTCGATGAAGAAATCGTGCTGGAGCAGTCCCTGATTCTCGATGGTCACCACTACATCGGTATCCGCCGCGATGGTGAATTCCGTGGGCTCGAACGCGATGTCGACCGTAACCACGGTCACACCGCCGGCCACGGGAGACGCCGAGGGCGATGCCTGAGGGGATGCCGATGGGCTTGCTTCATCCTGGCCGGTATCCTGGGCAAACACCTGGGACCCAATCGAGACAATCCCCGCCGCCGTCAGAATGGCTGCTCCACCGAGGAGTGTTCGCCGGTTGACGGTTCCCGATCTCTGCTCTTCATGCTGTTCGCGTGTGGTCGGATCGGTGTTCGACATGAGCGACTCCTGACGCTGATGATGACTGTTGATGCGAGAACGGCGCGGTCAGAACCGTGACCGGCCACCCCGCACGGTAGCGCATCGACTCTCCCAATGCAATATCGTATTGCGAATGAACTCGCAAACCATTCCGCGGAACCGCGTTGCTCCCTTGCCCAGAAACCGGCCTCCTGGGCAAGGGAAAGCCCCGGCCGGAAGCGGGCGCGCCGCTCCCTGCCGGAACTCATCCTCGGCGGATCTGGATTGACGCCAATGGCGCGTTCCTGTCCGGATTACTCCACGGTCAGCGTGCCAACCATGCCCGCTTCCCGGTGTCCGGTCACCGCGCAGTAGAACTCATGGGTTCCGGCTGGCGCGTTGATCGTGACCTGGGTGCTTTCACCGCCGTTCAGCAGGTCCGAGGCGACTCCCAACTCATCGATGTGGAAGTCGTGCTGCAGCGCGCCATTGTTGGTGATGGTCACCACCACGTCCGTATCCGCGGCGATGGTCAACTCCTTGGGCTCGAACGCGATGTCCACCGCGCTCACCACGATGCCGCCGTCACCGGTGGATTCTTCGGCGGGGGTTGCCTCTTCGCCGACTGGGGTTCCTTCCGGCGCGGTCTGGATTTCGCCGCCGATCTTCAGCGCGATCAACTCCGCCCGCGGGGTCGGGGCCGGATCCCGGGTGTCCTCGCTGGCCATCAGCGGGCCGCCAGCCGGAACGAACAGGTAGTCGCCGGAGGCCGCCAGTGGCGCGTTCAGACCCGAGGAGGTCTGGTAGCTGAACACCTGGCTGCCGTCCGCCGTCGCGTACCCGCGGACCACGCCGTCGAGACCGCCGGTGAACACGATGTCGTTGGCGACCAGCACGCCCGCCAGCGTGCCGGTCGGCTGGGCGACATCCCAGAGGATTTCGCCGGTGGCCGCGTCCTCCAGCGCGACCAGTTGGCCCGTCGCGGCGGCGAAGTTGATGCTGGATGGGTCGAGCGAACCCCCGTTGTAGAAGGTCGACATGTTGAAAACCGGGGCGTAGAGCACGCCCTCGGCGTGGGCGAGCGGGGTTTCGACGCCACCGAGCGTGCCAGGCAGCACCTCGACGTACTCGTCTTCCGGCAATTCCTGCAGGTCGTCATTCAGGTGCTCGCCAACGGCGGTCCGCCAGTATTCCTTGCCGGTCTCCTGGTCGAACGCCACCACGTAGCCGTGCTTGCCCGAGGAAACCGCGATCTTCCGGTCCTCACCGTTGATGCTGGCCGTGGTCAGCACCGGGCTGAGCTGGTTGTCGAGGTCGAAGAGGTCGTGCGGCTTCACGTTGACGAACCAGTCAACCGCCGCGCGGTCCGGATCGATCCGGATGATGGCGTTCGCGTAGTCGGTGTCGCCCGGACGGCTTGACGCCGCTGGACATTCCGGAATGCCGGGGTATGGCGAGGCGTTGCCGATGCCGACGAACAGGTTGCCCTCTTCGTCGATGGAGGGTGGGTGCCAGAGTCCACCGCCGGAATTCACGCGGGCGTTGCCGCCATCCTTGCCCCACAGGTTGTCCACCGTGGTGTCGAAGTACCATAGCGCCTTGCCGTCGATCAGATCCAGCGCGATGATGAATCCTCGCTGGTTTCCCTGGTAGAACTGCTCGGGCGTACCCGGAATCGTGCTCACGTACACCGTGCTGTCGTAAATCAGCGGGGCCATCGTGATGCCCTCGTGGCGGAAGCCCTGGATATTGGTGCGCCACACTTCCTCACCAGTGTCGGCCTTGACAGCAATCACGTCGGCTGGACCGCCGACCGTGTACACCACGTACCCGTATCCCACCGCCGTGCCGTTGGGACCGGTTCGTTGTGTTCAACCGACCACACGGCTTCGCCAGTATTCATATCGTTGGCGTACACATTGCTCTGCGCGTCTTGACTGGTAGATCACGTCGCCCACGATGGACGGCGCGGCGACCAGGGCGCCGTAGGCTGCGTCGATATCGAGCGGGAAGCTCCAGGCATGCCCAAGCTCGCCGATGTTCGCGGTGCTGATCGTCGAGCCGACGGCCTGGCGCGTGGAGGCAAGGTCACGATTCTGCGATGGCCAGTTGGTTTCAGCGTCCGTGTACTCGGGCGGAATCGCTGGACCGAGTTCGGAGCGGACCGGGAAGTGGTCCGACCCGATCGCGTTGGTCTCGGGCGTTGCCGCGGATTCGCTTTGTGGCTCGGCTTCCGGGGACGCATCCCGCGCGATCACGCCCCTTCCGGCGAAGGCCAGGCCAGCGGTGGTGAGCACCGCCGCGCCGCCAAACAGCTTTCGCCGATCCACTTCGATGCCGGAAACGCGCGTAGATACGTCCTTGTAATCTGGTTGGGACCCTGACACACCGTGCTCCTTCTTGGTTCTCGCCCGGAACGGCCCAGTGCCGCCCCGGAACGATGGTACTAGGAAAGTGTAAGAGACTTGTTAATAGTGTGTCGTGTTCCAATATGTAACCCATGTGTCGTGCGGTCATCGTCCAACTCAGGCCCGCCTGGCGATGTGAATTCGTCACGGAGTGTCCATTCCGGCTACAGTTGAAGCCTCTGGAAGCACGGGAATCCTCGTGCGCGATCGGATCTGGACAGGAGGGGACAACAGTGAACGTGGTCACTGGTCCATTCCGATGGATAGCCGCCAGGCCGTTCGCCCGGAGCTTGCGTACCCGCCTGGTATTGCTCGTCCTGCTGGCGACCTTGCCCAGTCTCGCGCTGCTGTTCATAACCGCCAGCCAGCAGCGCGATGACGCCCTGGCCGCGGGCCAGTCCGAAACCACGCGCGTCGCCCGCCTGATCGCCGCCGACCAGCGCAATGTTTCCGCCCAGATCGGCACCGTGCTTGGCGCTCTCGCGTTCACCACCGAGTTGCGTGGCGACGATACAGCCGCCTGCCAGGCCATACTGCGGAACGTGGTTGCGCCAGGCGATGCCACCGGAAGCGATGCCGCGCCGGATTTCCGCGTCGATGGCGCGTCCTTCGAGCAGGTATACGTCCTCAACAACGACCAGAGCGTCTTCTGCCAACCGCCTGGACAGGCCGGGACCCTGTCGTCCGAAGATGCCACCCTTGCACTCACCGCCCTCGAAGTGGGACGTCCGGTAACAGGCGACCTCCAGGGCAGTCCCACCGGTTCCCTGCTGGTGACGTATGCGTTGCCCTTCACGCAGGACGGCCGGCAAGGCCGGCGCGTGCTCGTCGCGGACGTCGAGATTTACGCCCTCTCCACCTTTGGCGTGAACGCGAATTTGCCCGCCGATTCGTTCGTCATGATCTTCGACCGCCAGGGGGTGCTCGAACAGCAATTCCCCCAGGGCAGCACCCCGAACGTGACCGGAACATCCCTGGCGGGCACACCCGTCGTCGATGAAGCCATTGGGCAATTCGATCCTCCCGAGGGCGAGGACCTCGAATTCACGATCGACGATCAGGAGTTCGTCTACGCCGTCGACGACTTCTGGACGCCTGGTTCCGACGGCGACCCCCGGATTTCCCATGTCATGGCCGCCATTCCCGAGTCGGTCGTCGTTGAGCGCGCCGACCAGCAATTCAATGAGAACCTTGGCAAACTCGCGATTGCCGGACTTGTTGGGGTGGTTGCCGCCTGGGTCGGCGCCGACCTGATGGGCGGCCGCGATGCAGAAGCCCGCAAGGCCCAGATTCGCGATCTCTACCACGCGTTTCAAACCGGCGAGGTGAAGGATCTGGACCAGATCATTGGTCCCGCCTATATCGACCGCACCACCATGCCCGGACAGGCCGAGGGTCTCGATGGCCTTCGCCAGAATATCGTCGCCTTCCGTACCGCGTTCCAGGGCGGAAGGATCGTGGTTCGCGAGTTGCTCGCCGACCATGACAAGGTTGTCGCCCGCGTTACGCTCACCGGCACGCATGTGGCCGATTACTTTGGCGTCCCTCCATCCGGCAAGCCCGTGCTTGCCGACGGCGTCGAGACATTTCGCTTCATGCATGGCATGGTCGTCGAGAGTTGGAGCATGTACGGCGAATTAAGGGAGCGCAATGTCACGCCCACTCCCGTCGAGCCGCCCGTCCCGGATCGCCGCGGCTGGCTGGCCCGGCTCTTTAGGCTCCGGCCGCGCGCAACGCCGGAGTCCCCGGCATGATCGCGGTCCGGAGCGCCACTCCCGGCCGGGCGCCCCAGTACGCAACCCCGCCTGAGCCGCCACCCGGGTCCCCAGTGGCCCCATCCACCGCCACTCCCGAGGATCGGTACTCGTGGTGGTCGTTGCCATGGCGGGTGATGAACTGGATGTACCGTGGTTACACCTCCGTCAATGCGTCGGACATGGCGGCCGCCGTCGCCTTCAACACCATGGTCGCGCTGGTGCCGATGTTCCTGTTGCTGGTCGCCACCGCTGGGATCTTCCTGAAGAATGACACCGTGCTCGAACAGGCCAGCTTCGCCATCGACCGGCTGGTGCCTGGGGAAACCGCCGACGAGGCGTTCACCGCCGCGCTCACCGCCCGCGGCAACAGCGGCTGGATCGGCGTGCTCTCCTTCATCGGTCTCGCCTGGATCGGAACCAGCTTCGTCAGTTGCCTGGCCCGGAGCATGAACCGCATCTATGGAGCCAGGTCGAGCGGGTATATCAACGAAAAGCAGCGTGGATTCGTTGTGTTGATGCTGTTTTCGCTGCTTTTCCTCGTGTCGTCGTTCGCCTCCATCCTGCCAACCCTCTTCATCAGCCAGGATGTGCCAGATGTGTTCGAGCGCTGGCTGCTGGCCAGCGGGCAGCTCAAGTTGATCGGGTACGTCATCGGCTTTGGCACCGCCATCCTGCTGTTCCTGGTGCTCTACCGCGTCATTCCCAACGCCGGCCAGAGATTGCCGGATGTCTGGCCTGGAACCATCGTCAGCGCCGTGTTGTTCATGGCGGTCACGCAGGTCTTTCCGTTGTACATCAGCCTCACCGGCGGCGGAAACCGGTACGGACAGGTGCTGGGATTCGTATCCCTGCTGGTCGCTTCCCTTCTGATCCTCGCCCATACCATCCTCTTTGGCGCCTACATCAATGCTTCCTGGCAACGCCGCCGCCGGCTGCGCCGCCGCCGCGTGCTGGAGGACAACGGCGCCAATCACTCCATCCACGACGACATCGACCTGATGCTCGGCGCGTGATTGCGTTCCTCAGCGAACGGAGTCCCGGTGATTCTCCCGCCGCATGACGGCCGTGTGGCTGCAGTGGCTCTTTCCGGAATCCGTATCATGGAGTGGCATCCGTCCTGTCGAGCGAGGGAACCCATGTGTACGCGAACCATTCCGCCCCACCTGACCGGCATCCACGAAACCGTCAGGTCCGCCATCGTCAACCGGCATCAACTCGTCCTCATGTACGGTGGGCTTCGCCGGGAAGTCTGTCCCCATTCGCTGGGCTGGAAGGGCGATCACCTTGCATGCTTCGCGTTCCAGTTCGGCGGCCTTAGCCGCCAGCCACTCCCCCCGGGGAGGGCAGTGGCGCTGCCTGCACCTGCACCAGATGTCCCAATTGCGGGAGCGGGAAGGCGAATGGCACACCGGCCCCATCGAGGATGCTCTTCAGCCGCTCCGCCTGCGAATCGAGGAACTTGAACGCCGCCTGGACCGGATTCGGGAGGATGGTGTCGACGACTAATTCCCATTCCGTCGCGGCCATTATCGGAGGGCGGCACGGCCGTGAGCGGCGACGATCAGGAAGGTTTGCCCAGCGGTTAGGGAACACCCCGGCTACCTGCCGCACGTGCTTCGCACATCCGGACGCGGTCAACGCATATCTGGAAGGGGAGTTGAGCGGAATGGTTCGAGGGACATCGGAGCGAAACAGCCAGCCAAACGCCAACGGGCTCAGCCGCGAAAAGCAACATGTCCTGGAATTGCCGCGCGAATGGCTGGAACATGGCGGTTGACAACCACACGGTTCCGGTGACGATGGAACCCGCATGCCTCGTGCGGCTACATCGTCACCGGAATCGTTGGACGCCACCCCGGCAGAGAAGAACATCTGTCGCATCGCCCTTGCCCGCGATGCGTGTGTCAGCGTGCGAAGGTCGGGGGAATTGACCTCGCGCCAGCCATCTCAGGCGCCGAGCGTTGACGTTCGAGTGCATCGCAAACGGTCGTGAGGCGCGCCTGGTCAACCATGCCGGTCAGCCAAACAGTCTCGCTCCACTTCTGGTCCGTAAGGTAGCGGGCCTGTTGTTCGAGCGCGGCCGCACAGGGGGATGCGGCAAATGGCTCATGGTCAGGTCCGCGCGCGCAATCGAGCGTCGCCAGCACGGGGTAAAGGGAGGATGAACCCGCCTTCGCCGATGATGGCTGTGTTTCCCACACGAGCCGCGTGAGGATTGGACCGTCAGGAGTGGCGTTGTTCGGCTTGGGTGACTGGTTCACCGAAGGTCTCCTGACCGCCTCGCTGGGCTGGTCCTTCCAGCCCGGGTGGGACGTGGTTGAGCGGTGCGTGGAGTAGTGTGTACGCCAGCCACCTGGCATGACGCTGACGAGAACCGCACCCGACAGGATGATGGTGACAAACGCGATGTTGAGGTCCATCCACATGGCTATTGCTCCAGTGTGCATCGACGGACATGGTGTGAAGTTGGAGCCGTTCCCGGCGTCCGCTTTGTCAGGATTCAAGCATGCGCTCCCCGGTAGTACTAGTCCACGTACACTACCCACACACTGTTCATACGCTTGGGACATTTGGCCCTCGATACGTCCCAATTTCGTCGACCACAGCCGCGCGGGCGCATCATCGGATGGTTCTTAAGATGGATGAGTCCTCGCCGAACGCATTCGCCGCCACACTTCGCAAGTTCAGGCGGAATGCCGGGTTCACCCAGGAGCAATTGGCCGAACGCGCCAACCTCACGCCAAACGCCATCAGTGCCATCGAACGAGGGGAACGGCGGAATCCGTATTCCAGCACCGTCGCTGTCCTCGCCGATGCCCTCAACCTGTCCGGCGCCGAGCGCCAGCAATTGTTCGCGGCCAGGCCATCGCGAGGCGCCTCGAATTCCCAGCACCCAAACAGCGCGACGGCCACCCATACACGTCGCGGCGCCCGCCTGCCTCTGGAGTCGACACCCCTCGTGGGCCGCGACGACGATGTCGCCTCCGCCCTGAACATGCTTCGCCGCGACGATCTCCGGCTGCTGACCCTCACCGGACCCGGCGGGGTGGGCAAAACCCGCCTGTCGCTCCGGATAGCCGCTGACCTGGAAGCGGAATGCGATGGCGGGGTCTGGTTTGTCCCGCTCGCGCCAATCGTGGACCCCGCGCTGGTGCTCGATACCATCGCCTCCACGCTGGGTCTTCGCCGCGATCTGGAGGGAAGTCATGCGTCTCGGATCGTCCAGGCCATGGGTTCCGGAAAAACCCTGCTGGTACTGGACAACTTCGAGCAGGTCGCGGATGCCGCCCCGGATGTCGCTGGCCTGCTCCGCTCCAGTCCCAATCTTGGGATTCTGATCTCCAGCCGTGTTCCGCTTCATGTGGATGGAGAGCACATCCTGCCCGTCCGGCCGCTCCT
>CAZUPA010000090.1:10566-13003 GCA_964622205.1 uncultured Sphaerobacteraceae bacterium
GCGATCTCGAAAACGTGCCGTCCATCCAGCTCTTCCTCCAGCGCGCCCAGGCGGTGCGTCCCGGCTTCGCGCTGACCGCGGCCAACGCGGAAACCGTGTCCGAGCTGTGCTTCCGCCTCGATGGACTGCCACTGGCGATCGAACTCGCCGCCGCCTGGATTCGCCTGCTCACGCCCGCCGCGTTGCTCGACCAGCTCTCCGACCGGTTCGAACTCCTCTCGGGCGGCGGCCCCGACCGGCCACCGCGCCACCAGGCCATGCGCGACGCGATCGACTGGAGTTACAACCTGCTTGCTCCGGATGACCAGCGCCACTTCCGGGCGCTCAGCATCCAGGCGGGCGGCCTGCCGATGGACGGGGCCCTGGCGCTCGCCGACGCCGCGACTCCAGAACTGACCGGTTTCCGGAGCGTCGCCGGCATCGCGCGCCTCGTGGATCACAACCTGCTGGTGCGGGAGGACCGGCCCGGCGGCGAGATTCGTGTTGGCATGCTGGAGACGATTCGCGAATATGCCCGCGACGCACTCCGCGCCAGCGGGGAAGAAGCGGCCATTCGCAAGGTACACGCGATGTTCTGGCTCGAGTTCGCAACCGCCGCCCGGCTCGACCTGGAGGGGCCCGGTCGGAGCGCCGCCCATGGACGCATGCTGCGCGACATCGACAACATGCGTCTCGCGCTCGGCTGGCTGATTGAATGCGGCGATGCCGAACACGCCTGCCGCCTGGCGAGCGAGGTCGCCCGCTTCTGGACCAACTTCG
Source organism: uncultured Sphaerobacteraceae bacterium (assembly GCA_964622205.1). Classification (GTDB taxonomy): domain Bacteria; phylum Chloroflexota; class Chloroflexia; order Thermomicrobiales; family UBA6265; genus JACCYX01. Next base: position 11,326 of record CAZUPA010000090.1, read on the forward strand.
GCTACCTCGTCGAAGGACGCGGCTGGTTCGCTCGCGTGCTGGCCATGCCGGGCGTGGTCGCTCCGGAAATCCGGTTCGACGCGCTCTACTGGGCGTCCATTATCGGCAGCTTGCAGAACGATCTTCCCGGCGCCCGCGATCTGGCCCACACCGCCCTGGACCTGGCCCGGTCCAGCGGGAACCGCCTCGGCGAGGGGATGACCCTGGCCCATCTCGGCGAACTCACCGCGTACGACGACCCTGACGCCGCCATCGCCCTCATCGACCAGAGCATGGCAATATTCCAGGCATTGGGCGATCCTTTCCGGCAAGCAACCGCCTATCGTCAGCTTGGGCAGATTTCGTATCAACTCGGACGGTACCCACTTGCCACCGAACAGCACATGGCCGCGCTCGGCCTCCTGGAGGGCATGAACCATCCCTGGGGCATCCCAATATCGTGGCGCAGCCTGGCCGATATCTCCCTGGCAACGGGCGACTTCGCCACCGCCAAAGCCCAGTACACCGAAAGCCTCGGGCGCTGGATGGAATTGGGTGAACGGCTCCCGGTCAGCAACTGCCTCGCGGGCTTCGCCGAAGCGGAACTCCGCTCTGGAAATCACCGCGAGGCCATCTACCTGCTGGGCGCGCTTGACGCGCTCGATCGGGAGATGGGCTTCTCCACCTTCCAGGCCGAACGCCGCGAACTCCGCGAACTCGCCCGCCAGATGACCGCGGGACTCCCGTTCGACGATATCTGGGCGGAGGGCCAATCGATCTCGATCGACGAGGTGGTGGCCCGCGTCATCGGCTAAACTGGCCGTTCACCAGCACGGCCAGCCGGGCGCGGGACGGCCGCTCCGGAAGCCATCCAGGGCGGCCGTTCGTTGCCGAGAATGGCGCTCGCGAATGTCTCCTCGTGCAACGTCCCATGCGGAGTCCCTTCGCGCGCGACCAGGCGAACCGCGACCGGCGCCGGCGGGACATCCTCGCGCACCCCGCGAATTGGGCGGCGGTTGCCGGTCGGGCACCGGATGAATCGGCGGTCCGGGAACCGCCGTGGGCCAGAGAACGCATGGCGCCGGGAGGCGAATGATCGCCTGAAGCAGACGGCGAAGGTAGGGGCCGACCGGCCTGTGCTGAGCGTCAGCGAAGTATCGGCCCTGTACGGACGCTCCTGTCTCGACCTGCATCACCCGTCTTGTCTTCGCCCTGCGTGGGCGTGCAAGCGCCGTGGCTTGATGGGCGTATCCGGGACCACCGGCGCCAGGCGGAGATGAACTTCGCCGCTACCAGGAATGCATTGCTTCGATCCGGATTCCGTGTCATACGGAATCCGGACAGAGACGGGGCAGCCGTGGAGGGGTGGCCCAGAGCCTGTGCGGAGCGGAGCGTGGCATGGACATCCGCCGAAGGCGACCGGTCCTGGTGTGCCGGGCTCACCATGTACGGGGCTAAGGCTCTGGCGTCGGATCACGCATCATCCATGCGATGAACAGCCAGGGTCTGTAGCCCCGTCGACGCGGGCCATTCGGGATGCCGATCAGGATTCGAGGTTGTCCACCTTCAGCCGCGGGATATCGCCCGCCGGGTCGAACCCGAACACCTGGCCGTGGAACGAAAGCTCCGCCTCCAGGGTCCGCACGATCGTTTCCGCCATCCTGAACCCGTGTCCCTCTCCCTCGAAGGTGAGCAGCGC
>CAZUPA010000091.1:0-12918 GCA_964622205.1 uncultured Sphaerobacteraceae bacterium
AGTAATGCTCCTATCGAGGGTTCGAATCCCTCTCTCTCCGCCAAGGCGAACAGTCATGAACGTCCGTTCCTTGCCACTTCGTGAGAGGAACGACTATACTCACAAACGGTACGCGCGCCTGTAGCTCAGGGGATAGAGCGTTGGGTTGCGGACTCAAAGGCCGCAGGTTCGATTCCTGCCAGGCGTACCAGATAAGCCGCCCCTTGATGGGCGGCTTTTTCGTGCCCACGATCCGGAGCCACGCCACTTTCAGTTTCCCGGCACGAACCGCCGCTTTTTGGTACAATCTCGCGCGGAGAGGTGTCCGAGCGGTTTAAGGTGCTGCTCTCGAAAAGCAGTGTGGTGATGAGCCACCGCGGGTTCGAATCCCGCCCTCTCCGCCGCCGGGGGGACCCGCCATTTGGAAGGGTCGCATAGTTGGCCTAGTGCGCGCGCCTGGAAAGCGCGTATCCGGTAACACGGATCGCGGGTTCGAATCCCGCCCCTTCCGCCTACCAGCAAACCCAGCGTCGATGCCACATCGACGCTGGGTTCGTTCATGAGCGAATCTCCGGGAACGCGGGCCGCTACCCGGCGGCAACTTCCGCCCTGGTCGGGATCGACGATTGCGCGCCCGCCCGCCGCACCGAGAGACTCGCCGCCCGCACCCCATAGGCAACGGCATCATCGAATCCAGCCCCAGCCGCAAGGTCCGCCACCATCGCCCCGCAGAACGTATCGCCCGCCCCGGTCGTGTCCACCACGTCGACTTCGACCCCAGGCACATGGAACTCCCTGTTCTCATGCCACGCGTACGCCCCACGCGCCCCCGCCGTCAACACCACGGAGCACTGATACACCGTCCCCAAATGCTTCGCCAGCGCCGGGAGATCGCGCTGCTCACGGTCACCCGAAAGTGCCAGGGCCTCTCCCTCGTTCACGATCAGGATTTCCACATGGGCAAGCAGGTTCCTGGCATGCTCTGGATCGGGCGCGGCATTGAACGCAATCGTGATCCCGGCCGCCTGGCTCCTCCGGAACAGCATCTCTAGCGCCTCATTCGGAAGCTCGTTCGCGGCCAGGACATAGGCGGGATTCGTCGCCTCCAGCGCCCGCGACACGTGCTCCCCGGTCACGGTCAGTGTCGCCGCCGGAATGTACGCGATCCGGTTCTCACCCCGCTCGTCAACCAGGATCAACGCCACGCCCGATGACACGTCCGGATTGACGCGAACCCAGTCCACGTCAACGCCGTCGTTTCGAAGGTCCGCCAGCCTCGCCTTCCCGAAGTCATCGCTACCGACCGATCCCACCAGTGCCACGCTCCCGGAAGAGCGCGCTACGGCCACCGCCTGGTTGGCGGCCTTACCACCGCCATGTATCGCGAACGAACGGCCAGTGATCGTTTCTCCCGCCTCGGGAGCCCGCTCCATCGTCGCGACCAGATCGGTGTTGATGGCGCCGGCCACCAGAATCAATCGCCCCTCATGTCTTGCCACCGAGAACCCCTCCCGCGGAATCGACTACCGGCGCCATCTCACCAGCCAGCGCGGCGTCTGTCGCCGGATCGACTGCCACGCTTGCTCCGCCGCCTTCAACACGCCCGAATCGGCCCGCTCGGGGCCATATTGATCGATCTCAAAGGTTTTGACGATCTGTTCGACGCTCCGCCGCGAACTGGGCACCTGGTCGGCGAATGCTCGCCCATACTCACGCGGTGTGGACGTGGCCGAGGTCGACACGCCAAGCCACCGGCCAATCCTCCTTAGCCGGAGGAACATTGCCGTGCCGGGCGTCGTATGGCGAAGCGGCATAGACCACAGGAGCCAGCCACCGGCGACAGCCGCCACGACGGCGCCGGCCGCCGCGATCATCATCCATGGAGGATTTCGCCCTTCGTCTGGCGAACTGGGCGTCACCACCGGTGGGATCACGCCCCCGGCATCGCTCGTAGGCTCCGGAGTCGCAGCCTCAAGCGGGTCGAGTTCTTCCGCGACCGGTGTCTCGGGAACCGGGGTCACGGTCGCCAGCGGCTCCAGATCGCCGCTCTGCTCACCCGGCGCCGTATCGATCAGCGCTTCGGAGGGCGTCGGCTCGAATGGAATCCAGCCATAGCCAGGGAAGAACACTTCGGTCCACGCATGCGCGTTGCTCTGGAGATACACATATCCGTCCCGGCTCTGGTCGTAGTCACCGGGCGCGAACCCCACCACCACGCGGGCCGGTATGCCGAGCATCCTCAACATCACCGTCATCGCCGACGCCGAGTACTCGCAATATCCTCGCTTCCGTTCGAACAGCAGGTAATCCACGATGTCGGCGTCGTCAGGCGGCGCCTCCACGGTCTCGTCGTACACCATGTTCGACCTGATGTACGCCTCTATCGCGCGCGCCTTGTCGTAAGGGTTATCCACCCCGGCCGTGATCTCCCGCGCGAGTTCATTTGACCGGGTGGTCACCGTATCCGGCAACTGAAGGTATCGATCGGTCACCCATTCCGGATAGTCCTGGCCGGCCATCGCCAGCATCTCGCCGCCAGCAACGGTGGTCGAGGCAAGAATCCGGTAGGTCCCGCCGGTGTCCACCCGCGACCGGCCGAACACCGCCTCCACGTCGTCGTAGACAGGTACCTGGCCGGTCACGATCAACTGGTCCACCTGTCCTGTCGCGTCCGCCGTCCACGTCACGTTCAGGAACCGTTTGGAGAGTTGCGAAACCTCGTTCTCGATAGCGGACCGCAACCCAGCGTTTTGCGGCAGAGGTCCAAACTCACCAGCAACCCCATCCAGGCTGCCTGCCCGCAGGAGGCTCACCAGCGACACCAGGTCACGCGGAACCTCGATCGCGTCATCCCCGCCAAGATCGAACCGGTACTCATCGAGCTGCACCCACGACATCCGCACGGATGCCTGGATGCTCGATGCCTGGTAGGTATCAACCGTCAGCAACCGGTTTTCGAACGACGTGAGCGGTGTGATCTCCACCACCTGCGACACCCGCGCCTCGTCCACATCGTCCGAGGTCGGGATCTGCTGGTTTGGCGCGAAGGTCATTTCGGGAGAGTACGTCCTCCCATCCGCTCCTTCGGGGTTGAATGTCTCGTCGGTTGTCGAGTACCAGCCACGCCCTGAATAGCTGTCCAGCGTCTGCGCCGTCAGGTACGGACCGTACTCGGCCGCGACCAGTACCTGCGGCTCGTCGCTCAACTCAAGTGGACCACCGACCGAAAAGGAGTCGTTGAACGCCGAGAAACTGCCGCCGTCAATCCTCGTCCCCGGCGGCGGCCCTCCCCTGGCGTCATCCAGCCAGGTGGCCATCCTGTCCTGCGCCGAGAGCACGCCGCTGCTGACCTCAGTCACCAGCGGTTGAAGCGTCGCCTGCGACAGGGACGACGGTGCCAGAATACCCACCAGCGTCGCCACGACCGCCACGATGGCGCCCGCCATCGCGAATCCTGGCCGGAGACCCGACGGAGACGACATGCGCGAGTATTTCCATTGAACGCTACGCAGGTGGAAATTCTGCCGGGCAATGAGCAACAACGCCAGAAAGGCGTATGCCACCAGGAACCACGTCCTGGGCTCATCGCCATACCCAATATTCACCAGGATCAGGAACCCGGGCAACACGATCGCCGTCATCAGCCACCCGTGCCGGAACAGCGTCCACCCACCGAGATATCCCACCAGCCACAGGATGATCCCCATCAGCAGCGAGACAAACAGGCTCTCCAGGTTCTCTCCGATCTCCTCGCCCAAATACCAGTCAACCGCGAGACGCGAAATCTCGCCCAACCGGTCCCGCGACCCGCCTTCGAGTTCCGACCGACGCACCACCATCACGAGCGGCACGCAGATCCCCATGGCGATGGCCAGTAGGTGCGCCGCCGATGCCGGTATCCTCGTCTTCGACAGCACCGCGCCCATCGCCGTCCCGAGGCCCGCGAAGACCGCCATCGGCAGGACGATTCTCGACCAGCCGGATTGCTCGACACACAACCCCGCCAGCGCCACCATCGCCACGAGCAGGATCGGCGACAGGATTCCCTCAGGGAACATCGGCCACGACCGCAATACGCGAGGCGACCGCGAGGTCTCGTCCTGGTCGCTGATTTCGTCGTACGGGAAAGCTCTCATGATTCAGTCTACGCCCTGGCCATGAAAACGGTTGCGGGCTGGGATGCCATTCGCCTACCAGGTTTGATCGACGCCACATGCACATGCGCCGAAACCAACCCTTCGGACAAACGGTCGAACTCCTCGTCGAAAGCGCCGCCCGGCTCCCGTATCAGTACCGCCGTCACCGGCACCTGCCGGGTCACGAGCCCGCGCGCCGCGTCGATCCAGTCTCCCGCCGGGCGAGCGGTTACCACCATCAATCCAGAATTGCGCGTGAATCTGGTCGAATCGGCCTGGATCGCCTCGCCCACCGGGCGCTGACCGAACGGGGAAGCCACCGCCAGCGTCTCGAATATCCGGAACCATTGCCGGTGAGTACTGTCGGCGTCGTGGCGGATCGGGATCGACCGGTTCACAATGAATCCTACCTTCCGGCCGTCGTTGAGGCACTTTTCCGCCAGCGATCCCGCCACCGCGATCGCATATTCCCTCGATGCCTCGCTCTCCATCCCCCCAGCTCGTCCAGGTTCGTTCGACATCGTGGATATGTCACGCTCGGAATCGTTTAGGTCGAGAATGATCCAGATGTCCGATGTGGGCTCCGGGTCGAACTCCTTGACCATCATCCGGCCAAGCCTGGCCGTTGCGTTCCACGATATCCGGTTCAGGGGATCGCCTGTCGCATACTCCCGGATCCCGGCCACCGTGTGCGCCGCCATCGCCGCCTGGGCATTGGTCGACCGTCCGCCCATCATGTTGGCCATCGGTATCGGAATTTCGGATACATCGATTTGTGCTGGATAGACCACCAGTTCATGCGTCGCCGGTATCATCCGTCGCTGGCTGAACAGGCCCAACGGATCGCCTGAGTGCAGCGCCACGGGACCCAGACGGTACTTTCCCCTCCGATCGCACCTCGTCCGCGCCGACCAGGTCGACATTCGCTTCGGACCGAGCGAAACCACCCGTCCGGCCTCATGCCCTGGCAACGACGAGAGATCGCGGACCTCGATCCACAGCTTGGGGAGGATGCTCAGATTCGAAAGCGAGATCTCCTCGGTAACCCACTCTCCCGCCCGCACCCTGTCCATCGAGAGCGCCCGGCGCAATCCCAACCGTTGCAGGCTGAACCGGGTCCAAACCCAGGCAATGAACAGCGTCACCACCAGGATGATGATCAGGCGGTCAGGCGCCGACCAGTCGTTGACGATCGCGACCGCGAACAGGACCGCGACGAGGAAACCAAGCTTGACCGCGCTCAACGGATCACGCCCGAACCAGCTTGCGCCCGGACTCGGCGACCTTCTGGTCACCCGGATTCGACCCTGGAACGGGCATCGTGCCGATCAGGTCACGAACTATTTGTCTGCTGTCTGTTCCGCGCATTCGCGCCGCCGGGTTCACGATGATCCGGTGCGCGAGCGTCGGCTCGGCGAGATGCTTGACATCGTCCGGCGTCACGAAAACCCGCCCGCGGATCGCGGCCCATGCCCGCGATGCGTTGAAGAGCGCCAGCGAACCTCTCGGGCTTGCGCCCAGGAACACATCGTCGTGCCGCCGGGTCGCCTCCACGATCGACACGATGTATTCCCGCACCGGACCCGCCACGTGTACGGTCCGCACGCCCTCCTGCGCCAGCAGCAGTTCCTCCACGGTGACTACCTGGGTCAGCGATTCGAGCGGGTGACGCTGGTGCTGGCGGTCCAGCATTTCCAGCTCACCCTGCCGTCCTGGATACCCCAGCGAGAGCCTGAGGAGGAACCGGTCGAGTTGCGCCTCTGGCAATGGAAATGTCCCCTCGTAGTCAACCGGATTCTCGGTGGCCAGCACCACGAACGGATGCGGCAGGGGATGCGTCACCCCATCGATGGTGATTTGCGCTTCCTCCATCGCTTCGAGAAGGGCCGATTGTGTCTTCGGGGTGGCGCGGTTGATCTCGTCGGCAAGCACCATCTGCGCCACGATCGGCCCCGGCCGGAATTCGAACGTGCCACGCTGCTGGTTGTACACATTCACGCCGGTCACATCGCTCGGCAGGAGGTCGGGCGTGAACTGGATGCGCTTGAACGTGCTCCCAATACTGCGAGCCACGGCCTTGGTCAGCACCGTCTTGCCCACTCCAGGCACATCCTCAATGAGCACATGTCCCCGGCACAGCAGCGCCACCAGCACGAGTTCGACCTCGCGCCGCTTGCCTATGACCACCCGCTCCACGTTATCGGTCGTGGTCTGCACAAGGCGTCGAATGTGATCGGAATCCATGCTGCGAGGCGTCTCCTGGGAATCGCGGCTGCGGTTGATGGTTCATTGTGTGACGGGGCCTGGACAACCCCGCCCGGCGCGGAGGCCCACCGGAAGTATAGCCAAACATCCGACCCTTCCCTGAAACCAGCCCTCTATACTTAACCGCGACAAGACACCGCGCGTTCACCATCCAGGAGCGAACCTTGGCCGCCATCAAACCGTCCACCCGGGAATCCGTCGTCCTCGTCGATGGATTCGGCCTCATCTTCCGAGCCTACTTCGCCCTTCCCGCCACGATGTCCACTACCACCGGCGAGCAAACCAACGCCGTGTACGGCTTCGCGTCCATGCTGCTCGACGTGCTCAAATCCCGCCAGCCAGACTATGCCGTCATCGCGCTCGAAACGGGACAGACCTTCCGGCACGAGATCATGGAGAGCTACAAGGGAACACGCTCGCAGACCCCGCCTGACCTCATCGAGCAGATTGGGCGCGTTCAGCAACTCATCGCCACCCTCGGCATTCCCGTCAAGCAGGTCGAAAACTACGAGGCCGACGACGTCATTGGCAGCCTCTCGCGCAAACTCGCGGACGACGGATATCAGGTCATCGTGATCACCGGCGATTCCGACCTGCTCCAGCTCGTTGACGACAACATCCTCGTCGTGCTTCCCGGCGCCCGCCGCTTTGGTGAGGTCCGCGAATTCGATAACGACGCCGTGCTCGAGCGGTACGGCTTCGGACCCGAGTTCGTTCCGGATTACAAGGCGCTGGTCGGCGACACCTCGGACAACATTCCCGGCGTTCCTGGCATCGGCGACAAGACCGCCAAGGCTCTTATCGCGCAATGGGGCTCCCTGGAGACGATCCTGGAACATCGAGAGGAAGTGACCCCCACGCGGGCCCGCAACGCCTTGATTCAGCACGGCGACGACGCCCCGCTCAGCAAGCATCTCGCCACCATCGTCCGGGATCTCGCGATCGATCTGGACCTCGACGAGGCCAGGGTCGGCCGGTACGACCGCGAGGACATGACCGAACTCTTCCGCGAGCTTGAGTTTCGCAACCTGCTCGCCAAGCTGCCCGAACCGCTCGCCAATGGATCGGGAGGCATGCAAGCGGCGCCGGTGATCGAACGTGAGCCATCGGTCCAGATCGTCGTCGACACCGCCGAGAAGCTCGGTCACCTGATCGAGCGCATCCAGGCCACTAAAACCATCGCTGTCGATGTCGAAACCACCTCCACCGACCCGATGACCGCCCTCCTGGTCGGCATCGCCATCGCCGTCAGCGACCACGAGTCCTTCTACGTCCCCGTCGGCCACAATGACGGCGCCCAGCTCGACATTGATGTGGTTCGGGAGCGATTGGACCCGGTCATGTCCGATGCCGCCGTCGAGGTCTACACCCACCACGGCAAGTACGACCTCCAGGTCCTCACTCGCCATGGGTACACCGATCGCCCCATCACCTTCGACACGATGATCGCGGCCTACCTGCTTGGGGAATCGTCGATCAGGTTGAAAGACCTCGCCTTCACCCGCCTCGGCATCGAAATGACCGAGATCTCCGAACTCATCGGAACCGGCCGCAACCAGGCCACCATGGACACCGTCTCCATTGACCTCGCCGCACCGTACGCCTGCGGGGATGTCGAGTCCACGTTCGGCCTCGTGGCCCCGCTCAAGACACATCTCGTCGAACGCAACCAGTTGGAGCTGCACGACTCGCTGGAAGTGCCCCTCATCAATGTCCTGATGCGAATGGAGGCGGCCGGCGTCGCCATCGACAAGGAAGAACTCGCCGAATTCTCCGAAGAACTCGGCTCCCGCATCGACGAGATCAAGCTCGAAGTGAACAACGTGGCCGGGGACACGCTCAACCTCGGCTCGAACAAGCAACTCGCGACCCTGCTCTTCGAAACCCTGGGCCTCCCCTCGGGACGCAAGACCAAGACCGGCTATTCCGTCGACTCCGATGTGCTCGAAGGCATCAAGGACCAGCACCCACTCGTACCGCTCATCCTTGAATACCGCACGCTCACCAAGCTCAAGTCCACCTACGTCGATGCCCTGCCCAACGAAATCAATCCGCATACCGGCCGGGTCCATACCAATTTCAACCAGACCATCGCCGCCACCGGCCGGCTCTCCTCGGTCAATCCCAATCTGCAGAACATCCCCATTCGCACGGATATCGGCCGGAGGGTGCGTCGCTCGTTCATCGCCGATCATCGTCCCGATCATGGGCTATTCTCGAACGCGATTCTGCTCGCCGCCGACTACTCGCAGATGGAACTCCGCATCCTCGCCCACATGTCCCGCGAACCATTCCTGATCGAGGCGTTCAACGCCGGCGAGGACATCCACCGCGCCACCGCCGCGCTCGTCGCCGGTGTCTCCGTCGACGACGTCACTTCCGACCAACGCCGAATCGCCAAGACGGTCAACTTCGGCATTCTCTACGGCATGCAGGCGTTCGGCCTCTCCCGCGACACCGGGATGTCCCGCGGAGACGCCCAGGCGTTCATCGACAGGTACTGGCTACGCCTGCCGAAAGTGAAGGAGTTCTTCGATACCGTCATCGCCGATGGCATTCGCGACGGTTATGTCCACACCATCAGGGGCCGGCGGCGCTACCTTCCAGACCTGACCTCATCGAACGGCATGCGCCGCATGGGCGCCCAGCGAATGGCCATGAACATGCCGATCCAGGGCACGCAGGCCGACATCATCAAGCAGGCCATGCTCAACTTCGAGGCGGCGCTCAGCGAACAGGCACTCCCCGCTCGCACCATCCTCCAGGTCCACGACGAACTCGTCCTCGAACTCGACGAGACGGCATTGGACTCAACCGCCCGCCTCGTCCGCGACACCATGGAGAACGCCTTCGTGCTCGATGTTCCCACCATCGTCGAGATCCGCACCGGCCAGAACTGGGAGGACATGCGGCTCTACGAAGTCTCGCCCAACTGACGCAGTCCGGATCTCCCAATGAATATGCGCCACCCAAGACTCGAAATTACGCCATGTAACGCTAGCCTCCAGGGCCGACACGAGGTCAGCCCCTACGAAAGAAAGGCTTCGGCCAATACAGACCGTTGAAAACATGATCCAGGCTACGCACCAGTAGGAGAGTCCCAGCCAGCCGAGGACGGACAGTTTCCCAAAGTGTGATTGGCTGGCGCATGGGCTTCCTCGTCGGGTAGCGACACATCGCGTGTCCCCCGTGGGTTCGCTGGCGCAAGGTCCTCACTGAAAGCCGCGGGCCCTAAAATTCCCTGCGAGACGGCTACGAGCGCTCCACCGCCGGTTGGCTTGTGAGTCGAACCGTGTCAAGCGTACAATTCCGGCACCGCTCCCGCAGCGGGATATTTGTGTGTCTGCTTAACTCAATGGAGTTCAGTTCGTGCCTACCTATGCCTATCGTTGCGCCAGCTGTTCGCATGAGTTCGAAGTCTTCCAGAAATTCTCGGAAAGTCCGCTCACCGAATGCCCGGAATGTGGTCAGGAAATCCGTCGCGTTTTCCAGCCCGTCGGCATCGTCTTCAAGGGCTCCGGCTGGTACATCAACGACAGCCGTAAGGACAATGGCGCCAGCGACAAGCCGGCCAAGGCGACGACCGGCGAATCCACGGATTCCGGCGACGCCGCCAAGCCCGCCGCAACCGCTACCGAAAAGACTCCAGTAACCACCGCGACCGCCTCGAAGGAGGCCGCGGACTAGGCGAAACCATGCATGAACCGCTGACCGCTCCGGCATACACATCCTCGGCCTGGCCCACTCCGGCCCCAGGCTGTTGTTCGTGTATTCGCGGGTAGGTAAGACCTGCCCGCGCCGTCGGCCCTGGATCAGCCTGGCGGGTGTCGACTGGCGTCGTCCGTGTTCCGGCTCGCCGCCTCCTGAACCCGCCACATGCAAGGAACGCCACCGATGACGATCTCGTCACCAGCACCATCCTCCCCCCAACTCCGCGTCTACAATACCCGCACCCGCCGCGAGGAAATCTTCACGACCATAGAACCCGGCAAGGTTGGCATGTACGTCTGCGGCGTCACCGTCTACGACTCCGCCCACATCGGTCACGGCATGTCGTCGATCGTCTTCGACACCATCCGTCGCTACCTCCTGCATCTCGGCTACGAGGTTCGATACGCCCAAAATTTCACCGATGTCGACGACAAGATCATCAACCGGGCAAACGCCGAGGGCATCGACCCGATCAACCTGGTTGAAACGCTGATCGCCGAGTGGACCGAGGAGATCACGGCGTTCAACGTCCTCCCGGCAACCATCAATCCCCGCGCGACCGAGGAAATCCCGGAGATCATCGCCCTCATCGAGAGTCTCATCGAGCGCGGCCACGCCTACGAGTCCGGCGGCGATGTCTTCTTCCGCGTACGATCCTTTCTTCGCTACGGCGAACTCTCGGGCCGCGACATTGAGGAGCTCCAGGCCGGCGTCCGCATCGACATCAACGAACGCAAGGAGGATCCGCTCGACTTCGCCGTCTGGAAAGCCGCCAAGGCGGGCGAACCAAGCTGGACGAGCCCATGGGGCGATGGCCGTCCTGGCTGGCACATCGAGTGCTCGGCCATGTGTACCCATCACCTGAATGGCGTCGTCGACATCCACGGTGGCGGCCGCGACTTGATCTTCCCCCATCACGAGAACGAGATCGCCCAGTCCGAGGCCGCCTCGGGCGAACGTCCCTTCGCCCAGTTCTGGCTCCACAACGGCATGCTGCAACTCAACGGCGAGAAGATGTCGAAATCACTCGGCAATGTCGTCTGGCTCCGGGAGCTTATCGAACGCCAGCGCCAAATGGCGTTCCGCCTCCAGGTGCTGCAAACTCATTACCGCTCGCCGCTCAACTACACCGCCGCCGGCCTCGAAGCCGCCGCCGCCGGCCTCGAACGGCTCATTTCCGCCGCCCGCCCGGAGCCTCATGCCACCGCCGACAACCAGATCGTCAGCGGCGACAATCTCGTCGCCATCGCCCTGGAAACGGAGCAGAAGTTCCACGAGGCGATGCTGAGCGATTTCAACACGCCCGTCGCCATCGCGTCCCTGTTCGATCTCTCCCGCAACATCAACCGGCTTCGCACCCAGGCTGGCGGCACGTCACGGTTCCGCGAAGCGCAAGCGAAACTCGTCGAACTGGCGGACATCCTCGGCATCATCCTCGAAAACGCGCCCGCCGCTGTCGCGGGAGGCGCCGCGCCCTTCATCGACCTCCTCATCGACGTACGCACCAACCTCCGAGCCAGCCGCCAATGGGAGGCCGCCGACCAGATTCGCGTCGGCCTCCAGGACCTGGGCATTTCCCTTGAAGACGGTCCCAGCGGCACTACATGGAAGAAGACCTGATCATGTCCTCCAACTCACCCAACCGGTCATCTCGCCAGAAGCGCCACGACGACCGCCGTCCCGGAAATGACCGCCCCTCCAGCCCCAACCGGGGTCCCCGCCCGCAGGGCGAACGATCGGCCCGCGGTCCACGCCCGGGCGGACGTTCAGGCGCCAGCCGTCCGTCTGGCCCACGTGGTCCTCGCCGCCGCGATGCACCGTTCACCATCAAGGGCGACGCCTTGTTCGGGCGCAACGCCGTCCTCGAATCGCTCCGCTCGCTTCGCCGCGCTCCAACCCGGATCTGGGTGGCCGAAGGCATGCGTCAGGACGACCGGGTCGATGAAATTGTCGAACTCGCCCGCCGGGCCGAAGTCCTGGTCGAAACCGTCCCTCGCCAGATGCTCGACGATCAGGAACCCGAAGTGAACCACCAGGGTGTCCTCCTCGAAACCGCTGAATACCCCTACGTCGATCTTGCCGACGTGATCGAGGCGGAAGGGAACGTCCTCGTTCTCGATCACCTCCAGGACCCACAGAACCTCGGCACGCTGCTTCGCGCCGCCGATGCCACCGGCGTCGCGGGCGTCATCATCCCCACCGACCGTGCCGCTGGGATCACCCCCGCCGTCGTCAACTCGTCCGCTGGCGCCGTCGAGCACCTGAACATCGCCACGGTCCCCAACCTCGGTAACGCGCTCGGCAAGCTCGAAGACTCTGGCCGCTGGATCATCGGCCTTGACGGAGGCCCGGACTCCAGGGACCTCTTCTCCACCGATGTCCCGACCCCCGCCGCGCTCGTCGTCGGTTCCGAGGGCCCCGGCCTGACGCCCAACATCCGGAAGCGCTGTCAACTCATCGTTTCCCTGCCCATGCTCGGCAAGGTTGAATCGCTGAACGCCTCCACCGCCGGCTCCATCGCCCTCTTCGACCTCGTCCGCCGCGGCTAATCCCGCCGTCCACTCTCATTTCGCCCGACGTCACCATTCTTGCGGTCGGCGGCACGGATATCCACGCGCGCATGCTCCATCATCACCCCACCGCCGACGCTCACGACACCATGCACCGGTAGGGAAGCGCTAACGATCGGCCATACATGCGCCTCGCTTTCGCGAACCCCGATCGTGTATGCCCTTCCGGCCCCAACGAGACCCTCACCATGCACTCAGTGGCGGCGTGTGGCCTTCCCTCACGCAGACCACATCTTCGCCAAATCACCCCCTCTTCG
>CAZUPA010000092.1:0-12575 GCA_964622205.1 uncultured Sphaerobacteraceae bacterium
CGTCAGGCGACGCCGCTGGAAGGATGGCCACACGCTCGCCTGCGGCTCGCTGGGCCATCCCTACAGATGAATGGACTTCGTGGAACAGGTCCTTGCTGGCCGATCGGATGAACTCAATCTTCCAGGCCAAGCTGTCTCCTGACCTCTTCGATTGAGTGAGTCGGCTCGTTTCTCGCCGAGCGAGAAAGGACTTCGCTGATGTCCTCCTGCTCGTCCCGCCAGTCCAACAGGGCTTCCAGCGCGACATCCGATTTGGAGTGGCCAGTTTCCCGCGAGACACGTTCCAGCCGCTCGTCCAGGGCCGAACCAGAAGGAATCGTGATAGTGGTGTCAGCCATGATGAACCTCCTTACCGACTGGCGTTGCCACCTCTGAACCCATTCTAGCGATGCCCCTTGTGGCCACCTCAGTCCGCCGCGATGACCGGCAGGTGCGTAAGCGCCTCGTCGATCGTCGCCTGCGGGTGCTCGTAGTCCACCAGGTCGCCCGCCAGGTACCGTTGGTAGGCAGCAAGGTCGAAGTTACCGTGGCCGGAGAGGCCGAACAGGATCGTCCGGTCCTCGCCCTTCTCCCGGGCGTCGAGCGCCTCGTTCACCGCCGCGCGAATCGCGTGGGCCGATTCCGGAGCCGGCACAATGCCTTCCGTTCGCGAGAACTGGACCGCCGACTCGAACGCGGCGAGCTGGTTGATCGCCACCGCGTCGATCAGGCCCTCTTCAAGCAACAGGCTCACGAGCGGCGCGGAACCGTGGTACCGCAGTCCGCCAGCGTGAATGCCGGCTGGCATGAACGTGTGGCCGAGCGTGTGCATCTTCAGGAGCGGGGTCATGCCGGTGGTGTCACCAAAGTCGTACTCGTACACGCCGCGGGTCAGCGTGGGGCACGCGGAAGGCTCGGCGGCGACCACGCGCACATCCTTGCCAGCCAGCTTCTCCCGGATGAACGGGAAGGTGAGCCCGGCGAAGTTCGAACCGCCACCGACGCAGCCCACGATCACGTCTGGCCAGGCGTCGGCCATCTCGATCTGCTCCAGCGCCTCGGTGCCGATCACGGTCTGGTGCAGCATGACGTGGTTGAGAACCGAGCCCAACGAGTACTTGGTGTCCTCGCGGGTGGCGGCGTCCTCGACCGCTTCGGAGATGGCCATGCCAAGCGAGCCGGAGGAATCCGGGTCGTCGGCCAGCATTTGGCGTCCGGCATTCGTCTCGTTGCTGGGAGAGGCGATGCATTGCGCGCCCCAGGTCTCCATCAGCGCGCGGCGATACGGCTTCTGCTCGTAGGAGATCTTCACCATGTAGACCTTGAGGTCGATGCCGAAGAAGGCACAGGCCATCGCCAGCGAGCTTCCCCACTGCCCGGCGCCGGTTTCGGTGGTAATGCGCTTCACGCCCGCCTGCTGGTTGTACCAGGCCTGGGGCACGGCGGTGTTCGGCTTGTGGCTTCCAGCGGGGTTCGTGCCTTCGTACTTGTAGAAGATGCGCACGCCTTCGGGAAGGTCGAGCGCCCGTTCCAGCCGGGAGGCGCGATACAGCGGGGTCGGCCGCCACAGGCGGTAGATGTCCCGCACCGGGTCCGGAATCTCGATGTAGCGTTCCTGGGAGACTTCCTGGGCGATCAGCGACATCGGGAAGAGCGGCGCCAGGTCGTCCGGCCCGATCGGCTGACCGGTGCCGGGATGCAGCGGCGGCGGGAGCGGGTTGGGAAGATCGGCGGCGATGTTGTACCAGCTCGTGGGTATTCGATCCTCGTCGAGGAGGAACTTTGTCGTCCTGGTGGAAGCCAAGGGTGAATCCTTTCATACCATCAAACCGGGTATCGCATTCGGAGTCCCGTTTGGCGCTCATCTTCCTATACTTCCGCCATGGTCGTCGACACGATGTGCAAGGAAGGAAATGCCATGCATTACACACTGCTTCGGAACGCCGCCGCGCTGCTCGAATACGGTGGCCGCCGCTTTCTGATCGACGCCGCGCTGGACCCGGCTGGAGCGAGACCGCCCGTGCCGAGCACACCGAACCAAAAGCCCAACCCGCTGGTCGGGCTTCCCGCTGGCTGGGAGGTGGTGGTGGATTCGGCGGACACGCTGGTGGTTACCCATCTCCACCAGGACCACTTCGACGCCACCTCGGCATCACGTCTGAATCACCATCTGCCGCTGATCTGCCAGCCGGAGGATGTCGAGCGCCTCACGGCCCAGGGATTCGGTGCGGTTGTGCCGGTCGAGACCTTCGTGCGGGTCGGCGAGGCGACTGTGACGCGGACGGCCGGGCATCATGGCACGGGCAAAACTGGCCGCCTGATGGCTCCCGTGTCGGGGTTCGTGTTCGAGGCGCCAGGCGAGCCCGTGGTGTACCTGGCTGGGGATACGATCTGGTGCGACGAAGTGGCGGAAGTGATCGAGCGGCATTCGCCCAAGGTGATCGTGGTCAACGCGAGCGGGGCACGGTTTCTTGAGGGCGATCCGATCGTGATGACCGCGGAGGATGTCGCCATGGTCCACCGGGCCGCCCCGGACGCCACCCTGGTCGTGGTGCATCTTGAGGCGATCAATCACTGCCTGGAGACTCGCGACCACTATCGCCGGCGGTTGCCTGAACTCGGCGTACACATGGACCGGATCGTCATCCCCGCCGATGGCGCGCGCTTTTCGTCTCCGTAGGGCGTGCGGTGCAGCGAGATATGATCCCGCTTCAACCCTTCATCTGTCGTCACGGTAGATTCTGGAGCGGTGGCCAACACCGATAGCCAGTATCACGAGTTCGTTGTCAAAAACTCGGGCCAGAATGCGGTAGTCACCGACGCGATAACTCCAGACTCCAGCCCTCTCTCCCGTGAGTGCCTTTCCCCGATCCCGCGGGTTGTCCAACTGTTCAAGGTCCTCCAGGAAACCAATGATGCGGCTTGCAACCTTACGGTCAATCTTGCCAAGGTCTCGATCAAACCGCTTCGTCGTCCGCACTTTCCAGCGATTCACAATCCGAGCTCTGCTTTGATTTCGGACAGCGGGCGCGTAACCTTGTCGGACGCATCCCACTCGGCGAGTACCGAGTCTGCCCAGTATTGCTCCTCGATATCGTCCAGATATGTGTCGATGGCTTCGCGCAGATAGAATGCCTTGGTCCGGCCGGTTCGCTTCGAAAGCGCATCCAGTCGTTCTTCTTGCTCCTCGGAAATGCGGAAGGCGATGGTCTTGGTGGTAGCCATGATGACTCTCCCAAATGTTTGCACGCAAACACATCATAGCATTGCCAGGGCGGGAGAAACGAACCCGGCGCAAGCCGCGCCGGGTTCCTGGCGTTTGGCTATTCGCCAGCCGCATACAGCGCGTCGCGCACGCCGATGGTGAGTTGCCCGTTCATGCCCTCGTATATGGTATTGGTCAGGATCGTGGCGGTGATAGCGTTGACCGGGTCGATGAACCATTTGTGACCATACACGCCACCCCAGTTCAGCGTGCCCGCCGGTTGTGGCGTCATCGCCAGGGCCGGGTCGCGGACCACGGCGCCAGCGAAGCCGAAGGTCATGCCGGGATACGTATCCAGCGCGCCAATCTGGCCCTGGAACAGCGACCGCGCCGTCTCCTGACGCAAGAGCCGCCGCCGGCCATCATGGGCGTCCAGCCTGATCGCTTCCAGGAACCGGTGGGTCTCGGGCCCGGTTCCCACCATCCCGCCGCCACCGGATGGGAACGAGGTGTGGTCGAAGACGCGTGATGGCGCGAACGACACCCCGGCCGTCTCCGGCATGAACGGATTTGGCACGACCTCGCCGTCCGCGAGGAGGTGTGGTTCCGGCGCATCGTTGACGTACGGCGTCGCCAGCCGGGATTCGTCGGTGACGTTGAACGCAGTGTCCTCTATCCTCAGTGGGTCGGTCACCTGGTCGCGAACCACCTCCGGCAGGGCATCGCCGGTCATCTCCTGGAGGAGCGCGCCGAGCACATCCGTGCCGACGGAATACTCCCAACTTGTGCCCGGCGCGAAGCCAAGTGGCTGCGCCGCGATCCGCGACAGGTTGTCCTCCAGGGTTCTGCTTGGGATATCGAGACCATCGGAGATTCCGGCGGTCGCATACGGCCCGCCCACGGGCTGGGCGTGACGGTAGCTCAACCCGGAGGTAT
Source organism: uncultured Sphaerobacteraceae bacterium (assembly GCA_964622205.1). Lineage (GTDB taxonomy): Bacteria > Chloroflexota > Chloroflexia > Thermomicrobiales > UBA6265 > JACCYX01. The sequence continues at coordinate 4,121 of CAZUPA010000092.1, forward strand.
GCGTGAGGAGGTGCCGCACCAGGATGGCGGCCTCGCCGCCGCCTGGCAGCGTGGGGCGGAAGTCTGGCAACCACCTGGCGATCGGGTCGTCCAGTCGTAGCCTGTCCTCGTCGATCAGGCGGAGGGCCGCCACGCTGACAATCGGTTTGGTGACGGATGCCAGCCGGACGATGGTGTCCGGCGTGAACGCGGCGTTCGATTCGCGGTCGGCCAGGCCAACCGCGCGCTCGTACACCAGTTCACCATTCCGGCTAACAGCCAAATAGCCGCCCACGAGCCGTCGCTCGGCGATGGCGGCGTCGATCGACTGGTCAAGCGCGGCGCGAGGGATCAACGTCTGCGTTTCCATGCGGTCTCTCCGGGTGTCGTGACGTATCCGTGACGCTTCCGAAACTGAAGCCATGAGCGTACAACGCGGGAGACCCGCGAATGTACCTGCCTGAATGACCGGGGCAGGCGAGCGTTCCGGGAAAGCGCCACCGTTTGCAGCCCTTTCGCCACTCGACTATCGTGACCGAGGAGGACCGAACTCCGCCAGGCACAACCGGCATCAGCAGGGGTCGTGAAACGTGAAATCAGGCTACAGGATTGGCATCGGCGGCATCGCCATCGAGAGCAGCACCTTCTCTCCACTTCCCGCCACCATCGACGACTTCGTCATCCATCGCGGCGACGAAATCGCCGCCAACTACTCCTACTTCGAACAGGGGACGTTCGAGGGCAGGGACGATGTCGAATGGTTCGGAACGCTGAAGGCACGAGCGATTCCGGGTGGACCGGTCGAAACCGCCAGTTACGAAACCATGAAGGGTGAGTTGCTGGAACGACTGCGAGCCGCGCTCCCGCTGGACGGGTTCTTTTTCGACATCCACGGCGCCATGACCGTGATTGGCCTGGACGACGCGGAGGGCGACCTGATTACCGCGATCCGCGAGAGGGTTGGGCCGGAATGCGTCATCTCCACCGGCATGGACCTTCACGGCAACGTTTCCGATGTCCTGGTGAAGGCGATCGACTGCTTCACCGCCTACCGCCAGGCGCCGCATGTTGACGCGATGGAGACCAAGGCCCGCGCCGTGCGGAACCTGCTGTCGCTGCTCGATTCCGGCGTTCGGCCATACCGCGCCTGGACGCGCATACCGGTGAACCTGCCGGGCGAGAAGACGAGCACGATGTGGGAGCCTGGCGCGACGGTCTACCGCGGGTTGGAAGAGTCCGACCCTGTCGAGGGCGTGATCGATGCCTCGCTGTGGGTGGGCTACGTCTGGGCCGACCAGCCCCGCGCCAATGCCACGACGGTCGTGACCGGCACGGACCCGGAAGCCATCCGGGGTGAGGCGCTGAAGATCGCTCGCCGGTACTGGGATGCGCGCGAGGAGTTCCGCTTCGGCGTGCCGACCGGTACGGCGGACTGGACCATCGACGAGGCGCTCAAGCTGAACCAGAAGGCGGTGCTGATCAGCGACTCCGGCGACAACCCGACGGCGGGTGGCGCTGGCGATATTCCCTACATGGTTGAACGACTGATCGCCCGGCCAGAATTGGCCTCGGGCGAGCGAACCGCCATCGTCGGGTCGATCGCCAGCGCCAGAGCGGTTCGTATCGCGAAGGAGGCGGGCATTGGCGCGGAGGTGACGGTCACCATCGGCGGCGTCAACGATCCGGTGAACGGCTCGCCGCTGGAGCTTGCCGGCGAGGTCTACTCGATCTTCGAGAACGACCCGGTCGGCGGGGATATCGTCGTCGTCCGGCACGGCGGCGTGCATGTCATCATTCCCAGCCGGCGCAAGCCATATCACCGGATGATCGAGTTCGCGAACATCAACCTGGCGATCACCGATTTCGACATAACGGTAGGCAAGTGGGGCTACCTCGAACCTGAACTACGGGAAGCCGCGTCCGCCGCCTTCCAGGCGCTCACGCCCGGCGCGGTGAACCAGGACATCGAGTCGCTCCCGTTCGAACGAGTGGATCGCCCGGTCTTTCCACTGGATCGCGACATGGCCGAGCCGGAGTGGGAAATTGCGATCTTCCCGCCGATTGGCGGGTAGGGTTCAACAGGTTCCCGCGGCTCATCCTTGCGCGCCGCGGGTGACCCCCGCGAGTAACTGGCCAGATTCGGCCATCACGAACCGCAGGCTGTCCAGGTAGTCGAGCACCTCGATCAACTCGCGGCCCTCGAAGTGGGCGACGGCGTCGGCCAGTTCCCCGCACTCGCGCAAGGCGTTGACGAGGTTCTCTCGCGCCTTGGCTGCGCGGGCGGCGGTGAGGTTGGTGGGCAGGTCATTCATCAGGAGGCGCCTTCGAGATGGGCCATTTGGCCCCGGTTCATGGGCCAAACCATACCAAACCGGGATTGTGCGGCATCAATTACGTAGATGGACCGGATACGTAGGCGAAAAAGATCGGTAAAATTGCGGATGAGTTCCGGACAGGGTTCAGGCAATATGGGGTTGACCTCGAAGGAACGAGGTGACAACGACCGAGAACGGGATCAGCCCTCCTGTTCTACCCCACGGTTCCGTTGCCAGGGAGTTCCCATCCGATGTACGTGATCTTGTGTGGTGCCTGATCTGATTCATCGTGGAGGTCCAGTGCGTGGCCAAAGGAGTGATCGCCCCCTGCGATCTGGCCCGCATGTAAACCCTTCTCCATCCAGAGAGAGCCGGGTCCCTTTACCCGGCTCTTTCCATGCCCGGAAGACCCACCACCATTGACATGCGATCCATCACGCGGTCTTTACCCCTGTCATTCGGTCGCGAGCGGCAGGATGAGATGAATGTCTTCTGGCTCCTTCTCGAACAGCGTTGGATCAGGTGTCGCCAGCGGCGTCGCTCCCATCCTCAGGTAAACGTCCACCGAGTTTCGGGTCGGAATCGACGAGATATAGATCGCCGTGGCGCCGAGTGAGCGCGCTCGTTTGGCCACCATCGCGGTCAGTCGCCCGCCAAAGCCCCGGTTGCGATAGGGCGCGCTCACGAAGAGTGGCTCGAGTTGCATGACGGCGGGGTCTCCGCCGACGGGCTTGGTACACAGACCAGCGATTCCCACGAGCAGTTTGCCATCGAACGCGCCGAAGGACGCGCCACCACTGGCGATGGACACCTGGAGCGATTCGATATGGCTTGACACCTCGGTCGGGTACCAGCCAGCGACATCGATCCGTCTCTCCGTGAACAGGAGCTGGCCATCGCTGAACGTGTACTGCCCATCGATCGTTTCCGACCGGTCGATCCGCTGCATCAGCGGCAGCTCGTCGATGGTGAGTTCGCGGAATGTCAGGGTATCGGCCACGGGGCGTCTCCTTCGAGAGAAGTCGATCGACGATTTCATGACGGTCGATGGTCGTGTACGCGCGGCGGACGAGGGCCGCCATGAGGCGCCTGTGCCGCGCATAGTAAGCAAGCGTTGGGACCTAATTCTTTGTATGGACATATCCGGTGCATTGCGGTATAGTTCCATCCGTCACAAGGGGCCTGCCCCTTGATGAGTTCCTCTAGTATTTTCCCAATCGGCCTCAATGAACACGCCCAGTATTGATTCGGCGTGCACGAAACGGTCGGAAACTCCACACCAGGACACGAGCTCGAAGACGAAGATGGCATTGCTCCTCGCGATGGCCACGTCTGGACCGGGGACATCCCGGATGGGTATGAGCTCAATAGCCGTCACGGCGGCTTGTGGGTACGGGTAGCGGCGAGCGGGCCGCGGAGAGCAGTGCGGCGGCATGTGAGCCCATCGCTCTCGAATCACACGGGAACTGTGTGACGAGTCGTGTGGCTGTCGCGTGGCTGCTCCGGTTTGTATCCGGCTGCGTCCTGGCAAGGCAAACGTCCAAAGACACCACACACGAACTGAAATGCCCTCCGGGAAACCGGGACCGTTCACCGGCCTCCGTTGGGTTGTGTTGCCTGTGTTCAACGATGAACACGACGTTGTGATGGAGTCATCATTCATGAGTTTCACTTCTAACGGAAACGGTCCGCGCCTTACCACCGAGTCTGGTACGTCCGCTGTTCTTGACCGTCCCGAAAACCTGACCGCGATCGACGAGATCGTTGCCCGCGCCGCCAGTACCGAATACCAGGGTGATGCCGGCGAAGAATCAACCGATGCCGAGCAGGATGCACCTGTCGCCGAAGCCGAGGCTCCTGAGGCCCCCGTTGCCAAAGTCGCGGCGGCCGAAGAGGCCGTAGACGCCGCGCCGGCCATCGAAACTGTCGAGCCTGAGCCAGTCAAGGCCGAAGCCACCATCGAAGCGGTCGAAGACGACCGCGTGACCTTCGCGTCGCTTGGTCTCTCCGACGCGCTGCTGGAGAGCATCGCGTCCGTCGGCTACGAAGTTCCCTCTCCGATTCAGGAGCGAACCATTCCCGTCCTGCTGGAGGGCCGCGACGTGATCGCCCAGGCCGAGACCGGCTCGGGCAAAACCGCCGCCTTCGGCCTGCCGATCATCGAAACCGTCCAGAGCCGTCGCGGTGGGGTCCAGGCGCTTGTCCTCTGTCCGACCCGTGAACTGGCTATCCAGGTCTCCGAGGCGTTGGCCGGGTTGGGACGTCACAAGCGAATCGAAACCCTTCCGATCTACGGTGGACAGGCGTATGACCGCCAGTTGCGCGGCCTCCAGCGCGGCGTCGAAATCGTGGTTGGCACGCCCGGCCGTGTGATGGATCACATGCGCCGCGGCACCCTCAAGCTCGATAGCCTGAAGTACTTCGTGCTCGATGAGGCCGACGAGATGCTCGACATGGGCTTCGTCGACGACATCGAGTGGATCCTTCAGCAGGTTCCGGCGGAGCGGCAGACCGCCCTCTTCTCGGCCACCATGCCCCAGCGCATCGCCGAGCTTGCCCGGAAGTACATGAAGGAGCCCCAGCGGATCTCGGTGCGCGGCAAGGAAATGACCGTCGCCGCGGTCAACCAGGTCTACTACGAGATTCCGCGCCAGCGGAAGATCGATGCGCTCACCCGCATTCTCGAGGCCGAGGTTCCGTCCTCCGCCATCATCTTCTGCCGCACCAAGCACGGCGTGGACGACCTCGGCGAGGCCCTGATGGCACGCGGATTCGCCGTCGACACCCTGCACGGCGACCTTTCGCAGGTTCAGCGCGACCGGGTCATGAAGCGGTTCCGCTCCGGTCAGGCCGACATCCTGATCGCCACCGATGTCGCCGCCCGCGGCCTCGATGTCGACGACGTCAGCCACGTTTTCAACTTCGACATCCCGGAGAGCACCGAAACCTACGTGCATCGCATCGGCCGCACTGGGCGCGCCGGCAAGACCGGCACCGCGATCACGCTGGTGACCCCGCGCGAGTCGCGATGGATTCGCTCAATCGAGCGCTTCACCAAGGCCACCATTCAGCCGAAGCGCCTTCCGACCGCGAAGGACGTCAACGAGCGACGACGCGACGTGCTCAAGACCATGGTTCTCGACGTGCTGAAGGACGAGGAAAGCTTTAGCGCCTACCTCGAGCCCGTTCGTGACCTCGCGAAGGACCACGATGGCGTCGATATCGCGGCTGCCATCCTCAAGCTGTATGCCACGGAGACCGGCCGCTCCACCACCGAGACGCAGAAGGACGACGACGTCGCCAGCTACAGCGGCTCCTTCGGTGGCCACAACGACTCGGGCATGGTTCGCCTGTTCGTGAACATCGGGCGCAACATGCACGTTCGGCCGCAGGACCTCGTCGGCGCCATCGCCAACGAAGCCAACGTTCCAGGCCGCTCGATTGGCGCGATCGATATCCTCGACACCTACTCCTTCGTGGACGTGCCGAAGGATGCCGCCCAGCGCGTGATCGATGCCCTCAACAACGCCTCGGTCAAGGGGCGCCCGGTGAACGTCGAGCTCTCGAGTGAGCCCGCCGCATCCGGACGCCGTGACCGCGACGATCGCGGATCTCGCGGCGGTGGCGGTGGCTACCGCGGTGGCCAGCGAGGCGGCGGCCAGAGCCGTGGTCCCCGCTCGGGCCCGTACGGCCAGCGCCCGCAGGGCGCCGGTGGACGCCGCGAAGATGACAGCCGGGGCGGTAACCGTTCTGGCGGCGGCGGTGGCTACAACCGTGGCCCATCCACCAACACCCGTGGCCCGCGCCGGGACCCGCGCTCCTAGACCCGCCTGAAAACCACAAACGCCCCCGCGAAGGAATTCGCGGGGGCGTTTGTCGCATCTGGAGTCGTCCACCGTGCGAGGAATCACCCACGCCGTTCTCGGAGCCGCGATCGCGGTGCCTGTCGCCATCAACCAGGATCCCCCGCTCGCCGTGGGGTGCCTGGTCGCCGGCGTGATCGGTGGTGGCGCGCCCGACTGGCTGGACTTCCGGAGTGGGCTACGAGCGCCGTTCCGGCTACGGCATCGTGGCGCTTCGCATGGCCTGCCAGTGCTGGCGCTGCTCGTGGCGGCGCTGGCGCTCGCCATAAAGATCACTTCAGCCGCGGAGTTCGCGGCCGGCGACTACGTCCTGCATATCCCGGATGACACGATCGCCGTCGTCGTCATGTCGTTCGCGCTGGGGTGCCTCTCGCACCTGCTGTCCGACGCCTGTACCATCAGCGGCATCCAGCCACTGCTGCCGTTCGTCAATTGGCGCATCTGGCTGCTGCCGAAGATGCTGCGCAGCCGCACCGATGGCTACCTGGACAAAGTCGCCAGGCTTGGCGGGTTCACCGTTCTGGGATTTGGGCTTGTGCTGTACGCGATGAGCCTGACCTCCACCTGGTAGCCATTGCGCTCAGGTTGGCCGCGATCAACACCACCGCGATCCCATAGGCCGCCCCGCCGATTGTGTCCGAAAACCAGTGCGCTCCGAACCAGATCCGGGCGAACGCGGTGCAGGCCGTACCCAGCAACCAACCGGCGAGCAGGATCAGCCGGCCACGTGGGGACTGGATGTATCGTGCCAGCAGGAATGCCGCCGTTCCAAGCGTGATCGCCGAGGTCATCGTGTGACCGCTGGGGAACCCGAAGCCATCGAACACCTCCGCCAGTGTCACGTCATCTGGTGACGGACGCGGGCTTTCCAGCAGGCCCTTGAACACTGTTCCCACGAGCCGCCCAATGGCCGCGAACAGCAGATACCAGAGTTCGCGCTGTTTCCTGGTGGCGATTGCCCAGATCAGCGCGGCGGCCAGCAGGCCCAACGCTGCTTTCGACTCGCCAAGGAAATTACCAAAGTGGGCGAGCGGATCGGCCCAGCCGCTGGCGCGATCCTGAACCCACGCGCTGACCGTCAGGTCGATGTCGAGTGTATTGGCGCCCCTGCTTGCCAGCGATGCGACGATAAACACAAGCAGGGCGAAGGCCGGTATCCACCACGAACACGTGCGGCCGGATGTGTCAGGGGAACCGGCAAGCGGAGAATTCGCGGGCAAGGACGACGTGGCGGCGGCCATCATCGTGCCTGGCGGGTGTGTTCGGTGATGGCGCCCTGTTCATCGATCGTGAGCGCGAGCGCCGTCATCCCCGTGAACAGGCCGTGATCGACCACGCCGGTGATGCCTTTCAGGGTGGTGGCCAGCGCGGCCGGATCGTCAATGCCATCTGAATCGCAATCGAGGATGTAGTGCCCGCCGTCCGTCACGTACGGCGTGTTGGCCGCCGTATGCCGCAATACAGGACGCAGGCCAAGTTCCGCCACCGCGCGGGTGGTGTGGAGATGGCCGAATGGCACGACTTCGACTGGAAGCGGCAGTCGCGTGCCCAGCCTGGACACGAGCTTTTCCGATGACGCGATGACGATCAGCCGGTCAGTGCGCAGCGCCACCAGCTTTTCGTAGAGCAATGCGCCGCCCTTGCCCTTCACGAGATTAAGGGCTGGGTCGATTTCGTCCGCGCCATCGATACACAGGTCGAGGCGCTCGATCTCGTCGAGGTCGAGCAGCGGGATGCCGAGCTGGGCGCACTTCGCCCGGGTCGAATCGGATGTCGCGACCCCCGTCACCTTAAGTCCGTTCCGCACGCGAGCGCCCAGCGCGTCGAGCATCGCGTTGGCGGTCGATCCGGTTCCGAGCCCGACGAGGTTGCCATCGGAGATCTCGGCCGCCGCCCGCTCGCCAATAGCCTGTAGTCGTTGCGCTTCATCCATTGGTTGATTTCCGATCGAGCTGGGCCGCCGCCGCTTCGTCCACGATCCAGGTCAGGTTGCCGCCAATCGGCCGCACGACCTGAGATGGGAAGACACTCACGTCAACTGGGCCGTCGAGCACCGAGTGGAGCATCTCCGCCTTGCCGTCGCCGCCAACCAGGAACGCCACCCGCTTGGCGGTGTTGATCAGCATTGGCGTGAAGGTCAATCGGGTGCTGTCCAGCCTGGGCACGAAGTGGCTGACCACAAGCTTGTGTCGCTCGTGAATGGCGTCGGTACCGGGAAACAGCGACGCGGTGTGCCCATCGTAGCCCATGCCTAGCAGCACGAGGTCGAAACGCGGGACATCCGCCTTGCCCAGCCGT
>CAZUPA010000093.1:0-12488 GCA_964622205.1 uncultured Sphaerobacteraceae bacterium
GATGTGCTGTCGGTGCATCTCGCGCTGAACGAGCAGACCGAGGGGATCATCGGCGCGAACGAGTTCGCCCAGATGAAGCCGACTGCCCTGTTCGTCAACTCCGCGCGCGGCAAGCTGGTGGACCAGGATGCGCTGATTCACGCGCTCGATAGCTGGGAAATCCGGGCGGCGGCGCTGGAGGTCTTCGCCGAGGAGCCGCTCCCGCCGGACAGCAGGCTGCACGACTTCCACGAGGCCCCGGAGCACCGGGTGATCCTGACCCCGCACTCGGCGGCGCAGGGTCCGTGGACGTGGATCCGGGACTCGCAAGAGTTGTGGTTCAACATCCAGCGCGTGCTGGACGGCGAGCCGGTGCATCACCAGGTTTCGGCCGGTTGACGCGTCCAAGAGAAGGAACGCATTCGATGACCACGACCCGGTTCGGCTACTGCCTCCCGATTTTCGCGAACCCGACGGCGGGCCTGTTCCGCACGCCGAATTTCGACCAGCTCGACGGGCCGGTGACGCTGCAACTGGGCGCGCACGCCGATTCGCTGGGGTATGACTCGCTGTGGGTGGCCGATCACCTGATGCTCGGCCAGGACGAGGCGATCCTGGAGGGGTGGACGACACTGAGCGCGCTGGTGGGTGTGACGTCCTCGGCGCGACTGGGGATGATCCACCAGGCGCACTACTTCCGCGACCCGGCGATCGCCGCCAAGATGTCGGCCACGCTGGACCATCTCAGCGGCGGCCGCTTCATCATGTTCTACGACTACGGCCAGCAGGTTCGGGAGAACCGCGCCTACCACCTGCCGTATCCGGAGGAGGTGGACCAGCGCGTGGCGGAAACCGTGGACGGCATCCGCCTGATCCGGGACCTGTGGACCGCGTCCTCGCCGACCACGGTGGCGCACGGGTCGTTCGGCGTGACCGATGCCACCTGCACTCCCCTCCCGGTCCAGCAGCCACACCCGCCAATCTGGTTCGGCGAGGTGCATCCTGGCTTGCTGGCGGCCTGCGCGGAGTTCGGGCAGGGGTGGAACACGACGCCGTGCGGGCTGGACGAGTTCCGGCGGCGGATCGGCCTGCTGGAGGATGCCTGCGCGGCGGTTGGCCGGGACAGCGGCGTGATCGAGAAGAGCCTCGAAATCCAGGTGCTGATCGCGCCGGACGGCGACGTTCGAGGGCGTCTGGGCGCGCTGCTGGACAAGGCTCCGGACCAGGATACGGTGGACCCGGCATTGCGGGCATTCGCGGACGGGTCCGCTGACGCCGCGCCGGAATCGTTCACGAACTCCACCTTAATGGGCACGCCAGACGAAGTGGCGGAGCGGATCGGGGCGTACGTGGAGGCGGGAGCCGACCACTTCCTGCTGTGGTTCCTCGACGCGCCAGAGCGGGATGGGATGGACCTGTTCGCGCGGGAGGTACTTCCCCGGTTCCGGTAACCGTCGGGGCAGGACGAGTGGGGTGACTCACGGTAGGTCATTGATGGCGCAGGCGGCGCCCGAGGCTGGCGGCACGCGGGTGCTCAGTCACGCGATGGGCAAGACGGAGATTCCAGCCAACCCACAGCGGGTGGTTGTGCTCGACGGTCCAGTGCTGGATGCGTGCTTCGCGCTGTGGATCACCCCGGTGGGAGGAACGACCGGCGTGGAGGATGACCCGTGGCCGGAATATCCTGGCCCAGGCGCCGAGGGAATCATGAATGCCGGCGATATCGCCGAACCGAACCTGGAGAAGATCGCATCGCTGGAGCCGGACCTGATCATCAGCCTCCAGTTCCGGCATGAGGGGATTTACGAGCAGCTATCGGGGATCGCACCGACAGTGCTCTCGCCATTCGATTCAGCAGGGTAGCGGGACGGCTTCCTTTTTTATTGCGAGCCTTTCTGGTGGAAGGGGCCGAGCCGCCTTCGCGGGGTAGCCCGGGCAGGAACTCGTTCTGTAAGGAAAGCCCGGTGGGATCAGCCCTGCCCGGCTTCATTGCAATTGCCGATGCTCGTTCGCCGGTCGCCGTATGCTGTAATACCGGCTCCGCCTGAAGACCTGGTGAGCCTGATGGCGGCGAATCGCGGGTCTTCACCCAGTGTGGAGGCGCACCTCGCGGCCAAGATGTCCACTGATCACCCGGATTCCGTATAACCGTGAAGGAGCAATGCGATGGACGACATGTGGCCGTTGTTTGGACTGGAGATCGCGACCGGGCAACTGGTGTTGCGTCCGATGACCGAGGCGTGGGCGATCCGGTTGGCACGGGACGTACCGGCCGACCTGGAGATGAATCCGGACGCCCCGGTGTTGACCGGGGTGAGCGAAGCGCGCGGGCGGGCGATCATGTCGCTCCAGGGATACTGGACGGCCTACGGAACGTGGTCGGTGGAATCATGGCGGTTGCCGTTCGCGGTGTTCCACGGCGACGACCTGATTGGCGGCCAGACGCTGGAAGGCGAGCGGTTCCCGCTGGTGCGGGAGGTGGACTCGGCGTCGTATCTCCAGCCTGCGGCGCGGGGCAAGGGGTTCGGCAAGGAGATGCGCCGGGCGATCCTGACGCTGGCGTTCGGCCCGATGGGCGCGGAGATGGCGATCACCAGCGCCTGGCACGACAACCACGCCTCGCTGGGCGTTTCCCGGGCGATGGGCTACGAGCCGAACGGCGTGGCCCGGCACGTCCATGGAGACAGGGTGAGCGAACTGTTCAACCTGCGGCTGTCGCGGGAAAAGTGGGAGCGTTCGGGGTTGGCGGAGGGTGTCGAGATACGGGGATTCGAGCCGTGCCGGGAACTGTTCGGGTTGTAGGTGGAGTCAGGCATCGCCGCCCTGGAGATTCACCATGAGCACTCCACTCTCATCGGCGACCCGGAGCGTTCCTGGCCGAATCGTCACCACTCGTTCACCGCCGATGGCCTTGGATTCCACGTCGTAGCCTCCACCCGGCACGAGTCCGGCGATCAGGTGACGGGTCACACCTTCTGACACGGCATACGTTAGGGTCTCCACCGTGGCGCCGGCATCGACCGGAAAGAGGACCGCCGTCGCGGCGACGGCTGCCCCGGCGAACGGCGTTCCCGCACGGCTGAGGATGAGACTGGCGTCACCGACCGTGCCTCCCGGATCAACACCCTGCAGCACGTGAAGGAAGCGGGTTTCGAGCGGTCCGCCGGGAGCCTCGACCCGGAGACGGAACCGCATCGGCTCGCCAATGGCGGGCTCCGCATCCTCGGCGAGGGGCTCGGCCGGCTCCACGCCGATCTCCGCATCGCCAGGCAGGAGGGTGGTCACCACGAGTTGCTGGCCGCTGGCCGTTGTCATCGTCGAAACGTGATCCACGACGGTCCCGCTGGCCGGAAGGTTCAGCCAGAAGCGCTTGAAGCGGCCTTCCGACTTCGACGCGACCCGGTCGTAGACAACGATGTGATCGGGCTGGAGCCAGACGATCGAGCGGCTGGCATGCCGCACATCGAGCGACGATTCGACTTCGGAGTTGTAGAGATTGGTCGCGTCGCCAAACACATGCACGTAGCCATCGCCGATGCTCGGACCGGCGAGTTCGGGATCGCCGCTGGCCACGTACATCCACTGCGAACCGCGTTGCCAGAGGATGTTGCGATAGCCATCGGGTTGGTTGTGATCGGGTGGATCGTTCTCGACGGTGACCGTATTGTGGTAATCCGAGCTACCGATATTGAAGCCGTACCCGGTGCGCTCTTTGGTCAGCCATTCTCCGGCCCGGTAGAACTCGAACATATTGCCGTCGCAATGCTGATGATCGACCGTGTTGGGGCCGAGCGTATAGGTGAACCAGGCGGCATCGTCCTCCCAGCTTGTGCGAACGAGGAGACGTCCAATCCCCTCCGCGAAATGGGTCAATGGCAGGCTGGGGCGGAAATCGGCGGATTCCACGGCCTCTGGATCGAAGAGGAGGAAGTAGAGGATCGCGATGGACGCCATCTCCGCCGCTCCGGCCACCCGCACCGGGATCAACCCCTCAGCGCCACCGGGCGGAAGATTGGACTGGACCCAGCGAATCATGTCCAGGCGCCGGGTGTTGCCAGTGAGGTCATCGTAGCGGCCGAGCGCGCCGAGCAGACCGATGAAGTCCGGCCCCCAGTAGGCTTGCCCATCGCCGTACCAGGCCGGTTGAAAAACGGGGCCCATCCACTCCAGCTCCGGCACGGTCACGGTAACCGGGCTCAGCGAGTGGACATAGGCCGGAATCACCTCATCCCAGAACGGGTTGCCGGAGAGGACCACCTGTGGTCCCCAGGTGGCGGGATCGTCCTGGCCGGCGGTGTGCAGGGCGAGCAGGAACTGGACGACATAGGCAAGCGCCTGCTGGCTGTATTCGAACCCCTCGGCGGTGAGGCCGCCGCGAAAGTCGCCGCGCAACAGGTCATCGACCATGTAGAGCCAGGCGCCCGTCGCCTGCGCCAGGTTGCCGGTGAGTTCGCCATCCGGATCGTCGGCGGCATCAAAGGCAAGGGACATCAGGCCGATGTTGCGCATGTGGGCCGTGAAGTAGTTGTTGCCGGCCCAGCGGAGGGCGATGGGGTCGGCCAGGAGAGCGGGATCGTTGATGAGGCCCATCGGCTCGGGGTGGTTGTACTCTCCGGTGACCTGGGCGTTGGTGTTCTCCTCGATCCAGCGGAGAAACACCTTCCGGATGGTCCGCTTGTCCTCGGCGGTGAGCGACGGATAAATCCAGTCGACGGTCAGGGGAAACGCCTCGCCCCACCACCGCGAGCGGTCGAAGATGGAGAAGTACGGATCGCGGAACGGTTGACCTTCGTCCACTCCTTTGGCCGCTTCGTTGATGGCGTACATGAGCAGGGTACGGGCGCGCCCGGTATAGTCCTGGCGGACGGCCTCGTCGGGATGGACGAGGGACATGAAGGCGAAGAATCCGGCGGAATGCTCGGTCGGATACGGATTCCAGGCGATACCTCCGTCATCCTCGCCAGGAACGAGACCGGTATCCATTTCCGCCTTCAACTCTTCGGCCAGGGGGAGAACACCCTCCCGCCAGAGCGGGTTGGATTCACTCGCCCACCCGCGCAGGCGCGGCAAGTCAGCTTCGGTCAGCCAGAGGCGTGGATGATTCGTCACCGGGACCGGGACGAGTGGCTGTGTACGGGCGCCGGCTGGGGCGGTCAGTCCGGAGAGGACGCCCGCCGCGCCGATTCCCTTGAGCACCGTTCGCCGGGAGAACGTGGGCGCTGGACCGGAACCTGGAGTGTGGGGCATGCGTGTTTCCTGTCAGCGAACCAGCGTGGAGGCGGCTTTCACCACGCCGCGAGATACGAGTCATGCCAGGTGAATGGAGCGTCCCGGTTCCCGCGCTCAGCCGGGGAAGATGAACCAGTCGCAGGAGACGGTGGTGGCGGGATGCGTGACCGTCACCGTGAGCGCGCCGCCTTCCAGCAGGACGGTATCCGGGACATCCGCCGCATCGCCACCGCCCTCGACCTCAGCCCAGCTGGAATCGCACCAGACGCTGGTGATGGGACCGGTACCGACATCCGCGTAAACCGTCGAGTCGTGGAACTCCCAGGTTGTGGGGCCGGTGATGGTCTCGCCCGTGGTGAAGCCATCGATCGTGAGCATGAATGACCGCTGGCCGGTTTCAACGCTACACGCCTGCTCCAGCGCGGCCTGATCGGCGGCTGGATCGATGCCGTCCGGGCACGTCAAGAACTGGAGGGTGAAGCTATGGGAGCCATCGGTGGCGCCATCCTCATCCTCCGCCGCCTCTTCCGCCGGTACGGTCTCCGGCGCTTCGGCGGCATCGCTCACGGCCGGCTCAGCCGTGTCCATCACGAAATAGAAGGTACAGGTGACCAGGCTTGCATCGTCGTAGGCGAAATAGATCTCGCCCATCTCGGACCCCGTCGCGCTTGACTGGCCACGCGCGGTGGCTCCATTGGGATAGACGGAGGCGCAATCGGTCCGTACTTCCAGGAGCCCCGCGGCCGGATCATGACGGAACAGATACATGCCGGCGCCTGCCTCGTCAGGGATGTCGAGCTCGCCATTGGCATCAGTGACGTAGGTTCCGGTGGACTCGTCATCGACGAGAATCTCGAACGTCAGTCCACTGGCCGGCTCGGTGCAGCGTTCGTCCAGCATCTCGTCCGAACCAGCCACCTCAGGTGGGCAGAGAAGGGTCTGGACGGTGAGGCCCACTTCCCCTGATAACTCGCTCCCCGCATCATCCTCCCCGGCGTTGGCTGCCGGTGAAGCCTGGCCCTCCTGCGATGTCACGAGCGTTTGGTCGGCACCGGGTGCATCCTGCTCCCCTGTGACATCGGGTTCAGTTTCGTCGCCCGCTTCGGGAGGAGCAGCTTCCTGCGCGGGCGCATCCGGCGCGTGTGTTCCCAACATCAGTGGGTTCATCTCGATAAACCACGTGCAGCGCAGCGTGTCCCCCGCGCCCATGCCCAGTTCCTGGTCCATCCGGTCGCCACTGACCCGGACTGGAATGATCTGGAACGTGCCGTCACCAAAATCCTGGTCGCAGAAGACGGCGAGTGTCCGTTCCCCTTCGCGCACACCGGCGGTCACCCCGAATGAGCCACTTTCCGGTTCCGGAAGTTTCGTAAAGTAGACCCGGCCGGCGCTGAACTGTTCCGCGTTGGTTCGCGCGGTGGCGATCACCTGATCGACATTGAGGACCTGGAATGCAAGATCGACGTAGAAGAACGGGCAGAGCGCCTGGGCGTCGAACACGTTCATCGATGCGGAGATCGATGTTCCCGGATTGCAGGTGCGTGCCTCGATGAAGATGTTCGGGCCGTTATCCGGTCCGGCCGCCGGGAAGTTGTACCAGGTGCAGTTGAGGTCATCCCCCGGCGCGACGGAGGCCATGAAGCCGGTTCCGTACTCGATTGCCGGTGCGTATTCGCGATCACCGTTGGTGGGTGAGTAGTGCGTGCAGAGAACGTAGGGCTCGCCATACCCGGCGGGCACCGATTCGACGATGGCCAGCAGGCCATCCGGCACGTTCTCGAAGATCAGAACGCCGTTGCCATCGGTGGCGTTGCGCGCCAGGGTCTCCGTTTCCGAGAGAATCTCGTAGGTGACGTTGGCGAGGCCATCGGTGCAAATCCGATCGATATCGGCACCGATCACGGCATCGACCGGGCAGGCTACGCTGAGGAACGACATGTTGACCGAGCCGCCGGCGCTGGTGATGGTCGTATCCGCTCCGGTCGACTCCGGCGCCCTCGTGACGTTGTAGACCCAGCACTCCACATCCTGGTCTGGCAATGTGTTGAGCGTGCCCACGCCACCGGCTATCGGTGGCTCAATCACATCGGTTGGCCCTTCTCCAATTGACAACCCGCACGACATGAATTCCGTTGTGTAATCGGTCACTGGTGCAACCGAAATCGTCAACGACCCTGCTGGAATCGGACCCGGAACATCGAAACGCGCGAAGTCGCGCTCGACTGCCTCAATGGTCGACGTGATGATTACCGTGCCATTGGCGGAGATGGTGTAGGTGAACGCTGGCTTGCCGTATGTGAGACACCCGTTGGTGGGGCCCAATCCACCGGCATCGCGAACGCCATTTGGATCGAAATCGTTGTCACATGCGAGATGGTACAGCGTGAAACTGGCGAGGTCGCCCGCCGGTTCCGCCGGTTGCTCAGGTTCCGCGGGCTCCTCCGGTTGCTCGCTTCCGTCGTCTGGCGGCGCCTGGTCCTCCGGCACGCATACTTTCTGGTCGGGCAGGTAGACCTGCCCTTCGGGACAGGGGTTCGGGGCCGGCTGTGCCATTGCCGCCGGTGGAAGCGAGGATACGAGCATTGTTATGACGACCAGGAGATACAGGGGCAAGGACACGGGACCGCGCATGGGGAAAGCCCTCCAGACGATGGATTTGAGAAAGGTAGCGGTGTCCCGCTAGGGCGCGACGAACCAGGCGCAGTAGATGACCGCCGACTGGTCGAGCACCAACTCAATCGCGCCATCCTTCACCGGCACTTCGACCCCGACGAGCGGAATGCCATCAACGGTTGCAACGCTGCAATAGACCGCCGACGACGTGTCGTCCTTGCCGGAGGTCGCCGCGTTCGTGACGGTCACGGCGCCCGGCTCCAGATCTGGCCACTCGGCATAGCCATCGCCAACAGCCAGTGGCTCCCCGTTCAGGGTCCAGGCGCTTGCCTCAAGGGATGCGGTGCAGGTCTCGACAAGATCGTCGATGGAGACATTCGCCACCGGGTTGGCACAGTCGTAATGCTGGATGGAGAGCGAATTGATCGCCGCGCCGCCCGGCTCGTCCGCCACCTCGTCGTCATTTGCGGGATCCTGCGCGGGCGTGTCGTTGGTGACGTTGCCGTCGTCCGGCGCGCGGCCGCCGCCGAACGTTTCGCCATCGGAGGGGGCATCGGTAGCGGTTCCATCGCCGTTCTCTCCGGCGCCCGGATCGACGACGGGGTCGCCGTCGCCGGTTTCGGTCTCCCCGGTCTCGGGGGCATTCACACTCTCCGGAGCGGTTTCCGCGAGGGCCGGCATTGGGCCAAGGAAGAAGTCGCATCGCAGCGTGTCGCCCTCGTCCAGATCGAGGGTGACCGAGAGGCCGTCTCCGTTGATGGTTGGCTCGATGGTCTGGACCTGGTTCAGCGCGGCATGCGTATGGTCACAAGTGACGAATGCGACCCCGAATCCTTCCTCCGGGGTTACCGCGATCCGCCATTGCCCAGGCTGGGACGGGGTGAATACCAGGCCGTTGGCGTCTGTCTCATCCTGTCCCACGGTGGCGCCGTCCACGGTGTACTCAACCCCGACGAACCGGGTCTTCGAGCAGGATGCGTACCTGTCGCCCGCGGCGGGGTTGGCGGCGTCGAAACCTTCTGGGCAGGTGTAGACGACGACCTGCACGGTCCCGTCCAGGTCGCCCGCATAGATCCAGACATCGCACTGCAACATGAGGTTGGGGCCGAATTTGGCCGAGATGCCAGTGCCGCCATCGGTTGGCGAGAAATAGTCGATGTCCAGCACCTTCGCGCCCGCGCTGTCGACGCCCCAGCATGCCCAACCGGGTTCGAGTTTGTTGGGCTGGAGGCTGGGCCGGATCGTCCACTCGCCTGCTTCCGGGTGTCCATTGTTGGCCTTCACGGCCAGTTGCGTGTCCGGCGCCATGGCCGTTCCGGTTTCCACCACCTGGCCAGCGCGGATGAAGTCGAACGTGATGGGTTCCTGGAGCGGTAGGGTGCAGGTCTGATAGTCGCCGTCATCCGGGTCGAAGCCTTCCGGGCAGGTATGCAACAGGAGCACGATTCCGAGGGATGGACCCGTGCGTGGCTCGGACTCGATGTTGAACCACCGGCAGAACCCGGTGTCGCCGGGCTGTAATTCCAGCTCGACCGAGTTGAACAGCGTCTCCGGTTCGAGGTCCGTCGTTGCCCCGGCTTCGGTCGTGATCGAACAGAAGATGGAGGTCCTGTCATATTCCGCTGGCAGGGCCGCGGAGACCGTCCATGTTCCGCTCAGCAAACGAGTGTCGAGCCCGCTCTGGAAGTCCACGCCTGGCGTATCGGTTGCTCCAGTCTGGGTTGAAACGACGGCGCCATTGAGCGAGGCGGTGTATTCGACAGTCGCCACCCCTTTCTCGATGCAGGTCGCGACAAGATAGTCGAGCGCCGAGTTCGGGCTGGTTCCATACGGGCAGGAGAACCCATCCAGCCTGAGCCCGCCGATCGGGAGAGCATCGGGATCGCCCGTCACCTCGGGCACGGTCGCCACGCTGTACCACTCGCAATTGACCTCCTCGCCAGCGGCCAGCAGGATGTCGAGCGATCCGCCAGGGACAGTCTCCGCCACGGTCAGGCGTGACGATCCATCGGCGGCGTAGATGGCGCAAAACGCGAACGGAGCATCGAGCCCTTCGCGGGGCGACTCCTGGATGGTCCACATCCCCGCCGTGAGCGGAATCCCGGCGGCGGCCAGGTCGACACCGCTCCCGAATGGCACGGTCACCTGCTCGACCCCTTCGAACAGCACACTGTAGGTCATGTCCGGCACGGTCGGTTCGGTACACATCTCGCGCGAGTCCTCGATGTCGCGCGTGGCCGGGTTCCAGTTGATGGGACATGAGAAGGTAATCAGGGTGAGGTTCCTGATCGTCCCTGTTTCGCCGGGCTCCCCTTCCGGCTCGTCGACGATGGTCTCCCCATCGTCGTCCGTGGCGTCATCGCCGGGAGAGTTCGCGGGATCGACAGGTTGATCGCCAGCCGGGACATCCTCCGGCAAGAGGCAAATGTCACCCGGCTCGTAATAGACAAGGCCCTCTGGACATTCAGGGTCCTGGGCGACGGCCGGACCGGATGGAGCCACAACGCCGACCAGCATCAGCAAGACAATGAGTCCCGGGAGCAATGAGCGGTGAACGAAGCGCATGGCGCAATCCCTCCTGTCCAACAGGTAAGGAGTTCATGGTAGACGTCGCGAAACCACGATGATAGTGGTAATTCTGCCCATTTCGCTGGCGGGATGGAGTCCGGCTCAACGAGTGCCTGACATGGCGTCGATGATTTCGGCGACGCCAAGCCCGGCATCGGCGCTGGCGATGTAGCCGCCCTGGCCGCGGACGAGGTCCTTCACCCGGAAGTCGGCGTTGTTCATGGTGGCGACCTGGAACCCGTACTCGCCATCGAGCATGGAGAGGTCGTTGGTGGAATCGCCCACGGCAAGCGTCTGGGCGGGGTCGATATCGAGGACGCGGCAAAGCTCGGCGAGGACGGGCCCCTTGCCAACCTGGGCGTCGAACACCTGGGTGATGAAGACGTTGCGGTTGGTGGCGAGCGGGTAGTTGTTCGCCTGGATATGGTCCTTCACCCAATCGCATATGGCCTGCGACTTCTCAGGGTCTTCGAGGCGGATGGTGGGGAGTCCACGCTCGTACGACTCCTCGTCGGAGTGGATGCGGCTGGTGGTCCAGCCACGGCGGGCGCTCTCGGCCTCCGCCGCTTCCAGCACCCGCATGGCGAGCGGGAACAGGGTTTCCCAGTGCTCTCGAACGGCGTCGTTCCACGGCGCGTGCGGCACGTAGCGATCTCCCGATCCGTTGAGCAGGAAGATCTCGCGCTCGTCGGCGATGAGGGCGCTGAAGACCCCGGCCGCGGGCGGGAGGGCATGGATTTCCAGGGTTTCGACCTGGAAGTCGAACGGCCGGCCGGTGGCGGTGACGCAGCGGACGCCATGCTGGGCGAGGGCCACGAGCCGGTCGATGAGTTCCGGCCGGATGTGCGAGCCGCCTTCGAGGATGGTGCCGTCGAGATCCATGGCGATCATGGCGATGGGCTGGCTGGCGATTGTGGTGGTGTCGTGAAGGAGTGGTGCGGTCAAACGGGTCCCCGGTTCGTGAAATGCGGGCGGCGGGCGCGGCCCGGCGGTCGGTATTCCTGGGGCAAGGGTATCGCAGGCGGGGCATCCGGGGGATGATGCATTCATGAATGACCTGGAGCGTGAGTGGGGGATTGGCGCGTGGTGACGATCGATTCGGTGGATTTCTTTTACCTCTCGATGCCGGAGGTGCTGGATATCGGCGACGGCAGCCAGGACCTGCTGCTGGTGCGGGTGCGGGCGGGGGAGCTTGTGGGCTGGGGCGAGTGCGAGGCATCGCCGCTGACCTCGATCGCGGCGCTGGTGACGCCGATGTCGCACTCGGCGTGCAAGCCGGTGCTGGCCTCCGTGTTGGGCCAGCGGCTGGACGACGTGGCGGACATCGCCCGGATCGGGACGCTGGTCCGGGCGAACAGCCTCGACCTGCTGCAGGCCGACCACACCTACTCCGGCATCGACATGGCGATGTGGGATCTGCTGGGGAAACGCCTCCAGGCGCCGGTGTGGGAACTGCTCGGCGTAAAGAAGCCGTTTCCGAAGCAACCTTACGCATCGCAATTGTTCGGCGACAGCCCGGAGGAGACGTTCCGGCTCGGACAGGAAACGCGGGCGAATGGCTACACGGCGGCGAAGTTCGGCTGGGGTCCGTTCGGACTCGGATCGGTGGCGGACGACGAGGCGCATGTGCGGGCGGCTCGCGAGGGCCTTGGCGACGACGGCGTGCTGCTGATCGACGTGGGCACCGTCTGGGTCGACGATGTCGAACGAGCGACGGCGGTGCTGCCTGTCCTGGAGGAGTGCCGGGTCACGTGGCTGGAGGAGCCGTTCGTCTCCGGAGCGCTCGAGGCCTACAAGGAACTGTCCGGGCGAACCAGCGTGGGGATGGCCGGGGGAGAGGGCAGTCACAACGTCTGGCAGGCGCGGCACATGATCGACCACGCGGGCCTGAAGTACGTACAAATCGACGCGGGACGGATCGGCGGGATATCGGCCTCGGCGGAGGTGGCCCGGTACGCCCGCGAGCGCGGCGTCATCTATGTGAACCACACGTTCACCTCGCACCTGGCGCTGTCGGCGTCGCTCCAACCGTTCGTGGGCCACGAGCACGACCAGATCTGCGAATACCCGGTGGCCCCGAAATCGCTGGCGCTGGACAT
>CAZUPA010000094.1:0-12365 GCA_964622205.1 uncultured Sphaerobacteraceae bacterium
GCGCGATGATCGCCGACCTCATGCCCGGCGTGGAGTACACCATGCCCGAAGGCACCTACCTGACCTGGATCGACTTCAGCAACACCGGGCTCGACGGTGACCTCGCCGAGTTCTTCCGCGAGAAGGCCTGCGTCGCCCTCACTGGCGGCAACGCCTGCGGGAAGATTGGGAACCGCTCGGTCCGCTTCAACATCGCCATGCCCCGGCCCATCCTCGAACGCGCCGTCAACCAGATGGCCGATGCCATGCGCTCGGTGTAGGGTGGCTTCCCATCGCACGGAGAGAACGGCCCGGGCATCCAGCCCGGGCCGTTTCACGTGTTGTATCGATTGATTCGCCTGGCGAATGGAGAGGGGCCGGGGCCCCTCTCCATGTGTTGGATTAGGCCGCCAGCGGGAACGTGCCGGACTTGCGGATGAATGTCAGCGGGGTGATCGTCACGTCTTCGACTTCATCCGGTTCATCCGTGTCGTCCGTGTCCGCCCCGGTCTCGATCACGTCGACCTGGATTGCCCGGACAACCGTCCGCTCGTTGTACTCGCTGATCGAGGCGTCCCATTCCCCGCCGCAGGTGAGGAGCGTGAGCGACTGCTCGCCGGTGGGACCAACCACCGCGGGATCCGGCGCCTCGAGGTTGCTCTCCTGGCGAACCCATTGCACTTCGTAGACGTAGATGTTGCCATCCTCGCCCGTTATCTCGATCCGGTCGCCTTCCTGAAGGTCTATCAGGTGGTAGAACGGCCCCTCCGGAACGCCCCACCAGTTCACATGAGCGGCGATCACGATGTTGCTCTGCTCACCCAGGCGAGCCGTTTCCTTGTACCAGCTCACCACGTTCGGTCCGGTTGGGGCCTGCATGACGCCATCCAGGATTTCAAGCACTTCGACTTCGTAGTTCACATTCGCCGCATCGATCACCAGTTGCCGTGGAACCGATCCGCGTTCGCAATCGAAGTCTTCCGCGGCCTCGTCGCCGTTGGTCTCATCCGCCGGCTCCTCGGTCGCAACCGGCTCTGGCGGCGGCTCCGTCGCGGCCTGCTGGAGGAATGGCGGGAGATCGCTCTCCTCTTCCTCACTCGCGGCCGGCTCTTCGGTCGCGGTGGTGGCCGGGTTGCGGCCACCACTCGTCGATTCGCCGGGGTCATTCAGGCAACTGATCGCGTAGAACTGGGCGGCCGCTTCCTCGGCGGTCGGAGTGCCCGAATCGGGCTCGATGATCTCGTCGTCGGGCTCATCGCCCTCGTCCTGGGCCAGTACCGCCGGCATGCCGCCTTCCGGATCGAATCCGGTGTTCGGGTACTTGGTCGGCACCTTGCCGCCCGGAACCGGCTTCTTGCCTGGTTCCGAACTGCAGTTGTAGACCTTCACCACCGTGCCCTGACCGTCCACAACCGTGACCTTGCCGTCTGGCGTCACCTTGGTGGACGTAATCTTGCATGGTGTGTGACTCAGCTCATCCAGCGTGTAGTTGCCGGCTTCCAGGTTGCCCCAGGTGTAGACGCCGCCCGCGTTGGTCGTGCCCACGCCCTGGCTGCCTCCGCCATCGGCGAAGAGTTCGAACGACGCGCCGAATTCGTAGAGTTCGCAGTCCACTTCACTGGTGTAGGTCTTCGTCCAGCACTGGTACTTGTACAGCGTCACCCAACCATCTTCCGGATCGGGCACGTTGTACCAGTTACAGGTGATCGAATCGCCACCCGCCACCTTCACCAGCAGGTAGTTGCCCCAGGTGAGTGGTGTCGGATGCACCGCCGGGATGTCCCCGCCGACGCAGTCCCAGATGAACGCGTAGCTCACGTCGCCCGGAACCATTTCGCTCACGGAGTAGGCGCCTGGCGACAGGTTGCCCCAGTACACCGCACCCTGACCGGCGTCGCCAGTCGTCGCCAGCAGGTTCGGGCCAACTGGCTGGTCGAGCACGAAGTCGATACCGTTCGCTACCTGGGTGCAGTCCATGGTTGGATCCGCGCCCCATGCCGTCACATCGTAACCGGGCGGACAGTACCACTTGTAGATCGTGATCTCGCCCGGCCCCTTCGGGATGTTGAAGAAGTGGCACACCCAGGTGTATTCGGCGTAGTCGCCAACATCCTTGCTCACGCTCCGGTCAGTCACGCTGTAGGGCTGGTAGCCTTCGCCGTATGCAGCCCCGTCCTGGTAGTAGGCCTCCAGCGAGCAGAACACGTACGGCGACTCGTAGCCTGGCAGATATTGCTCGGTGAGTGTGAACTCACCCGGCTCAACGCCGTACCAGCTCGCCTTGCCGCTCATGTTCGTGTTCTTCCAGGACGATCCATCGCCCCAGTCGAGTTCGAAGCCCACTCCAGACATCGGTGTCGTACACGTGTCCTTCCAGTCCTGGTAGTCCTCGGATTCGGGCATCAGACCCTCCGGGCAATACCACTTGTAGACCGTCACTTCTCGATCGTAGTGCGGGAAGTTGAACACGTAGCAGAAGTAGTAGGTCAGTTCGTAGTCGATCGATCCGGTGTAGACGCCGCCTGGCGCATTCACCACCTGCGGGAATCCATCGTAAACGGCGCCGTTCTGGTAGCCGGTCATGCCGCACCACCACACCGGCTCACCGTAGCCAGGTGGAATGTGTTCGGTTAGGGTGAATGGGCCTTGCGGTACGTCGTACCACGTTGTACTTCCGCCGGATATCGCCTTGGTCGACGATCCCATCGAGTTGTCGAGCGTGAACTCGATCCCGTCGCCGGGCTCGGTGCATGCTTCCTGGTAGCTGCCCAGGCTGTCGTCGAACACCGCTCCTTCGGGGCAGTTGTACTTGTAGACGACGATCTTCGACTCGTCATCCGGAATGTTGAACACGTAGCAGAACCAGGACGTGCCGGGTATCGTTATTTCGCCCTGGTAGACGTTGCCAGGGGCTGATGCCACCTGTGGGAATGCGTCGTAGACAGCACCGTCGTAGTAGGCTGTCCAGCCACACCACCACACGGCCTCGCCATAGCCCGGATACGGCTTCTCGGTGAGGCTGAACGCACCCGGCGACACCTTGGTCCACTCGGCCTTGCCGTCTACCGTCGTCATCTCGCTCGCACCGTTGATATTGCCAAGCGAGAAGGTGATGTCGTTCCCCTTCCGCGGGCAGGCTTCCTGCCACTGCCCGAGGGTGTTGTAGCCAACCGGCTTGTAGTCGCAGTTGTACTTGTACACCGTCACGGTGTTGTCGTATCCAGGGATGTTGAAGACGTAGCAGATGACCCGGTACGGTCCACCCTCGAGCGTCGTTTCCCAGCGTCCATCCGGTGCGCTCGCCGCACTGAACGATGACAGGTCGGTGATCATCGAGGTATCGCCCGGGGTCCACTCGTACTGATAGCACCAGATTCTGGGCTCGAACCATCCGTCCGGGATCGACTCCTGCACCGCGTGGGTCCCGTCTTCGAGGTTGCTCCAGGTAGCCGAACCGCCCGAGATGGTCTTCGGATAGGTGCCCTGCTCGTTCTCGAGCGTGAACGAAGCGCCGTCCGTCTGGTCCTGGCAGCCGTCCCGCCACGACTGGAGGCTGTCGCCGTAGTTACTTTCGGGAGCGCAATAGTACTTGATGAAGACGATCTCGTGGTCGCCGCCTTCGTACTCGAAGTTGAAGAAGTAGCAGACCAGGCTCAGGCCCGGATATTCGTGAGCGCCGCTGATGCCGTAATTCATCACGCCGGGCTGGAAGAGTTCGTCGGTGTAGCCTTCGGCCACATCGGTCCACTCCACCCACTGGCAGTACACGACCGGCTGGTCGTAGCCGCTGGTGTTGGTCTCCCGTAGCGTCCAACTCGTTGACGGAACGTTGCCCCACTCGGCCTTGCCCGTGTGATCCGTCGTCATCGGGTTCGACGACATCCCGTAGTCGAGGCTGAATTGGACACCGGATGGCGCCAGTTCGCACTCGTCCCGCAGGTATTCCGGCGACGAGTCCTTCGGGACACCGTAGGCGCAGAACCACTTGTAGACCGTGATCCAGCCTGGATCGTAGTCGGGGATGTTGAACACATCGCAGTGGATGCGCAATCCGCCCCAGTCGAAGCTGCCCGAGAACGTCCCGTGCGGGGCCGAGAGTTTGAACGGATCGTTGGTGAGGCCCGTGCCTTCCGGCCATTCGAGCCACCGGCACCAGACCACGGGATCGCCGTAGCCGCTTGGCACCGTTTCAGTCATGGTCCAGGCGCCGCCTGGCAGATCGCCCCACTCAGCATTGCCTTCGCCATCTGTCGTCATCGGCGTCGAACCGCCGGTGTACTCCAGGTTGAAGTCCACGCCTTCGGTGTATCGCTCGCATTCTTCGAGCAGGTTGTCGGCGCTCTGGTCGTGCGGCATCGTCACCGATTCCGAGCAGTACCACTTGGTTACCTCGAACCAGTTCTGCTCGTACGGGATGTTGAAGATCACGCAGGAGAGACGGACGCCGTCATACGGGTTCTCGTAGGCCGCCTGCCAGTCGCCCGCCGTCAGCAGGAACGGGTCCTGGGTGAGGTCGCCGTACTCATCCGGCCACTCGACATACTGGCACCAGATCACGGGCTGGCCCCAGCCGTCGTACTGCTTCTCCTCCACTATCCACGACCCGGTCGCGACTCCTTGCCATTCCGCGGGAGTGTCTCCAGTCGCCTGCTTGGTGGTGGTCGAGTCGCCGTAGGTCAGCGAAATGTCGGCGGCTTCGTCGCCGAAATCGCAGTAGCCGAGCAGATCCTCGAAGGACGATTCGTACGAGGCTTCGTCGCTACACCACATCTTGTAGAACTGGACCGTGTACCCACCGTCTGGCACGAAGTTGAACCAGTAGCATTCGATGTGCAGGCCATCCCAGTCGAAGTCGTACTCGAAGTACCCCTGGAACGCTTCATATCGCTGCCACGAGTCGTCATATCCTGCGTCATCGGGCCATTCGACCCAGCGGCAGAAGACGATTGGTTGGCCATAGCCACCGGGGAGGGACTCGGACGCCGACCAGGTTCCCTGCGGCACGCCGGACCATCCAGCCCACCCTTCACTGTCTGTGCTCCGCGACGAACCGCCGCCGTCCCAGTTCACATTGAAGTTCCACCCGGCAACCGCCTCGCAGTTGTCGAGGTAGTACTCGTATTCCTCGTCGCTGGTCACGTCGTACGCACAGGCGTACTTGTAGAAGTCGACGTAGTTGTACTCGTCGTCGTCCCCGAAGTTGAACCAGTAGCATTCGATGTGCATGCCATCGTAGTCGAAGGCGTGCTCGAATGTGCCTCCAGCCGCGTTGTAGGTGAACCAATCACCATCCTCAGCGGATTCGTCCGGCCATTCGACGTAGCGGCACCATACCACCGGGTCGGCCCATCCATCGGGCACGCTCTCGGAACCGGACCACGAGCCGGTTGGGACGCCGGACCACGAGGCGAGTCCGCTACTGTCGGTTTCCTGCGTTGAACCGCCGCCGTCCCATGAGACATCGAACGCCCAGTTCGCCTCTGGCGCGCACTCAGGTTGCAGGCTGTCGAAGTGGGAATCATGCTGCGTGTCGATTGGGCAGAGGTACTTGTAGAAGTCGATAACGTTGTAGTTGTCGTCTGGCACGAAGTTGAACCAGTAGCACTCGATGTGCAGCCCGTCCCAGTCGAAGTCGTACTCGAAGTACCCCTCGAAGGCATCGTACTGCTGCCACGAGTTGTCGTATCCGGCATCGTCGGGCCACTCAATCCACCGGCACCAGACGATTGGCTCACCGTACCCGTCGGGCAGTGATTCGGATGCTGACCAGGTGCCCTGCGGTACGCCAGTCCACCCGGCCCAACCGCTGCTGTCTGTTTCCCGCGTTGAGCCGCCGCCGTCCCACGAGACGTCGAATGACCAGCCACCAACTGGCTCGCAGTTCTCGGGGTAGTAGTCGTAGTCCTGGTCTGTCGGTGTGTCGTAGTCACAGTTGTACTTGTAAAGGTCGATGTAGTTGTAGTCGCCGCCGTCCTCTGGCAGGAAGTTGAACCAGTAGCATTCGATGTGGACGTTGTCGTACTCGAACTGGTACTGGATTTCACCACCCGACGGATCGTACGGGAACCAGTTGTTATCGTAGTTCGCGTCGTCTGGCCACTCGACGTAACGGCACCAAACCTTGGGTTGCCCGTAGCCATCGGGGACCTCTTCCGTGCCAACCCACGTGCTGGTTGGAACTCCAGTCCACGATGCGAGTCCGCTGTTGTCGGTTTCCTCTGTGGAGCCGCCACCGTCCCACGAGACATCGAAACTCCAGCCGGCGCGCGGCGAGCATTCGTCGGCGTAATAGTCGTAGTCCTGGTCGGTCGGCGTGTCGTAGGCACACTCGTACTTGTAGAAGTCGATGGTGCCGCCGTGGTCCCCGTCGTCCGTCGGGAAGTTGAACCACAGGCAGTCCAGCACGTAGTCCGCTTCCATCGTCCAGGTGTGGAAGAAGCCTTGCTGAACGCCTGCCACCGGCTCGTAACCAGTGCCGTTCTGTTGGCCAATCTCGTGGTAGCTACAGAAGACGAGCGCGTAGCTATACCCCGTGGGCAGCACTTCCGCGATTGTCAGCTCACCGGCCGGAGCCTGGTCGAAGTTCGCCTCGCCGCCCTGGTCGGTCTCCTGGGAGTCGACCATGTCCTGGCCCTGGTAAAGCTGGTACTCGACGTCCTGCATTCGCTCCTGGCATTCATCCTGGAGGTCGTTCCACGATGTGCTGTCAGGGCTGCCCTGGTAGGAGGCGCAGTCGTACTTGGTGATGTGAATCTGGCCATATCCAGCCGGGATGTTGAACCAGAGGCAGTACACGTATTCGCCTGAACCCAGCTGCCAGCCAACCGCGTTCCCGTTCTGGACGTTCTGCTCGCCTGGGGTCGAGGGGTTGCCCATTTGCGGGTCGTAAATCGAACAGAAAACCCGCGGCTGGCCATAGCCGTCGGGTATGTTTTCGATCACCCAGTGGTTTCCGGCGGGAGCGCCAATCCACTCGTTGTAGCCGGTGAATTGCGCCGGTTCGTCCTGCAGGTTCTCGCCGCCATGCGTCATGGAGACCTGCTGCTGGCTTTGAGGACAGTTCTGCTCCAGGCCTCCAAAGTCGGCGGTGGTGGCATGGTACGTGCCTGGACAGTCCCGCTTCTCGATCTGGATCCCGATCGGGAGCGATTCCGCGACGCAGGCATTCTGGTTCGGGTCGTACATTTCCCCGGGCCCGCAGTCGGGTGTTTCCGGCACACAACCGCCCTGGTTGGGGTCGTAAACCTCTCCATCGTTGCACTGTGGCGTTTCCGGAACGCAGCTATTCTGGTTCGGGTCGTAGACCTCTCCGGGGCCGCAATCCGGCATCTCGGGCACGCAGGAATCCGTCACATCGTCGTAGACGAATCCCGGATCGCATTGCTGATCCTCGCCATCCTGCCGCGCGGAGACATCCGCCGCATCGAAGGCAATCAGGGGCGAAAAGAGTGAGAGCAGCAGTGAGAAAACACCTAGCCACATCACTGCTCGACGTCTGGGTCGTTGGGTCCCGGATCCTGATGAGGAGTTCCGCATGTCCAAAATCCTCCCGGATGTGGATGGTGCGCCACACGTCTTTCGCACGGCGCGCGGCGAACGCCCGTCACATTGGTGCTGGACCTCCATCTTTGCATTGGCTAAATTCCGAGACATCGGTAAGATCACGTAGATTTGGGCTGCCGAACGTGCAAGCCACGCCTGTAAATTACGTAGGCGAAGCCGAATCCCGCGTGGAATCCTCGTCGTGGGGTGTTTCCTGTGTGTCCTGGGTCAGAAACTGGGATAGCCGCGGAACGCGCGTCAGCCGAGGCGGTCGGCCCTGGTCCGGAGCAGCGTTTCGATGCCAATCACCATCGCCGCGCCGGTGGCAAGGGTCCACGATATCGCCGTCAGGTCGGTTCTGTCCGCCAGCACGCCAGCCAGCGAAGGGATTGTTGCCCCACCCAGCACCGCCGCGCTCACCTGGAAGCCGATGGCATGAAGCGATACGCCCGGACCTAGCCTGGCCGGCGTCAGCGACATCAGCGTCGGGAACATCGGGGCCATCGCCAGGCCGAACACCAGCAGGCCCGCCTGGAACAGCCATGCCTGGTCGCGCGTCATCATCAGCGCCCCGATCAGGAGGCCGTACGTGCCAAGCTGGATGAGCCGGGCGGGCTTCATGCCCCGCGCGAGTGGCGGCAACACCATCCGGCCGAGGGCGATTGAGCCCCAGTAGAACCCGGCCCACAGCCCCGCCTGTCCTTCCGGCATGTCGAAGCGCTCGAACAGCGACGTGTACGCCCAGGTGCCCGCCCCCGCCTCGATCCCGGTCATCACGAAGAACAACGCGATCTGGAGCCACACCAGCGGTTGCCGCACCACGAACCGCACGGGAACCATCGCGGGTTTGGGCTCATCGGTGGGATGGTCGCCGTCCGCCCATTGCTTCGCGGTGATGGCGAAGGTGATCGCCATCAGCCCGGTGGCGCCGGCCACGATCAGGTAGCCGATCCGCCACGATCCTCCCGCCGCCAGTACCCCCGCCATGATGAACGGACCAACCATCGCCCCCACGCCGAAGAAGGCGTGGAGCAGGTTCATCACCGTCACCGAGAAGTGTTCTGAGGCGTAGAAGTTGAGCCCGGCGTCGACCGCGCCGGATCCAAACCCGATCAGCGCCGCGACCAGCAGCAGGAACCAGAATCCCGGGGAAACCGCGTACCCCAGCAGGCCAATCGAGACCGCCGCGGTGCTGGCCGCCAGCAGCCGCCCAACCCCCAGCAACTGGATCGCCTTGCCCGCCAGGATGCCGGAACTGAAATAGCCGAATCCCGCCGCGAACAGGATGAAGCCGAGGTCGGCCCGCGGCCGGTCGAACGTCTCTCGTATCGATGGCCACGCCACGCCAAGCACCGCGTCGGGCAGGCCGATGCTGATGAACGCCAGGAACACCACCGTCAGCATGAGTTTGGAATGGGATTTGGCCTGGGTGGACAAGGCGTGGCTTTCCGTTGATGGTCGTTCTGTATCGCCGGCAAAACAGAGGAGCACCCCGCTCGCGGGGTGCTCCTCTGGGGCCGATGAGGGCCGGGTGTTAGGCGAGCGAGGCCGCTGGCAGGGACAGCGACCGGCCAACCGCCGTCGCGATCGCCTCGATCTTTGGCATCAGCGTATTGAACTCGTCGATATCGAGCGACTGCGCGCCGTCGGACATCGCCATGTCCGGGTTCGGGTGAACCTCGATCATCAGGCCGTCGGCTCCCGCCGCGATACCGGCCAGCGAGAGGGAAGGAACGAATGCCCGCTTCCCGGCGGCGTGGCTCGGGTCGATGAACACCGGAAGATGGGACATGCTCTGCAATACCGGCACCGCGCTAACATCGAGCGTGTTGCGGGTCGCGTTTTCATACGTGCGGATTCCGCGCTCGCAGAGGATCACGTGCGGGTTGCCCTGCGCCATCACGTACTCGGCCGCCAGGAGCCACTCTTCGATCAACACCGAGAGGCCCCGTTTGATCATCACTGGTTTGCCTGCCTTGCCAACCTCTTCGAGCAGCAGGTAGTTCTGGCAGTTCCGCGCGCCAATCTGGAAGATGTCGGTGTACTTGCCGACCACTTCGACATCCGATGGCGTCATCACCTCGGTGATGATCTTGAGACCGGTTTCCTCGCGTGCCTGGGCCAGGATTTCGAGGCCCTTCACGCCGAGCCCGCGGAATTCGTACGGCGAGGTGCGGGGCTTGTAGGCGCCCCCCCGCATGATAGTCGCGCCAGCGGCCTTCACCGCTCGCGCCGACTCCATCGTCTGCTCTTCGGTTTCGACCGAGCATGGGCCGGCGATGATGGTGATTTCGTCGCCGCCAATCGACACGTCGTCGATCTGGATGACCGTCTTCTCCGGGTGGAAATCCCAGCCCGCGAGCTTGTACTTCTTCGAAACGCGAACAACGCTCTCGACGCCCGGCATCACCTCGAACATTTCGTCGAGCGATGGCGGCAGCGGCAGCCCGACCACGCCGATGATGGTCTGGTTTTCGCCGATGATGGGATGCGCGTGCAGGCCCAGTTCCTCGATCCTGGCGACCACGGGATCGACGGTTTCGCGATTGGCGCCGGTCTTCATGATGATGATCATTGGAGTGCTCCGAAAGAGTTAAACCTGATGGATGACATAAGCCGGTTCTTCAGGAAGCATAATCCGCCAGTGGCGATTCTGCCCGGCCCTAGTTCACAACGGGGATAGCCGCCACCTCCGCCGCGCCGGGCGAGGGCGATTTGCCCCGCGGCACCCGCGCCAGCTCGGCGTCCGAAATGCCCCACTCCGGCCGCAACTGCTTGGCGCCCTTCAGGTAAATGTGCCGGATCTCCGAGGCGGACTTCGTGGTGTTCACATGGACCAGCACGCGTACCGCCATTTGCAGCGATCCGGGCACCGCCATCTCGTGCGTGCAAATCATCGGCACCTCGGTCCACCCAAACTCCCGCGCCGCCAGCGCGGGAAACCAGGCGGTAAGGTCCGGCGTGGTCGTAAAGATGGCGCTGGCGATGTCTTCGGTATCGAGGTCGTTCAGGTGGATAAGGACCTTAACCATCTCCTCGGTTGCTTCGAGGATATCCTCGGCGGTGTTCGCGGCCGCCGTGGTGGCTCCCCGGATACCGCGGCAGACAATCGGCGCGTCACCTTGTGCTGTCATCCGTTCAAATTCTCCGTGACTAAATGCCGGACGCATGTCCGGAACGTACGGTGTGAAGTATGCCCGAGATCAGGCCGGTTGTCGCCAGCCCTGACCCGCCTACAGCAAAACCGCCGATCGTGCAGGCTCGCGCGAGTCGTTGATCTCCTCCAGCCACATCCGCCGGACGCCCTGAAGTATGATCCCTTCCAAATCCTCGCCCTTGATCGCCGCGGATCAACCAGCAGGAGTTGCCGTACATGAGCCGTTCTCCACAATCCGGATTCGTCTTCGACCCCGCCCTCTCCAGCGCCGTTCCCGATTCGATGCCCGTGGCGCCCTCCACGCTCCCCGAGCGCCAGCCGCTCTCCCCAGAGGAACTGGACCTGATCCAGCGATTCTGGGAAGCCGCCAACTACCTTACGGTGGGCCAGATCTACCTGCGGGAGAATCCGCTCCTGCGCGAGCCGCTCGCCGTGGAACACATAAAACCGCGCCTGCTCGGGCACTGGGGAACGTCTCCCGGTCTCAGCCTCATCTATGCCCACGTCAACCGCCTCATTCGCCTGCGCGATGTCGACGCCATTTATCTCACCGGGCCGGGCCATGGCGGTCCTGCCCTGGTCGCCAACGTGTATATGGAAGGCGTCTGGTCGGAAATCTACCCGGATGTCACGGAAGACGCCGAAGGCATGCGCCAACTCTTCCGCCAGTTCTCCACGCCCGGCGGCATTCCCAGCCACGTCAGCGTCACCACGCCCGGCTCCATCCATGAGGGAGGAGAGTTGGGGTACGTGCTCACGCACGCCTTCGGCGCCGTGTTCGACAACCCGGACCTGATCGCCATCGCCGTGGTTGGCGACGGCGAGGCCGAGACCGGCCCGCTTTCGGCCTCGTGGAAGTCCGTCTCCTACCTCAATCCCGTCCACGATGGCGCGGTGCTGCCCATCCTGCACCTCAATGGCTACAAGATCGCCAATCCCACGGTGATGGGGCGCACCAGCGACGACGAGGTTCGCCAGTACCTGCAAGGCCAGGGCTACGAGGTCTCCTTCGTCTCGGGCGATGATCCCGCTTCCATCCACCAGGCGTTCGCCGCCACCCTGGAGGCTTGCCACGCTCGCATCCGGGAGATTCAGTCGGATGCGCGGGAGAACGGGGTGCATGGCCGCCCGCGGTGGCCCGCCATCGTCCTCCGCACACCGAAGGGCTGGACCGGACCCCGCGTGGTCGATGGCAACCCGGTCGAGGGCACCCAGCGATCGCACCAGGTCCCGCTTTCCGGGGTCCGTGAAAACCCGGATTACCTGCGCCAGCTTGAGAAATGGCTCCGGAGCTACCACCCTGAACGCCACTTCGACGAACGGGGCAGGCTGATTCCCGAACTGCGTTCCCTCGCCCCGGAAGGCGACCGCCGGATGGGCGCCAATCCCCACGCCAACGGCGGGTCGCGCGCACCGCTCGACCTTCCTGATTTCCGGGACTATCGCGTCGAGATCGCCTCGCCGGGCGTCGACATGGTGGAAAACACCCACCCGCTGGGCGTCTTCCTGCGCGATGTCTACCGCGACAATCCCGAATCGTTCCGTGTGTTCAGCCCGGATGAACTCCAGTCGAATCGGCTCGGCGCCATCCTCGAAACCGAAGACCGCTGCTACGTCGGTCCAATCCTCGATATCGACAACAAGCTCGCGGTCGATGGCCGCGTCATGGAAGTCCTCAGCGAACACC
>CAZUPA010000095.1:0-12320 GCA_964622205.1 uncultured Sphaerobacteraceae bacterium
ATCTCTCGGACTTCCTGGTCGCACTGGCAGGCGACGGCGATCTTCGCCGCCCATTCCAGTGCCTCTGCGTGTGAAGGCACGTCGATGATCGAGAAGCCGCCAATGACCGCCTTGGTCTCCGGGAACTCGCCATCGGAGACCGTGCCGCTGGTGGCGACGATGCTGGCGCGCTGGCGATTGATGCCGGCGCCGAACACCCACACACCGGCCTCCTTCGCCTCGCGGACCACCGCGCGCGCGGCCTCTCCCACGGCCGGGAGATCGTCCCCGGCGATGTGGTCCATCGCGCCGTCGTTGAACGAAATCAGGAAACGCTTCATTCCCATGCTCCTTGATGGTGATCGTTGGTCGCCAATGTCCCGAGGCGCTCGATCCGGGCATAGCCGACAGAGCTTGCCGGATGGCGGCGGTGTTCGGTGACGCTCTCGATGCTAGCGCGGGTGATGGGCCTGGGTGTTCTTCCCGGTTGCGCTTTTTCGCGCGCCGGGTCGTTTCCGACGGCTGACCTGGACCTTACCGGGAGTCCTTCGACTGTGGATCATTGCTCGCGGGCGCTCCATGCTCGCCCGCTCCCTTACTGGAGCCATCGATTTCGCTCCGCGCCGCGTCGCTCGTTTTCCGGAACATTACGATGGCTTTGCCGATGAGATGACCCAACGTCTGCTCGGCCGAGTCTGGCAATTTTCCAAGCTGTTGACCAATTGGACGGACGAGTGACGCACCGACCATGACCCCGAGTGCAACCGCGACAATCGCCATGGTCATGTTGCCAACTGTTTCCAATGCTGACGAACGATTGTCGGCGGCGAATTGCGTGAGCCCTATCAAGCCCAGTGAACCAGGTACGAGAAGCCAAAACCCCGGGAGAAACGTCACCTGCGCGGGGGGAGCGCCAGGCCGGCCCTGAATCCAGTATGCGACCGGAGTCATCGCGACGGCGCCGACGAATCCGCTGAGGTACCCGCCCACGGCGTAATTGCCCAATTGTTGCCCGGCAAAAGCGACATACAGCACGACCAATAGCCATGGCAGGGAGTGCCTTGGAGCGGTGTGATGCACGTAGTTGCCCACGCCGTAAATGAGCACACCTAGCCATGCGGCCCACCACGGGAAGAGCGGTCGAGACGCCTGGGCAAACGCTTCCGCGGTCGGCAGGCCGACGATCTGAGCGGCGACGATGAATCCAAAAACGAGAAGGAGAAGCTGATTCGCGCCCGCTACCAGTCGAGAAGAGCCGGAAATGACATCACCATTCGCGAGTTCCATCATGGCCGTCGTCAGCATGGCGCCAGGCAGGAAGGTGACCACGGGCGGGATCAGAAGCATCAGGGGCCCTGTCACGAGGTCGGCCTTGACAATCGAGAATACGATCATGCCGACCATCAGCGAGGCTACCACTGGCACAAGCGTTTGCATGGTTCGATTCTTGTCGCTGAGCGCCTTTAGTTCTCCGATGAGGACACCCAACAGGATACATGTGACCAACTGCGATGCCGAACCTTCGAGGATCAGGCCGATACCCACGGCGATGAGCGCATAGCCGGAGATTCTCGCGGGAGCGCTGTACCGGGATGCTCCCCGTATTATTTCGTCGAGTCGTTTCAATCCGTCCGACGGGGAAATTTCGGCGCGTTTGGCCAGACCCGCAAGCTCAAAGACCGCCGCGGTCTGGTCGAGCCGGAGGGGATTTACGACGCTCGAAGCAAGACCGACTTCCGGCGGCTCAGACCCGCCGGACTTGACGAGGAGAATGTTTGGCAGGACCGCGATATGTGGGTCAGTCCCATAGGCACGGGAAATCGTCGCGAGAGCGCTCTGGATCTCGCTAACCGATTCTCCGGCGGCGGACATGGCCATGCCCAGGTGCGAGACAAAATCGATGAGGACGCCCGGTTCGTCTGTGAACGGGCGAGAGTCCGGCTGGTCAATGGACGATGTAGGTGACTGTGGCTCGCTCAATTCGGTCTCACCGATATCTGGCTGGTAGCCGCGCGGGGGGCCGGGTTTGTTCCCAGTTCACGTCATTGGCGATCATGGCGTGTGCTTTCACGTGTGCGGTCAGAGTTGGTTGCGGGCCCAGGGTGGTCCAGCGTCTCCGCGAGGGATTGGAACGAGACCAGGGTGAGACGCTGAAGCTGAAAGGGCTCGGGCGCGTTCGTCATGCCCTGCCGCGAGCTGCAATCGACGCTATTCGCCGTGGGATGGAGGTGGGGCGGGAGGTACGGCGGCGTCATTCCCTTCGGCACGGAGGAATGGCAGCGCTCTCCAGCTTCTGTCCACCACGATCGACAAGGCCACAAAGCCGACAAGGGCCAGGGCGGTCGCTGGCTCCTCGGAGAGCGTCTCCACGGCGAACACGAGAAGGGTCACCACGACACTGATGATCGAAATGAGAATGATTGCACGACTGGCTCCTGTTTCGGCGACCAGTCGCAAATGCGCCATGCCAACCATTCCAAAAATCATGAGCGCAACCGCGCTCCCAATGGATGCGATGGCCGAGAGATCGAAGAGCAGCGCAAGGATCGAGGCGAGGACCGCCGAGATCACGGTGCCGACGGTACCGTTCTTTCCCGCCTGTTGCCCGAAAACTGGCGGCATTTGCCCGATTTTGGCGAGATAGCCAACGACGCCACTGATGGCAAAGAACTGGGAGTTGACGGCCGAGGATGTGGATATGGATGCGGCGAGCGTCATGATGACGAATCCGGCGGTTCCCAGGATTGGCTCCGCGGCCGCCGCGATGGCTGTGTCGCCAGCCGCGATCACTTCATCAAGCGGAAGCATTCCGTAAACCCCGAGCGCAATGGCCACGTACAAGACAGTCGTGAGGATGAGTGACAGGTACATCGCTCTCGGCAGGTCACGTTCCGGTTTCTCCAAATCCGCCGCGGAAAACGCGACGACGGAGAAGCCGAGAAAAGCGAAAAACGTCAGCGCCACACTGGAGATGATGGATGTGGCCGGGGGATAGTTGTCAGGTGACAAGAGCGAGTAATCCGCATTGCGAAGCGTAATGTAGGCGAATCCTCCAAGAATTGCGATCACCGCCCACACGATGTACGTCTGAGCACGCGCCACACTCGCCCGGTTGGCTTCCAGGTTGAGCGTCGCCATAACGACAATGATGAGCAGCGCAAGCAGTTTGGTGGCCTTTTGCGAGACATCGTTTCCAAAGAAGAGTTCGCCGGCGTAGCTGCCGAATGACAGCGCAACCATCACTGTGACGATCTGGGCAACCAAATAGAAGAGCCACGACACGGAGCCGGTCAGGTGGCCGTTGCCAAACCCCTGGACCAGATACTCAATTGTTCCCCCCCGGGACGGATACCGGGTGCCCAGCTTCGCGAAGGAGTATCCCTGCAGCATGGCGATGGCGCCCGCGATCAGGAATGAAAGCCAGACCGCCGTTCCGGCTATCGTGCCGGCTTCGCCAAGCAACGCGAAGATCCCGGCGCCCACCATCGCGCCGACACCCAGAAACGCTGCTCCGAAGACACTGATATGTCCTCGTTCTCGAGAAGTTTCCATATACAGCCATTTCCATTGGCGGCTTCATTTGAAGCCGGACTGGTTTCCGTTCCGGGCGCCCTCCGCGGCTCAGTGGCGGGCTGCGATGGCTTCGTGTTCAGCTAAACCAACCCGGTTCACGTACACAGCGGCGAATTCCCAGGGCCGCGCCTTGTCATCCGTATCTCCCGTGCATCGAACTCGATGGCGCCAGCGACTTCCGGGACCGGCATCCGAGCGCTACGCAAACCCCGCTGGCGTCAGCTCACCGACGAGATCTACCTCCATGAGTTCCCGGACTTGCCGGGGAGGGAGTCCCCGGCCGAGCAGGACCGTGAGCTTCGTCAGCGCCGCCTCCGGGGTCATGTCGGCTCCCCCAATCACTCCGGCCTGCGCGAGCGCCGATCCAGTTTCGTACGTCCCCAGGCTGACTCGACCCTGAAGGCACTGCGAGCATGCAACCACCACCACGCCCGCGTCCGTCGCCTCCCGGATCGCATTGAGGATTTCAACATCGCGATCCGGTCCGTTGCCTACCCCGTAGGTTTCAAGTACGAGTCCCTGAAGGGGTGGTTGAAGCACGCCGCGAATCAGATGATGGCTGATGCCGGGAAAGAGCCGTAGCGCCGCCACCTCTGGCCTTCTCATGATCGGCGCCATGAGATCAACGCCGGCGGGCGGATTGCGAACGTGCTCATGCGCGATTTCCACCGAGATCGCCGCGCGACCGAGGGGTGGGTAGTTCGGCGAGTCAAAGGCGTTCAGCCGGTCCGCCGCGACCTTGACGGCGCGGCACCCTCGCAGGATGCGTTCTCCGAAATAGAGACAGACTTCCGGCAGATCAGGCTGGCCAGCGACCATCAGGCTGGTGATGAGGTTTTCCCGGGCGTCATTTCGAACCTCGCACAGTGGAATCTGGGAACCGGTCACCACAACCGGCTTCCCCAGGCCCGGCAGGAGGAATGCGAGCGCGGAGGACGTGTATGCCATGGTATCGGTTCCGTGAAGCACGACGAAACCATCGTAGTTGTCGTATTGCACCGCGATATCGCGGGCGATGGTTAACCAATCCGAGGGGAGCATGTTGGAAGAATCAAGCAGCGTCTCATACTCATGCACGTGAAAGGTCGGGAGGAGGTCGGATTTGAGCTCTGGTATAAGGGCCATTTGGTCGACCAGATAGCCTGGCGATGGAGCGTATCCATCGCCAGGCTCACGACGCATCCCGATCGTTCCCCCCGTGTAGATCACGTAGACCCTGGAGGGCTCGGTGGTCACCCCTTGTTTCCGGACTCGACCGCCCTGCCTTGGCTTGCTCATCGCGTGCTTCTCTTTCAGGGGGCCGTCTGAAGAAGAACCAACCCGCAAAAACCGATCATGACGCCGGCGTATTGCCGTAGGATTGCAGGAACAGAACTTGCGCCACGATGCATCGTTCCAGCTCGGCCAAATCGACGCTCTCGTTTGCTCCGTGAATACGCGCGTGTTCGACGTCCTGGGCGCCCCAAAGAATGAATTCGGCCCCTGGGACGGCGGCCTCGAGCGTGTTGAGCAGTGGAATGGACGCGCCCGATCCGATGAGATGCGATTCTCGCCCGAATGCTTCGGTCATCGCGTCTCTCGCCGCCTTGAGAGCAGGTCCATCGGTTCTTGCCCTGAACGGTTGCCCGACCATCCCCGGTTCGATCGTTACCCGCGCCCCATAGGGCACGGAAGCCTGGAGATGCTCGGTGAGTCGCGCCAGTTGCTCGTGCGCGTCCATTCCCGATGCGACTCGCATGGAAATCCTTGCGCGCGCCGATGCGTGAAGGATGTTCGAGGCTTCATCCACGGAGGGCACGTCGATGCCCAGAACCGTGACGGATGGGGACGACCACAGGCGCGTGGCCAGGGTGCCACTTCCTACATAGTTAACGCCATCAAGGACGCCCGACGACTCGCGATACAGGCTATCCGGGAAATCGGCTCCCTCCCAGTCGAACCGCGGCACCCCCGGAATGGCCGACGAACCATCGTCGCCGGTGAGGGCGGCGAGTGTCTTTATGAGGGCCATCAGCGCGTCTGGCGCGGCTCCCCCGAACTTGCCCGAATGCACTGGATGATCGAGCGTCCGCACCTCTATGGTGCAGGCAACGTTTCCACGTTCCGAAATCGAAAGCACCGGGTCTCCCACGCTGGTATTGCCCAGATCGTCGATGAGGAAGACGTCGCACTGGAACAGTTCCGGATTTGCCTCGACATAGGCTTCGAGGTGACTGTTTGTCTCTTCCTCGCCTTCAATCAGGATCTTGATATTGACGGGAAGGTTTCCGCCCATCGCCCTGATCGACGCGGCGTGTTGCATGACTCCGGATTTGTCATCGGCGGCCCCACGTCCGTAGAGCCGGCCGTTCTTGAGCACAGGCGCGAATGGGTCGGTCGACCATCCCTGGTCCATTGGCGCTGGCTGGACATCGTAGTGCCCATACATCATGACCGTTGGCGCGCCCTCCGGCCCCGCGATTTCTCCATAGACCGACGGGTAGCCACCGGGGATATCGAGAAGGCGTGCATTTTCGATTCCATAACGGCGCAGGATGTCCAGCGTCGCATTGGCGGCCCTGGTTACTGGTTCGCTCGGGAATCCTGGGAACGCCACCGACGGAATGGCGGATAGTTGACTCAGATCGGAAACGACATCCGGCATCATTGCGCTTACAGTCGCACGTACCTGTTGCTTGTCCACCGCTCATTCTCCACTACAGATGGTACGAAGGGACGAACTGGAGAGCTAGAGGGGCGAGTCGAACACCGAATCCTGTGTCAACAGGAACGACAGGTCATCGCCATCCTGGAACTCGCGTGCATCCTGGCCGCGCTCGAACAACCGAGCCCCGGTTGTGCCGCCGAGCGTCAGCACATTGTCCTGGCGGCGGAGCCAGGAGCCTTCCCGCATACCGAGGACAGGCACGTTGTTCTCCTCGAGGAACTGCATAATGCGCAGTTCTCGCGTTTCCCCCATATGCGTGGAGGTCGGGTCTGGATCGATGTAGTGGGGGTTGATCTGGAACGGAATCAGTCCGAACAATTCAAACGTCGATGGCTCCAGAATGGGCATGTCATTGGTCGTGCGCAAGGTCGGGCAAGACATGTTCGTGCCCGCGCTCGACCCCATGTAGGCCAGTTCGCCAGCCTGCACTCGCCGCCGAACTGGTTCAAGCAATCGATATTCCTGCAACGCCTTCGCGAGGCGAAAACTGTTGCCTCCACCCACGAACAACACGTCGGCCTCCTCGAGGGCCTTGACCGGATCGGTCGTGGTTTCGAGTCCAGTTACTTCCACTCCCATTTTGGAAAGTGTGTCGCTTGCGCGCTGGGTATAGCCTTCGCGGTCTTTCAGCGCGTAGGGGGCGAAGAGGACTTTACGGTGGCCTTCGAGGAACTCGCTTATTGCTTCGAGCGCGTGTTCAAGGTAGGCGCGGCCATAGACGTTGGAGTTGCTCAACAGGAGGAGATCGTTGTTCATTCAGGACCCCTTTCTCATGATTGGGTACGTTGCGTGCTCGGCAGGTAGCCGGCGGATTGTCGAGGTTAGGTCGCTGGCGTGGCCTCGGGCGTCCCCAGCGTGGGGAGTTCAACATCGGAGGTCAACAGAATCCTGATTCGCGTCGGCACGGCGTCGACTTCGCGTTCAACCGCCTGGCGTTCCACCGTCGCGAACCCTTGGATGTTTGAACCGGCGACCGGATCGAGCCGCACAAGCGCCAGGCCGATCTGATCGAATTTGTCGTTTTCCGGCCGGAGCAGGTCACCGCAAGCGACTGGGTCTCCCGTCTCGGGATCGGCAATCACCAGCGAGAAGTCCTCATCCGTGAAGATGGTGGCGAAGCCGAATCCCGGAACCGCGGGCGCACCGTAGTACGCGAGCGTGACGGTTGAGTCATCTCCCGTCTTGGCGACATATGGAATAACGTCATAGTCTTCATCGCTTTCGAGATTGACTCGAAAGTTGGTCGTCGGCGCGGCACAGGTGCCGCTCTGGATGAATCCGTCGAATCCTGGCGCGGCGTCCTGCGCGGTGACTGGGAGCGCCATCATCGCCACCACCGCCGTGACCAACATCGCGGTCACTTTCAGGCCCGGTCCCATCGTCCAGCGTCGCTTGCTCATCGTTCACTCCTGTCTCGGGAAAAATCGGTCACGTTCAGGGCGAGCCGTGAGGGATCAGGTCCCAGAGCCGCCACAAATGAAACCTCCGGCGGCCCTGGTCGCCGTATGGACTGATCAGTCGACCAGGGCACCGGTCATGCCACTACGATGTGCCGTAGAAGATCGTCGCGATGATGCCACCGGCAACCAGCGATACGAGCCACATGACGAACATGGGGAGCGAGAATGAGTGCCAGACGGCGTACTTGCTGATACCGGTGGTGCCGGTCTCATCCTGGGCAATGCTGGTGACTTGCGATCCATTGGCCGGGAAAAAGTAGATGCCGATGCAGGCGGTTGCAAACACGGCCAGGTACTGGGGCGGTACCCCAAGCGTGAGCCCGATGGGCACGATGGCGGCCAGGGCGGCTGCCTGACTGGTGGTGAGAGCGGCAACGATGAAGATAGCGACGGCGATGAACCAACGCCATTGGCCAACGAGGTCTCCCATCACATTGATGATCGCGGTCTCGTTTGCGCCGATCCATGTGTCGGCCAGCCAGGCGATACCGAAGAGCGCGATCAAACCGATGAGGCCCGATGTCATCGTTGACTGTGTCACGACAGTCTTGATATTGGCCTTGCAGACAATGGCGATGGCTACCGCGGCGACGCCCATGGTGATCTGAATCAACTCCGCCGTCGCCAACGAGACGATCTCCCCGTTCTCGTCAAGGAAGG
Organism: uncultured Sphaerobacteraceae bacterium; assembly: GCA_964622205.1. Classification (GTDB taxonomy): domain Bacteria; phylum Chloroflexota; class Chloroflexia; order Thermomicrobiales; family UBA6265; genus JACCYX01. Next base: position 8,380 of record CAZUPA010000095.1, read on the forward strand.
TCGGCCGAAGTCTCTCGACCATGGCCAGGATCATGATGAAGGCGATGCCGGTCAGGAAGATGTAGACGCTCAGCTTCGCCTCGCGGGGAACATCCTTGGCTTCGATCACCGACATGTCGACTGGCTGAATCTCTCCTGCTTCCAGCCGCCTTAGGTATTCGGGGTCGTCATCGAGTTCGGCGCCTTTCCGCATCTGCACGAAACACGCCGCGATCAGGCCGATGAGACTGGCTGGGAGGATGACGATCAGGATGTCGCCGATGCCGAAGCCCAGGGGATCCAGTAGTCCAACGAGCGTCGCCATGGCGGCGCTGACCGGGCTCGCGGTGATGGCGAACTGTGAGGCCGTCGCGGCCACGGACATGGGGCGCTCGGGGCGTACCTTGTTGGCGTAGGCGACGGCGAAGATGACCGGGATCAGCGGATAGTAAATGAATCCGGTGCCGGCGCCCAGGGTGAACACGAACGCCACGAGTGGCGCCACGAGCGTAATCATCGCCGGATTCTTCTTGAGCAGCGACTTTGCCACCTCGACGAGGTAGTCGATGCCGCCTACCGATTGCATTGTCGATGCCGCGGTAATCACCGACAGGATGATGAGCATCGATGACGTTGGCGGAGCGCCGGGGGGTAAGCCAAAAATGAACACAAGGACAGCGAGGCCCGCCAGTCCCCAAATGCCCAGCCCAATGCCTCCCATGCGAACCCCAAGGAGGATCGCAAGGATGACTACCAAACCCTGCAAGAGAATCATGAAACCGTCCACCCAGGTATCCTCCTCGTTTCGGCGAGGTCTCGGTAAGACAGTGAGTCACGTCGTCTGACCAGATCCAGACAACGGAACGCACCCAAGCCGCCACATCCACTTGACCACAGCGTATGGTTCGCCACGTTGTAGTCACAAAGGACTAAGGATGTAGTTCCCCGGAGTAGTGCCGGCCTGAGGTGCGCCATCAGGAAGTGCGCATGAGGCCGGACGCATTTCGCAGGTGTTCCGGAAGCCTACCGCGTTGTCCAGCCCCCTGCAATCCCTTGCCCGGCCCATCACAGAAAATTAATACACGGGCGATAACAGTTTGTTCACAACCGGTCCAGCGGCCACGCTGGACCGGTTGTTCGGCGAGCTGGTGATCAAGGAGCGGGACCTGGGGGCGTGGTCGGCGCATTGCGGATAGCGGGTGACCAGCGAGGGTGAGCGCCCTGGTTGGCGGGAAGCGACCTGGCTTGACCGCGGGTTCCGTGGCGCGGTGGTTTGCCACGGAACCCGCGCTGTTTCACGTCAATTCACCCGGATTCCGTATCAGGCGGCCCGGTTGTCGCGCCACTGGAGGAGTTCGCGGAGGGGGCCGAGGTCGTAGTCCGGGCCGGTGGCGCGGATGACGAGATGCCGAAACCCAATCTCCAGGCGTCCTTCGAGTTGGTCCAGTTCGTCGATTTTCGCGTCGGTCATCAGTTCGATTCCGGCGGGGTCGCGGCCAACCTTCTCGCACCACTGGCGCAACACGCCGAGCCGGTGGGCGAGGGTTTCGGCGTCCGCGCCGTGAGTGTGCCAGACGTCGGCGTACTGGGCGACGAGGCGGAGCGTGACCTTTTCGCCCTTGCCGCCAATCATGATCGGAATGGAGCCGTTGACGGGGCCAGGGTTCAGCTTGCCGAATCGCTCGCGAATGATCGGCAGGCTGGTTCCGAGGTCCTTGAGGCGGCTTCCCACTGTGCCAAATTCGTAGCCGTAGGTGAGATAGTCGCGTTCGGCCCAGCCGGAACCGATGCCGAGGATGAATCGCCCGCCGGAGATGTGGTCGATGGTGCGGGCCATGTCGGCGAGCAGGTTCGGGTTGCGGTAGGAGTTGCAGGTCACGAGCGAGCCGATCCGGGCGTTGGAGGTGACCTCGGCGAAGGCCGCGAGCGTGGTGTAGGCCTCGAAATGGGACCCATCGGGGTCGCCAGCCAGCGGGTAGAAGTGGTCCCAGTTGAAGACGGTGTCCACGCCGAGGTCGTCGGCGCCGATGGCGGCCTTGCGCAACGATTCCCAGGTTCCGTGCTGGGGCTGAAGCTGGACGCTGATCCTGATAGGCGCCGGTGTGGTGCTCATGACGGTCCTTCCCGTGAACGAGGGGCGTGTAGGTGGACCCTCAGTGTGGCACGGCGCGGCCAGATGCGCATGGGCGGAAGCGTGATGTGATTGGTCGGGGACAGTATCTCCAGACCCGCTACGCGGGCCGGAGATCCGTGCATTCCGGGGCGTGTTCAGGAGCATACCGGCTCCTGCTGAAGACCGGTCTGGGCAGGCCAGCCTGGAGGCAGGCGCCTCACGCGATCAAGCGGACCTGGGATCAGTCAGCGTTCCAGACCGAGTCGTCGCCTGACGTTGGAACTGGACGAGGCTGGTTCGTTCCGGGCAACCACCTCGGAGGCGTGACGTATGTCCGCCTGATCCTCATGCCAGCCGACCAGAATGTCGCGCGCTATCTCCGGCTTGCCGTGCCCGCTCGTCCTCGCGATGCGCTCAAGCTCCTGGTCAATATCGGGGTCGATGGCAATCGTGATGGAGGTCATGTCTCCTGATTCCATTGCCTGATCGTACCCCCAGAGAAACCGGGGCATCACTGGTCAACCCGCGATGCCCCGGTACCGCAATTGCCCATGACGGATCAGCCGGCGACGACGCTGGCCGCGCTGGCCGCGCTGACGGCGTCGAGGGTTTCGGTGAGCAGGGTGGCGAGACCCTGGTAACTGATGACGTGGGTGTCGTTCCAGGCAACGAGCTGTCCGGCCTGAACCGCGGGCAACTGGCCGAACACTGGATGAGCCTTGAGGTCGTCCACGGTCATCGGCGCGCGGGTGGTGGTGAAGATCAGGTCCGCCGGGTACTTGGCCGATTCCTCCCAGGAAAGGAACTCCCAATACTCGGTATCGGACACGTCGAGTTCCGGCGTCTCCAGGCCCAGTTCGCGGAAGTAGATCAGGTCGGAGACCACCTTCGGGTTGGCCACGTAGATCGTGTCTTCAGCAGGGTAGATGAAGAGGCAGCGGATGCCGGGATTGGCTTCGATCCCGGCGACCAGGTTCGCGGCGGCGGTCTCGGCCTCCGCGCGGGCGGTGACGACCGGCTCGCTGTCCAGGTCAACGCCCAGCGCGGCCGCGAGTTCGGCGAAGCGGCCCACCACCAGGTCGGTGCGGATGGCGTTCGAGTTGATGGCCAGCAGCGGGGCGATCTCGCGCACGAGGTCGACGATCTCCGGGTCGATGCTCCAGTACGACGCTGGGTCGGCGGGATCGCCATCGAGCGTGACGATCAGGTCGGGCGCGGCGGCGACCGCGCGTTCGAGATCGAACGGCACGGTGACATTGCCGATGACCTCCACGGCGTCGCGATCGACCGATCCGGCGGCGACGTTGAAGGTGTCGTCGGCGTTCACGTCCCAGCCGAAGACGGCCGTGGGGCGGATGCCGAAGTCCCAGAGCGCGGCCGCCGCGATGAGGTCGGCGGCGATCCGGACGGGTTGTTCCGGGGTGGTGATCTGGTTGCCCTTGTCGTCAAGGAAGGTCCACCCGCCATCGACTGGCGTCTGGGCCGAGGCGTGGTTCAACCCGGCGAGCACGGCCGTGGCGAAGCTGGCGGTGAGCAGTTTGCGACGGCTGAGCGCGGTGGCGAGCCGCTCGATTTCGGCGGCGGACCACTGGGCGCCGATGGTGGCCGGATTGGCGGTTCCTGGGGTCACGGAATGCATCCTTCGCTGAGTAGTTGGCTGACAGGGGCCAGTCGAGCCGATGATACTCGATATCCGACTTTCTTACTCAGACTTGCGTTCAATGTCCACGGGGCGAGCGATGCCGGCGTCAGCGCTGGAGCAGCACGAGGGTGCGTTCGGTGTCGGCGCGGACATTGTCCCACCTGCCGATCGACGCGTTGTAGGCCTGGCTGCCGAGGCCGATGTGGA
>CAZUPA010000096.1:0-8104 GCA_964622205.1 uncultured Sphaerobacteraceae bacterium
TCCATGATCCCGCCACTGGTCGCCAGGTCCGGGTGGATGACGTTGACCGCGCGGGCTTCCAGCAATGGCTTGAACCCGTCCAGCAGGTAAATATCCTCACCGGTGCAGACCGGCGTGTTCAGGGTCCGCTCCAGTTGCACCCACGTGTCGGTGTACTGCCACGGCACCAGATCCTCCAGCCATGCCAGGTTGTACGGCTCCAGCGCCTGCCCCAGCCGGATGCAGTCGTCGACCCCGATGTGACCGAAGTGATCGGCGGCGATCGGCACGTGGTCGCCCACGACGGACCGCACTTCGGCCACGTACTCGCAGATGAGGTCGATGCCCTTCGGGGTCAACCGTACGTGGGTGAATGGGTGCATCAGTTGCCGGCTGTTGAACAGTTCCTCTTCCACCCGGTCCACGGAATCGCCTGGCAGCATCCCCAGCGGCCAGCTCAGCGCACCCTCGACGCCGATCAGCGGCTGCACGCCAACGTCCATCTTCAGGAAGGTCCAGCCTTCTTCGTCGACCTTCCGCTTGAGTTCGCGGCCCATCGCCTCGCCGGTCGGTTCGTTGGGAGTGTCGCAATACATCCTGACGCGGTCGCGGAACTTGCCGCCGATCAAGGCGTAGGCGGGCGCGTTGTAGGCCTTGCCCGCCAGGTCCATCAGCGCCATCTCGACGCCGCAGACACCGCCGCCCTGCCGCCCGTGATGACCGAACTGCTTGATCTTGCGGAACAGCTTGTCCAGGTTGCAGGGGTTCTCGCCCAGCAATACGTGCTTAAGCATCAGCGCGTAGTTCTTGCTCGCCAGGTCCCGCACCTCGCCCCAGCCGCTGATCCCCTGGTTGGTGTCGATCCGCACCAGCGTGAAGTGCCAGCTGCCCCAGCCAACCGTCGCCGTTCGCAGGTCCGTGATCTTCAGGTCGCTTGGCCGCGAACCGCCATCCACCCTGTCCTCGGGCCGCTCCCGTGTGTCCATCCTGGCTGCTCCTCCGCCTTGTATGCTCGACACATCCCCGCCCGCGTGGGCCGGAATCTCTTCGCGACATCGTCCCCGCGTTTCGAGGAAGGCGCAAGAGTCCGGGCGCGCGGTCAGTGACCTTGGTTCGCGGGCGCTGGCGGATCCGTCCACTCAATCGCGTTCGCCTCGTCCCACGTCATCAGCTCATCGCCGTACTCCGCCTGGAAGGCGAGCGCCTCGTCCTCGTTCGCGAACGCCGCCACTTGCCAGCCCATTGGCGAGTTGAACTCGCTGCTTTGCAGGTACCAGGCGTCTTCCGCCTTCAGCCATTCCTCGGTGTGGAAGTCGTTAACCCACGTTACCTGGAATTCCGTGCCGGGGAACCGGTCGTGGTACTTCAGCAACTCACCGATATCGTCGAACAGGATCCAGTCGCCTTCCTCGGGGAGCGCCGCCACGGTGAACCGGGGATCGGTGACGAACATGCCCATCTCGGAAATGTCCTCGCCATAGGTGATCTCCGGAGGGTCGAGGCTGACCTTGTCCTCCCCACCGCAGGCCACCAGAACCAGCACCAGCAGCGCCGCGGCCATCGCCATCGCAAGCCGAAAACGCGGACCAGTCATCACCGCTTCTCCTCACGCGCCAGCGCCAGGTAGGCCAGTCCCAATGGCACGACGATCCACAGCAGAAGCAGAAGAGACAGCACCAGCCGGATCCCGTCGCCAAACCACTTGTGCGCCACCAACCCGGATGGCCCAAGCAGTTCGAGCGAATCGCGCAGCAGGTCGATCGAGGCGATCCGGTAAATCTCCAGCGGGTTCAGCAGCACCATGCCCAGCAGTTCACCGGGCGAGAGTTTCATCGCCACCGCCGTGCCCATCATCCCCAGGTCGCCAATCAGCACCAGCACCAGCCACACAACGATCGCGATGCCCAGCGCGGACGATGTTCGGCGCGAGAGGCTGGAGATCAGGCACCCGATGCTGAGCGAGGCCAGCGCCAGCATCACCGTCAGCCCCGTCAGGCCGAAGAACGTATCGATCCCGCGCCCGTCGCTCAGGATGTTGATCGTCAGCGTCGACAGCGCGAACCCGCTCACGATCGCCGCGCTGATCGCCACTCCAAGCCCCAGGAACTTGCTGATGAACACCTCGAACAGGCTCACCGGCTGCGCCAGCAGGTAGGCCATCGTTCCCTGCTCCCGCTCCCCGGCGATCGCCTGCGCCCCAAGCGTCAACCCCATCAACGGCGCCAGGAACAACACCAGGTTCACCAGTCCGGCCGCCGTCCGGCCGAAGCCGCTGATGCCCGTGTACCCGGCGCTGTTGATCACCAGCAGCGCCAGCCCCACGCTCAGCGCCACGAAGGCCCCCGCATAGGCGATGAACCACCGGTTACGCACTGCGTCAGCTATCTCTCGCTGGCTCAACGCCCGAATCGTCGTCGCGTTCATGCCGCCCCCTCCACATCGAAGTCGGTCACCGCGTGACCCGCGTGCGCCAGCAGCGCCAGGGGCTCGGCCTTTCGCCGCGTATCCACCGTCACCACGGCGGAGCTGCCGTGCTGCTCGGTCGCGTAGCCGTTGTCGCGCAGCAGGATGATCGCTGGCTCGATGCTCTCGGGCTGCAGGTCGATCCGCAGGTGTACGTCATCCGCGATCCGCGCCATCTCCGCCACCGAGCCGATCCCGGCGCACCTGCCTTGCTCCAGCGTGACCACTCGGTCCGCCAGGGTTCGCACCTCCGACCAGCGATGCGAGGTGAACATCACTGTTCGCCCGGCTTTCCGGAGCGTGCCGAGCATTTCGATCACATCGGCCTGGCTGCGGGCATCGAGATTGGCGGTCGGTTCGTCCAGCACCAGCACTGGAGCGTTCCCCAGTAGCGCTAGCGCCAGCGCGACCTTCTGCTTCATGCCGCCCGACAGGCTGGCCATGGACTGTCCCAGCGTTCCGCCAAGCCGCAGCGTGCTCAACTGCTCGATGCCGTCTCTCGCCTGGGCTCCACGCAGCCGCGCGACGAGGCGGATCATCTCTTCCACGCTCAGGTCGAACGTGGGCATGATCTGCGGAACGTAGCCGATCCGTTGGCGAACCTGCTTTCCTTGCCGGCCGGAGGAGTGCCCATCGACCGTCACCGTGCCCTCGAAGCTCGTCGCGCCCAGCAGGCAGCGAAGCAGCGTCGTCTTGCCCGCGCCATTCGTGCCCCACAGCGCGATCGACTCCCCCGCCGCCACCGAGAAGGTGACATCGTCCACGGCGCGTTTCTCGCCGTAGCGTTTGGTTACGTGCTCGAATTCGATCATGTTTCGTTTCCTCTCACCGTGGCCTGGGCGATCGCGATCCCGCCCGGGCCGGCCACTGGCTCCGGAACATTCGTGAGCGTCGCGCCGCCGCGCGACCGTGTTCCCCGCACGCCCCACCAGATCGCCGCGCCCGAACCCAGTAGCAGCAAGATCGACCACAGGCTGGTGGACGCCGGGTTGCTGGTAGCCACGGGCAGTGGCGCGTTGGTGGGAATCACCGGAGAAGTCAGCGGGTAGGCGTCGGTCAGGATCGGATCCTGGCTGAACATCGGCACCGCCCGCGAGCCGAAATCGACCGCCGCCGCCGCCACGCTGAACCGGAACAGTTGCAGGTTTGGCCAGGCGGCCATCACCTGCTCCGAGAGCACCGCGTTGTGGAAGGGCAGGTCGCCGATGCCGTCGCCGTCCGCGTCGTACCCGGCGTAGTCGCTCCAGAAATTGCCGGCGCCGTGTTCCGACCACTCGTTGTCGCCTAGTTCGCCGCCGCCAAGCACCGTCACCTGCTCCAGGTTGTCGATGATGCTGTTGCGCGAGAGGACATTGTTGCGGGTGGAGGGCAGTACCGCGAACCCGGAGTCGTTGAAGGCGACCAGGTTCTCGCGGAAGTAGGAGTACACCGAGGGGGAAAGCGGCGAATTGTCGATGAACACGCCAATCCGATTGTTATAAATGACGTTGCCCTCGACCACCACGCCGTCGATTTCCTTCAGGCCCAGCCCATGGCCCGATGGCCCCCGGCTTCCCTGGAGCAGGTTGTCGCGGATCACGAAGTTTCGCCCGTACATCAGGTAGATCGCGACCGAGTTATCGCTGAGGCGATTGCCCTCGGCCACCCCGTTGTCGCTGTTCATGAAATGGAAGCCGTAGCGGCTGTCCCGCACGTCGTTCCCGCTCACGCTCACGTCGTTCGAGTACCAGACGAGGAGGTCGCGCGAGCGAATCACCGTGTTGTCGACGATCTGGATCCGCTGGCTGTACCACACCTTGATCCCGTCGCCCCGCACGCCCATGTCCACGTCCTTGCCGTGGATCTCGTTGCGGGCGATCACGCCATCGTGCCCCTGGGCGACGTTCACCCCGAACAGGGTATTGAGGAGGCGGTTGTCGAGGATCTGGACGTTCTCGGCTTCGACATAGATGGCGCTGTCTTCCTTGTCGAAGTTCGAGCCGCTATTCTGGATAACCAGCCCCTGCACGATCGTGTCCGGGGCCGACACACGCACCACGGTGCCATCGTCGTGCCCCTCGATCGTCGCGCCGTTAAGTCCGATCAGGTGGACCGGTGTGGTGATCTCGATCGGGCCGTCCCAGACGCCGCCATCGACCACCACCGCGCCGCCCGCCTCGACGGAGGCGAGGGCGTCCGCCAGCGAGGCCTGGTCGCACCCGTCATCGCAGACGGTGATCGCGCCGGCCGGTATCTCGATCCCGGCGGGGCCGATTGCGCCAGTCTCCGCCATGGTCGATACCGGCGCGGCCCACGCCGCGGCGAGCACGAGGACGGCCATCGTGGCCATCAGGCGTTTTGCGATGGGGCCGTTCATTCAGGCCACCTTTGGCGCGCGGGTCCGGAGGCGGCCAACCATCGCCGCCAGCGCCAGGATCGCGGCCGCCGTGGCGAGCCAGAACCCCAGCATGAACACCGCGTCGGTGGAGAACTGACCCACCACGCCCCGACCGAAGATGGCTGGCGTGAATGGCTTGATGCTGCTGCTCAGCGCCGCCGTCGGGTCCAGGTCGTGCCCGGCCTTGTACAGCCAGAAATAGAGGTCGGCGAAGAAGATGATCGGGTAGGCGACGATCGGCAGCGCCAGCCAGGCGGTCCACCGTGGCCTCAGCACCGCCGCCGCGAGTCCCAGCACCACCAGCAGCCCTATCCCGTACATCGCGATGCCTCGCTCGAACGTGGCCGCGTCGCCCAGGGGCATCATGCCGATGTAGTGGTTCAGGCCATCGACCTCCCACACATCGCCTTCCATCTTGTGGGTGAACAGCGTCACCTTCAGCCCGCCGGGATACTGCGGCGCGTTCAGCACCAGTTCCCAGTAGGGGAAGATGGTGGAAATGGCCACCAGCGCCGCCGAGAGGATCATCGCCAGGCGTGGCCAGCTCAGCAGGTCGCGCAACGAAACGAAGATCGACGTCCCGGCCGCCGCCGGCGAACGGCGCGCGTCAGCGATCGAGTCTGGTCGTGGAGGCGTGTCTGTCAGGGATGCGTTCATGGACCTTTCCTCTCACCGGGCCGGTGGCGGCGGCGGGGGCGAGCCGCCCCCGCCGCCCGTGCGTCAGGCGCTCGGCTTCACCAGGAAGTACCCCGCCATCTCGATGTGCAGCGCCGAGCAGAACTCGGTGCAGTAGTAGGGATAGACGCCGGCGGTATCGGCCACGAACCTGATGGTCTCCGCCTCGCCCGGCTCCAGGCTCAGGCTGATGTCCTGGCCGCCGAGCACGAATCCGTGCGTGGCGTCCTTCGCCGATTCGATGTTGGTGATGTGGATCGTCACCGAATCGCCTTCGTTGACCTCGATGATGTCCGGTGTGATCCGGCTCCGCATCACCGTCATCCAGATGCTCACGTTCGTGCCGTCAACCTCGATCCGCTCGTCGCCGATATTGGTGCCGTGCTCGTGCCAGTCGTCCGCGATCGGGTCCCATCCCACGCGGTCATCCTCGCGTGGATAAGCGTCCCAGGCATCGATCAGGTCGGTGCGGATGATTTGCGCGTAGTGCGGCTCGCCGAAGCCCAGCGGCATGTCGGCCAGCGGTCGCATCGTCTTGTCCGCGCGGATATCGAGCAGTTGCAGGTTCTGCGGCAGCAGCGGACCCACCGGCGGGAACCGGTCCACCGACCACTTGTTGAGCGCCACCAGGAAGTTCCCGTCCGGGTTCACCGTGTCGCCATGGGCGGCCGCGATGTGCCCCACGTTGTAATGAACCGGCACCTTCTCTATCAGTTCCCAGTTCCCGTCCGTGCCCGGCGACCACCGCGCCACCGCGCTGTCGAGGAACAGGCTGGTGTAGGCATAACCCTGGTTGTCGAACTGGGTGTGCAAGGGGCCGAGGCCCAGTTCCACCTGCGCCTCGAGGCAGGCCTCGAACGGCAGGATCGGCACCCCGAACTGGTCGGTGTCGTGACCGCCCGCGGCGATCGCGGCCTGGATCTTCTCGAACGAGAAGATGGTGACGTGCGGGTCGAGCTTGCCGGATACCACGATCAGGTTGCCGTCTGGCGCGATGTCGACGCCGTGCGGGCTCTTCGGCTCCGGAACCAGGAACATCAGCCCTTCGTCGATCGCCATCTGCATCGGAATGAAGTTGAAATCCTTCAGCTTCTCGCCGCGGCCCTCGGCGATCAGGTCCGCCGCCTTCTGGTAATTGATGACATGCATGTAGTCCATGTCACGCTGCGAGGCGCCGATCTCCAGTGGCGGGTTCCCGTCCATGATGCCGCCGGTCGCCATCTCGGAATTGAACGAGTTCCAGAACGCCCAGCCCGCGCTGGCGCCCTTGCCCGCGTCCGCCAGGTCGTGCCCGTACGGCGGCGTCTCGATCGCGAACGACTCCTCCGGCACGATCCGGCCCGCCTCGCGGTTGAACTTCCAGAGCACGCAGGCGCCGCGGTACTTCTCCTGGAACTCGCTGATCGGCGCGTACTCGCCCACGCCAAGCGGGGTCGGATACTGGTCGGCCTCCAGGATGTACTCGGTGTTCGGCGTCACGAAACAGCCGCCGTGCTCGCTCACCAGCAGCGGGTTCTTCACGATCTGCTTCGTGGCGAAGTCGCGCAGGTCGATCACCGCGATCCGGCCGTGCGTCTTCTCGTTGATGAAGCAGAACTGTCCATCGTAGTCGCCCTCGGTCTCGCTGAGGGCGATGTGGTGGGTATCGCCGTGGGTAATCGACTTGCCGTTGATGTCGCCACCGGCGAGCACCGCCTTCGTCTCTTCGCTGAACCCGTAGCCCTGCCACGGCTCCGGCGTGAATACGGCGATCGTCTTGTATACCCGCATCGACGGCACGCCAATGACGTACACCTGCCCCGCGTGCCCGCTGGAGGTGAACATCAGGTAGTCGTCCATCTTGCCGGACGGCATGTACGTTTCCAGCGCGGCGGTCACATCTTCCGGCGAAAGCTCGCGTGACCGGATGATGTCGTTGACCTCGTCGGGCAGGCCATCCTGGGCCGCGGCGTCTCCAATCCGCATCCCTCCGAGGATCGTGCCCGCCACGGGCACGGAGGCCGCCACCCCAATCCCACCCAGCAGGTTGCGGCGACTGACGTTGAAGCGCTTCGATTCTTCAGGCCGGTGTTCCATGGTCCACTCCCTTGTGTTACCCCAACACGACGCTGGAAATGCACGCATTCGCGTACTACTAGGGTGGATGAAGGGGGGACAGGGAGCCTCTGGCGATGGGGTGGTTTCTCGCCAGTCGAAGGGTGGTTCGTCGCTATCCCAAAGGGGGGGAGCTTGCGCGAACGGCATAGCGCGAGGTCCAGGCCAACGCCGGAACCTCGCGTCTCCATTCGACCGGTTTCTCGTTGTTGTCGCTACTCCGCGATGATCGTGCCCACCATGCCGAGTTCCTTGTGACCGGCCACGGTGCAGTAGTACTCGTACTCGCCCGCCGGAGCATTCACCACGATGCTCCCTTCCTCGCCTGGCTTCAGCAACTCGGTGGCGAGGTCGAGATCGTCGATCACCAGGTCATGCTCCAGCACGCCCTTGTTCACCAGCGTGATCGTGGTGTCGGCATCGGCCGGAATGTGAATCTCCGTAATGTTGTACAGAATGTCCTGCGCCTCGATGACGATCTCGCCAGAGGCGACCGGCGACGCCGCCGGGGACGCC
>CAZUPA010000096.1:8204-12203 GCA_964622205.1 uncultured Sphaerobacteraceae bacterium
GACGCCGCCGGGGACGCCTGCGGCGATGCCTCCGGCGTGCCATCGGACGCGGCGTCCTGCTTGCTGGCCGTGACGCCCCGCAGGGTCAGCCCCGCGACGGGCAGCACGATCGCCCCTCCAAGCAGGGTCCTTCGGGTCAGGGAAGTCATCTCGTCTCGCTCCTCCAATGATCGCGCGCTCTCACCGGCAACGCTCCGGGTTCCCCGCGCAAGCCTTTCCGCAAGTCTAGGAGCGCGATCCGCCTCGCCACCCCACCCCCCGGGGCGGTTTCCACCACGACCCGGCGCCATCGGCTACCATGTCGCCGCATGAACCAGCCCATATCGCCTTGAGGACACCCATGCCGAACCGTCCCAACATCGTCATCGTCATGACCGACCAGCAGCGCGCCGATTTCTCCCGCGCCGAAGGCTACCCGCTCGATCCCATGCCCTTCATCGACTCGCTCGGCGAAGGCGGCGTTCGCTTCAACCGCGCCTACACGCCCATGCCCACCTGCGGTCCCGCCCGCACCAGCCTCATGACCGGCCGCTATCCCAAGGCCACCCGCGTCCGCGAAAACAGTGGCCTGAAGAACGCCTTCGCCCTCGCCGACCTCCCCGCCACGCTTCGCGAGCACGGCTACGCCACCTATCTCGCCGGCAAGAACCACAGCTTCCTCGGTGAAGACGCCTTCGACTGGTCATCCTCCTACATGCATACCGGTGGTGGCCGCCCGGATCGCCGCACCCTCGAAGACGCCGCTTTCGACGGCTGGCTCCACGCCCTCGATCACACCGTCCACATGGAGCCCACGCCCTTCCCGCCCGAACGCCAGCTCCCCCACCGCGTCGTCAGCGACGCCATTGCCTGCCTTGACCAGCACGATCCCACCGCCCCCTTTTTCCTTTGGCTCAGCTTCCCCGAACCCCACAACCCCTACCAGGTTCCCGAACCCTGGTTCAGCATGTTCCCGGAGGAATCAATCCCCGACCGTCTCGCCGGTCCGGAAGCTATCGACGCCAAGGGCGACAAGTGGCGCTGGATGCGCGCCCTCATCGAGGAAAAGCGACCCGGCCATGACGATGCGTGGAGGAAGTATCGCGGCATCTACCTCGGCATGATCCGCTTCATCGACGACCAGGTCCGCCGCTTCATGGACCACCTCGAAGCCCTCGGCCAGGCGGACCACACCCTCGTCGTCTTCATGTCCGACCACGGCGACTACGCCGGCGACTACGGCCTCCAGCGCAAGGGCGTCGGCCTCCCCGAATGCCTCGTCCGCGTGCCGCTCATATTCCACGGTCCCGGCATCGCCCCCTCACCGGCCCGCGACGAATTCGTCTCCCTCGTCGACGTCTTCCCCACGCTGTGCGACATGCTCGGCCTCCCGATCCCCGATGGCGTCCAGGGCCGTAGCCTCTGGCCGATCCTCACCGGCCAGCCCTTCCCTGCGGAAGAGTTCCGGAGCGTGTATGCCGAACTCGGCGTCGGCGGCATCCACTACACCGCCGCCGAACGCCCACCGCTCCACTTCCCCTACGAAGGCCCCACCTTCGACGAACTCAACAGCGTCACCCAGAGCGGCAACCTGAAGATGGTGCGCATGGACGACTGGAAGCTTATCTTCGACAGCCAGGGCAACGGCGAGCTGTACGACATCGCGGCCGATCCCGCCGAACTGAACAACCTCTTCGGCCACCCATCCCATGCCGCCCGCCAGCTCCAGCTCACCACCGAACTCCTCCAGTGGACCATCCGCACGGAGGACGACCTCCCCGGCGGCCGCTACACCCGCAAGCGCCCCCACAACAACTGGCTCATCACGGAGTAACCACGCCGCCGCCTCATTGCTCCCTCGCGCCAGACCGCACCAAAGTCGTCATGCCGAGCTTGCGAGGCATCTCCGGACGAAGTCCGCCCCCTGAGCGGCCATTGCCTTGCGTCCCGCACGAACGCAGTACGCAAGGCAATGGCCAGGACGCCCTGTCGGTTTCAACCCTCGTCCCACACCAAAGCAGAACGCCAGAGTGACCTACACGATGAGCGGCTCCCGCGGGTCGTGCGGCGGCACCAGCCCATACACTCGCACGGCTCGCTCCCGCTCTGGCGGCAGCCGGTAGATCCGCAAACGGTCCTCGGTCACGTCGATGATCCCCAGCAGCTTGTCCTCCAGTTGCTCCAACTGAGCCGCCGTCACCCTGCACTCGAACACGCTGTTCTGCACCCGCTGCCCGAACCCACAGCACGCGGTCGCCACCTTCCGCAGCCTCTTCTTTCCCTCCTTCGTCTCGGTCGATACGTCGTAGGCCACCAGCACCTCCAGCATTCCCCGGGGCATCGCCTCACCCTCCCTATCGCATCAGGTACGGAATGTAATGCGGCAAATCGTTTCGCAGATGACGGGCCAGCAACCGCGCCTGGAGATGCGGAACCAGCCCCAGCGGCGTCCTCCCGCCCAGCACGCGATGATCCACCTCGTCCTCTTTCCGCTTCTGGTAGGACGTGATTACCGTTCGCCGCCCGGACTCATTAAGGTAGACCGACCCACCGTCGTGATGGTCGAAGTCTTCGGGCGTCAACTCCCGCCGGTTCACCAGCGTCAGCGCCAACCGGTCCGCCATCACCGACCGTAGCTCCTCCATCAGGTCCAGCGCCAGCGCAGGACGACCCGGCCGCAGCGCATGGAAATACCCGATCTGCGGATCGAGCCCCACCCCCTCCAGCGCCGACGTGCAATCGCTCCTGAGCAGCGTGTAGAGGAAGGAGAGCGTCGCGTTCATCGGGTCGCGCGGCGGACGCCGGTTCCGGGTGTCGATCCCGAACGCATCCCGGCGTTCACGCACCATCAGGCTGAACGCCCCGAAATACGCTCGCGCCGCCTCTCCCTCATCGCCCCGCATGATGTCGAGGTTGGTCCTGCCTGGTAGCCGCTCCAGGACCGCCGCATGCAGATCCACCGCCTCCCGCAACTCCTCCGCCTCCTCGGGCACGCGTGACTCCCGGGCCGCCCGCTGCAGCACAAACCGCGAATTGCGAATCTTGCCCGCCAGCATCGAGCGGGAAATCTCCATCCGCCGCGCCGGATCGCTCAACGCCAGGTGCTGGGCACGCCGCAGGAGCACGTTCCCGCTGGTCGGACCCTCCAGCCGACCCTGGAACTTGCCGTTGCGGTCCAGCCACACCACGCTTCGGCCATCCGTGGCGCACCGGGCCAGCAAGGCCGATGACACCAGCGCATCGCCGAACAGCACGATCGCGCCAAGTTGCAACAGCGGCGCCTGTAGTTGCAGTTCTCGCTCGACCTCCACCCGCACGGTGTCGTGATCGAGATGCAGGTAGGCTCGCGGGCGCGTCACGTAGAGGGTGTTGAGCAGTTGTCGCACGGTGCGCCTCCGTCAGTCGTTCGGCCGGAACAGTTCCGAATAGTGACCCCGGATCACCGCTGGATGTGCCGTAATCCCCGGCGCGCACGCATCCACCAGCGAGCAGTTCGGGCAACGGCTGTCGTCGAGGGCAAGCGGCAGCCGGTCCCCCTGGAGCATCGCCCGGATATCGGTCACCGCCTGACGGACGCTTTCCCGCGCCGGTTCGGCGAACGACACCTCGCGCCGCCGCTTCGATCCCGCGTAATACACCGCTCCCGCCGGAACGGTCACGCCCAGCATCTCTTCAAGGCACATCGCCTGGGCGCAGAGTTGCAGCATCTCGTGCTCCCAGGTCCGCCGTTTGCCCACCTTGTACTCAACTGGAAACGGCGTCTCCCCATGCCACTCCACCACGTCCGACTTGCCGATCAGCCCCAGCCGGTTCGACCACAGCGGCATCTCCCGCACGATACGAACGCCGTCCTCGGTCGCCACCGACTCCTGGTGAACCCGCTCGTGCGCCCGGCTTCCCCGCAGCGTGAAGATGTTCTCGTCATACGTTTGCTCAAGGTGAATCAGCGCGCACTGTCGCGGGCAATAGCTCCAGTGCTCGATGGCCGAGATGAGGACCAGCTCCTCATCCCGCCAATCG
>CAZUPA010000097.1:0-7533 GCA_964622205.1 uncultured Sphaerobacteraceae bacterium
TGGCCGGGACCGTCGACCACGATGGGCGACTGCTCATCCTGGTTTTTCTGGGAAAGGCCGGGCAGGGCGTCGTACTCGCCAAGGAAGCCGATGATCGGGCCGCCCTCGCCCCGCGACCACTCGGCCATGAAGGCGGTCGGCATGTCGCCGACATTGCCGGTGATCGTGAACCCATCGGCGGCGAGGTCGTCCGACTGGAGCTTGCAGGCCTTATGCTCGGCCAGCGCGAGTTCGGGATTTTGCCAAATCTGGTCGGCGATGCCGATAAAGCGACCCTGGCGTTCCTCCAACCATTCCACGACTTCCTGATGGGTGTTGCTCATGACCTGACAATTCTCCTGCATCGAGCGGTTCGTTCGCCTCGCCGGTGAGTACGCCGGGCGGCTGGCACCATCATCGCAGAAGTTTGGCCGGCCAGTGTCTGGTGGTGAGGAAGTCCGCGCTCCCCGGGGAGTGCGGGACCGCAACCGGCCCAATGGCATTCCGGGCGGAGCAGTCATGGATTGACGGCCCAAACTGGCCGGCCCATACTGAATGAACCAGAACACGCCTCAACGGAAGATGTGGCGCCCAATGGACCACACCAGCTTCCTCGAATCGAATGGGTCTCGTTCGCGGCCCCTCACACCGCTGATCGGTCGTACAACCGAACTGCTCTCGGTCATCACGCTGCTCCTCAGGGATGAGACTCGCCTGCTGACGCTTACCGGCCCGGGCGGCGTTGGCAAGACGACACTTTCCCGGCATGCAACACGGGCCACCGAGGACAGCTTTCCCGATGGCGTGTGGTTCGTGTCGCTGGCAACGGTCATGGACCCCGCGCTTGTCGTGCCTACGGCGATGCGCGCGATGGGGATCTCCAACGATGGAAAACTCGTGCCCAGGGAGCGACTGGCACAGGCGGTTGGGGACAAGCGCCTGCTCCTCGTCCTCGACAATTTCGAACAGGTGGCATCCGAGGCGCCCAGCCTCGTCGAAATCCTGCGGGCCTGCCCCCGTATAACCATGCTCGTGACGAGCCGCGCTCGCCTGCGTGTATCCGGAGAACACGAGTTTCCCGTTCCGCCAATGGAGCTTGCGGCCGAGAATTCCCGGGATCCGGAAGCGATCGCCAACGTGGAAACAGTGCGGCTCTTCATATCGCGCGCATGTGCCGTGCAGCCGGATTTCAGCGTTACCGGCGCTCGTGCCGCGACTATCGCCGAAATATGTCGCCGGGTGGACGGCCTGCCCCTGGCAATAGAACTGGCGGCCGCCAGGCTTAAATTGCTTGGGCTTGATGAACTCCGCGCCCGGCTCGAACAGAGCCTGCCGCTCCTGAGCGGAGGCAATCGCGACCTCCCCGAGCGCCAGCAGACAATGCGCAATACCATCGCCTGGAGCTACGAACTCCTGTCCCTGGGCGAGCAGGAACTCTTGCGCCGCCTTTCGGTGTTGGCCGGGAGCTTCGACTTCGAAGCGGCCCAGGCGATCGGCGGCCGCGATGTCACCGATGACCTCGCCTCGCTCATCGACCACAGCCTGGTGGTACGGCTGACTGACGACGCTCCGGTGTCGCGGTATACCACGCTACAGGTCATCCGCGACTACGGGATCGAACAACTGGACATCCGCGGGGAGCATGACGCGATCAGGCTCAGGCACGCCAACCATTTCCGCGACATCGCCGAACGCCTGCGACCGAGCATTGAAGGACCCGAAGCTAGCGAGGTGCTTGCCTGCTTCGAATTGGACCATCCCAACTACCTGGCCGCGCTCGTGACGGCCACCAAGCTGGGCGATGCCAGCCTTGCGGTGCGCCTGGCCGCGGCATTATGGAAACCGTGGTACGTGCATGGCCGGGCACGAGAGGCGCGGCGATGGCTGGGCGCTGTCCTGGCGCTCCCCGGCGAGATGCCTCCCGGGACGAAGGCCGAGGTCCTGTACGCCGCCGCGGGATTCGCGCTCGACCAGCGGGACTTCGGCGCGGGCGAGGAGCATGCCAGGGAGTGCCTCGAACTCTCGGTGGCGGCACACGACCCCCTCCACACCGGTATGGCACTCTACGTGCTTGGGTCGCTGGCACGTATCCAGGGACGCTTTGGAGAATCCCTGATGACCTGGGAGCAAGCGCTTTCCGCCGTGCAAAGAGCGCGCCCATTCGCCGGATTTGCCGAGCATATGAGCGGCATGATCCTCTCCAGCCTGGGCGCCATGGCGTACGAGCAGGGCCAGATCATCCGATCTCGTGAACTGAACGAGGAAGCGCTCGAACTCTGGTCGCGCCGGGCCGATCCGTGGGGCATCGCGAATGCCCTTCACAACCTGGCGGTGGCAACGAGTGAAACAGACCCGACCGCCGCCACGGCACGATTCCGGGAGGCGCTTTCCCGTTATCGCGACCTTGGCGATCCGACCGGTCTTTCCAACAGCTTAGCCGGGTTGGCGATCGTCGCCATTCGCCTCGGGCGAGTCGCGGAGGGAGCCGGTCTGCTGGGCGCGGCCGCCGATATCCGCTCGACGCGGAATCTGCCCGAACCGGGAATGATGAAGGTGGAATATTCGTCGGCGGTGGCGGCCGCCCGCAAGGCCCTGGGGCCGGCATCGTTCGACATGGCCTGGGAAGCTGGCGCCAGCCGCCCGATCGAGAAAACCCTCGCTGAAGCGATGGACCTCCCGCTGGATCGGCCATTGCGGGGGAAACCCGCATCTCCCTTCGGCCTCTCGTCGCGGGAGCTCGAGGTGCTCCGGCTCGTGGCCGAAGGGCGAACCGACCAGGTTATCGCCGACACGCTCTCCATCAGCTATCGCACAGCCACTACCCACGTCACCCGGATCCTCATCAAGCTCGGCGTGGATTCACGAACGGCGGCCGCGAGTACCGCGGTCCGCGAGGGCATTGTCTGACCGTCCACGACCGCCCATGCACAGACCCATCGAACGAATACGTAGGTTCCCGGATGTTTTGGCCCACGCCATGGCCCATGATGGCTCCATGGTCGCCAGGCGGCGACACCGAACGAATGCATCACAGGAGGACAACATGGCGTCACGAAGCGCATGGCCCCGGTCGTGGGCGTCTTTTGCTTGGCTCGCCTCATCGCTGGCGACCACGTTGAATGCGGAACCGGCGTCACACACCCGGGCACCGGAACGCATGTCTCGCGCGCGAACCGAGGAGGTCATGCGGGAGTACCTTGCGGCATTGCTCGGCAAGGGTCCGTTCGCCACGTACATGGCCGCGGATGTCGTTGTGACCCTTGTCGACGTGAGCCAGGAAATTGCCGGGAAGGACGCCGTGGAGCAAGCGATCATTGACTTTCACTGGGTCGCCTTCGACACCAAGGTCGAGATTCGCTCGTTCACGGCCGGATCGGGAACCGCATACGCCGAGATGGTCTTCGTCGGGAAACATACTGGAGACTTTGTGGGCATCCCGGCTACCGGCCGAAACGTCCGCGTTCCCTATGTAGCGGTGTGGGACCTGGAGGGTGACAGGATTACGGCATTGCGTTTGTACGGTCCCGCCGCTGGCCTGGTCCAGCAACTGACCAGCAACGAGAGCCAGTAATCGCGCCAATTGACCCTCCACATTACAGGCACGCCAGGGCGAACATACGCCCTGGCGTTTCCGCGCCTCGGCGGGAACCCAGGCTCCGCCTCGAATCGTTCGGACGGTTGCTGGAACCGGCGGCCGCGGCGACAGGTAAGCCTCCCATCAGCCGAAACCACCGTCGAATGCGCTTCATCAATTGATTGCCGGGGATCTGGTGGACGCCAGGGACCATGTCGCGGCCGAATGTCGAGAATCCACAATCGGCATCGTCCCGGAAGTGAACGCGGCCACACCGGGCCGCGACGCACCTGGATCGCCGGAAGGTCCAGGATCACGCAAGCAGGAGGACGAGCCGTGACACCAAGCGACGTTACCGAGGTCCTGAACCGGCCAGCCAGCCAGGAAATGCTCGCCCGCGACATTACCCGCCTCGCCTACATCTCCAGGGACGGCACGCCCCGCACGATCCCGATCGGGTTCACCTGGAACGGATCGGAGATCGTGATGTGTACGGCGAAGAACGCCCCCAAGCTCCACGCCCTGCGCGAAAACCCGATGGTGGCCCTGACGATCGACACCGAGATCCACCCACCCAAACTTCTGCTCATTCGCGGCCGCGCCGAACTGGACGTTGTAGACGGCATTCCCGACGAGTACATGCGATCGAATGGCACGTACCACATGACGCCCGAGCAACGGATCGAATGGGAGGCGGGTGTGTACTCGCTCTACGATGGCATGGTCCGGATCGTGGTGACGCCGGCATGGGTCAAAATGATCGACTTCGAAACGACCTTGCCCACTCCGGTCGAGGAACTCATCAGGCAGCAAGACGAGCGCCGGCAAGCCTGATCGCCGATCCAACACACGCCGCTCGAATGGGCGGCGCCAACGCAAGGAGAACACCATGGCCAAGTACCTGTTTCTCAAGCATTACCGCGGCGCGCCACAGGGAGTCAACGATTTCCCGATGGACCAGTGGACGCCGGAAGAAGTGACGGCCCACATCACATACATGGACGATTTCGCCGAGCGGCTCAAGGAGAGCGGCGAGTACGTGAGTGGCGAGGCGCTCGCGCCGGAGGGACTGTGGGTTCGCTACGATGGCGAGGGCCGCCCGCCGGTGACCGACGGGCCGTTCGCAGAAACCAAGGACCTCATCGCCGGATGGATGATCGTCGACGTCGAGAGCCAGGAGCGAGCGATCGAGTTGGCCGGCGAGTTATCCGCCGCTCCCGGAAAGGATGGCAAGCCCATCCACGAGTGGCTGGAGGTTCGCCCCTTCTACGGCGTGCCCCAGACCATCACGGAGTAGCCCCCGGTGGATGAGTCACTGTTGCGCACGCTCACTCCCACCGTCATCGGTATCCTCGTCCGGCGCGGAGCGGGTTTCGCGGCGGCCGAGGATGCCGTGCAGGAGGCGCTGCTGGAGGCAATGCGCCGGTGGCCGGACGACCCGCCGCGGGATCCCCAGGGCTGGCTGGTCACCGTGGCCTGGCGCAAGTTCCTCGATGCCGTTCGGGCCGATTCGGCCAGGCGGCAACGCGAGGAGCGCGTCGAAAGCGAGCCCAGGCACGAACTGGACGATGACGCCGGGGTGGACGACACGCTTCAGTTGTACTTCCTGTGCGCGCACCCATCCCTGACGCCGGCGTCGGCCGTGGCGCTCACGCTGCGCGCGGTCGGCGGCCTCACCACGCGCCAGATCGCGGAGGCCTACCTGGTGCCGGAAGCGACCATGGCCCAGCGGATCAGCCGGGCGAAGCGAACCGTTTCCGGCGTGCGGTTCAACCAGCCCGGAGACGTCGCCACGGTGCTGCGGGCGCTGTACCTTGTCTTCAACGAGGGGTACTCCGGCGAGGTCGATCTCGCCAGCGAGGCGATCCGGCTCACCCGCCAGCTCGCGGCCAGAATCGACCACGAAGAGGTCGCGGGGCTGCTGGCGCTGATGTTGCTTCACCATGCCCGCCGACCGGCGCGAACCGGCCCTGGCGGGGTTCTCGTGCCGCTTGCCGAGCAGGATCGGAGCCTGTGGGACTCCCGGATGATCGCCGAGGGTATCGCCCTCCTCCAGGCGGCCCTCGCCCGCGACCGGCTGGGCGAGTACCAGGCCCAGGCCGCCATCGCCGCGCTCCACGCCGACGCCCAGACGGCCGGGGAAACCGACTGGACGCAAATCGTCGAGTGGTACGACGAACTGGTGCGTCTCACGAACAACCCGGTGGCCCGCCTTAACCGGGCCGTGGCGGTTGGCGAAGCGATGGGACCACGGGCCGGACTCGCCGCCCTGGCGGAACTCGATCCCGCCCTGCCTCGTTACACCGCCGTTTCGGCCTACCTGCACGAAAAGGACGGCGACCTGACGACAGCGGCGCGGCTCTACGCCGAGGCGGCTCGAAAGGCGTCCAGTCTCCCTGAGCGCGACCATCTCACCCGGCGGGCCGCCAGGCTCAACGCGCGGCCGGGCGCTTCCTGAAGCAGCCTCGCCAGGCGCGTGGCGCGTAGTTATTACCCACGTGACCACACCGGTTCCGGCCACGATTGGGTAGCACTTGCCGATGTATCCACGGCGATCCGGTTCTATGGTGGGTTCACCGAACGACGTTCTGGAACGCGTCCAGCCAGGCACAACCGGGAAGGAACCCACCATGAAACGCCTGATCGCCAGCCTCCTGCTCGTCTCCGGGCTCATCGCCTCCATGGGAAGCGCGGCCCATGCCCAAACCGGCCTCAAGCAAACGACCGCGGCCAACCCGGCATACGTGGCCATCGTCGAAGAGGTGCTGGCCGCCGATCGCGCCGAACTGGTCGATGCCGCGACCGATACGCCGTTCACCGATGAGGAACTGCCCGAAGGCTTCAAGGCCCCGGTCGACGGTGTTCCCCGGAACCCATCGCTCGTCGATGCCTTCTCCTCCGGGCTCGGCGACCTCGATGGGGCCATCGGCCACGTCACCCAGGGCATCGACACCGATCCCTTGGCCATACCGGGCGCCATGACCGCCGCCATCGTGACCTACATCGTGGTGGAAGAAGCGATCGACGCGGACCTGTTCGACGAGTTCGAAGAGCAGCTCGCCTCGGGGCTCGACAGTCCTCAGATGGCTGAATCCTCAATCGAACGCGTCGATCTCGACGGTGTCGAGGTCATCGTCGCCAACCTCGTCATGGAGCAGGGCTCCGCCGTCCTCACGATGCAGATGGTCATCGCGCCGGTTGGCAACGTCATGGTTATCACCATGCTCGTCAGTGTCGACACCGAAGCCATCGACTCCAGCGAACTCTTCCCCTTCTCCAGCAGCCTGATGATCGCCAGCGCCATGCACCTGGGTGAAGTCGCCGCCGGAATCTGACCCGCCGCCGCCGTCCATTCTTCTCAGCCAACGCACGACCCCGGGGAGGAATTCCTCCCCGGGGTCGTGCGTTGGCCGCTGGCGCGTGATGTATGGATGCACGCCCGCTCCTCGATGCCCACTGAAACGGCCAGCCCCGAAAAGCGTTAATGGCCATGTGAGCGGGACGTCGTGGTCAAGGGTGATACAATCTCGCGAAAGGGTGTACGGACACCCCTCCGTCTGCGTTGGATCTCCCATGCCAGGCCTCGTGCATCACGGCATCAGAACACCCCGGACGCCCAGCGGCGCCTCCCATGGAGAAGCCATGGGCCCAAACCGGGGGACACCCATTCGAGGAAGGACCCATTTCGTGACCCAGCATGCCCAGCGTGTTCCGCCAAGCACGCTTCGCCAGCGAGTAACCGCGCTCGCGCTCGCCGCGCTGATGGCCGGGAGCGTCGTGGCCGGTGGTCTCGCCCAGGACGACGGGACCGGCGCAGACATTCCAACCGGGCCGCTGGCCTGCGTGATCACGCGGGCCGACACGCTGCCAGTGACGGCCGGTCACGCTTCGGTTGCGACTGACGACGCCACTCCATCGGCCTCGCCCGTGACCACTGGGGCGACGCCGGTTGCGAGCGAGGCGACGCCGGTTACGAGCGA
>CAZUPA010000097.1:7633-12197 GCA_964622205.1 uncultured Sphaerobacteraceae bacterium
CCGTGACCACTGGGGCGACGCCGGTTGCGAGCGAGGCGACGCCGGTTACGAGCGAACCAGCCACGCCCGCGGCATCCCCGGCCGCGATCATCGCGACCCCAGTGGTGGACACGGCGAGCCCGGCCGCTTCGCCGGTGGCGGATGTGGCGACGCCAGTTTCCGATGAGGCAACGCCAGTGGCGGACGAGGAACCCACCGATCCAAACGCTCCCGTGATGGACGATCTCACCGGGGTGGTGACCGCCCTGGTTTCCTGCCTGAACGAGCGTGATTTCGAGACCTACGCCTCGCTGACCAGCGACCTGTGGCGCGGGGCCATGTTCGGGATCGACGAGCCGCTGGAGGCCAGCCTGTTCGTCGACCTGGCCCAGGTCCAGGAGGCGACCACCACTCGCCTGCTGGACGTTTCCAATCTCCAGGTGGTGGACGAGACCACCGTGACGGTGGATGTGACCTATGTAACCGCCTCGCAACTGATGGCGAGCCGCTGGACGCTGACGCACCAGCGCGTACAGGGGCTTCCAACCTGGGTGCTGCAAAGCGGGGAACCGTTGCCGGTCCAGGCGCCGGAAGGCGCGTCGGTGATCGACGTCACGTTTGGCGACGCGAGCTACACATTGAATCCATCATCCGCGACAAGCGGGGAGGTTGTGCTGAACCTGGCGAACCCGACCGATGGCGTGCATGAGGCGCTGGTGCTACGGCTGGACGAGGGGGTGACCACCGGAACCGTTCTGCGGAGCACGGGTGGCACGTTGCCGGATGGCGTTGAACTGATCGGCCAGGCGACGATCGCGCCGGGCGGTGAGGGCCAACTGGTGCTGACCGGCCTCGAACCAGGCACGTACACGATCGTGGACCTGCTGCCGGGTGAGAGCGGCCTGCCGCACCTGAGCGCGGGAATGGAAGCGACGTTCACCGTCAAGCCATAGGCAATCCGGCGCGAAGCAACGAATGCGAGGGAACCGGAGCGTCTGAATGAGGCGCCCCGGTTCCTGTTTTGGCGGGCATGTGGCAGACGCGCGCCGCGCGCTTCCGATGGCGCGAACTCACAAGGGAACGGCTGGCGAATGGGACGTTTCGACCAAGCCCTGACGCCCGGTTGCCCGCTCCGGCGTTATATGTCGTTCCAACTGTGCGGTATGCACGATTTCCGGAGGGATTTTGGGCGAAACCATCATTGAACCGTCCCGGCGTTGGCCAGGACACTGGGCAAGGATGCGCGCGGGCAGGCCGCTCCGCGCAATGCCGAAGGGTCGGGGGGCGCGGATGCTCCGCCGTAGGCGCCCGCCGTCTCCCATACCCGCGCGAACGTGGCTGTGGATATTGGCGGCCGCGCCCATATCCCGGAGCGGATGCCTGGTTTTGGACGATGCGCGTGAATGGCGGGTGCGGGCTTTACATAGATTCATGAGCCATTCGGGTTGACCCGAACGGCCATGGCGGTGCAGACTTAGCCCGTTCGTAGTCCACATATGCCGTGGCTCAAGCACTGGCGAGAGCGCGGCGGGTCCATGTATCGGTTTCTCGGTTGCTAGCGGTGGGCGCATTTTGTGACCACGCAATAAGGAGGGCAGAATGTCTCTTGGTACCCGCTTCCGGCTGAACTCGGAGGCGCATTCGTTGAGGAATACCGTGGGCGCGGCACTCGCGGGCGTGATGCTGCTGGGGGGAACGGCGGGAATGACCGTCGCCCAGGAAGCAAGCCCGTCCGCCAGCCCGGTCGCCACGATAACCTGGGTTGAACAGGTGCAGGTGGAAGCCGATGTCGTGTTCGAAGGGGACAGGGCGTCGGTTGGCGTCGTGCTCAGCGACGAAGAGACCACGATCAACGTGGCCAGCATCGAGGTTCGGCCGTACATCATCCTGCAAACCAACAACCAGACCGGCATCGTGCATAACGCGGTGCTATTCTCGGTGCCGGAAGGATTCGATCCTGCCACGTTCACATTCCCGGCATCCGAAGCCGACCTGCCCGAGGGCGTGACGGCGGTTGGCGCCTTCGCGGTTGGACCTGGCGGCCAGACGGCGGCCGTGTTCGAGGGACTGGAAGTTGGATCCTACCTGCTGGCGACCGATGGTGGCCTGGTGGTGCCGTTCGCCGTGTCCGAAGTGGTCCAGCTTGACGTTCCCGACATCTTCGCCGAGCCCGAAGGCACACCGGAAGGGTAGGCACACCAGAAGGAACCGGTGAACGTGTTCGCCGGTGGGTCTCAATCATCCCCAGCTCTTACCAACCCATTTCGGAGGTTTGGCACATGTCCGATAGCATGCTTTCCCGTCTGTACCAGAAGCTGTCAGACGGCTCGATTTCCCGCCGAGACTTCATTACCCGTGCCTCGGCCACCGGTATCGGCGCGGCTGGCGCACTCTTCCTTGCCAACGCCAACGCCATCGCGGCGGCGGGTGGATCGAAGAACGGCTTCGCGGTCTACGCCGGCCAGGATGGCACGCCATCGGCCACCCCACAGGCGGGCGTTGGACGCCCAACGGCCGGTACCGAGGGCCAAACCCGAGGCGAAGGCGGCGAGCTGAGGATCATCCAGTGGCAGGCGGCCACCATGGCCAACTCCCACGTCTCGGTCGGCACCAAGGACTTCCTGATCGGCACCATGGTGCAGGAGCCACTCCTGAACTACCTGCCGGACGGCACGATCATCCCCAACCTGGTGACGGAAGCGCCATCGGTGGAGAACGGGATGCTGGCGGAAGACCTCAGCTCGGTGACCTTCACGCTGCAGGAAGGCATCACCTGGAGCGATGGCGAGCCGCTCACCGCCCGTGACATCCAGTTCACCTGGGAGTGGATCACCAACGTCGAGAACAACTCCGTCAGCCAGACCACCTGGGCCGCGATCGCCGGCATCGAGGTTGTGGACGACCTGACCGCGACCGCCACGTTCGTGACGCCGTCGGCTTCCTGGTTCGAGGCCTTCGTTGGCGGCGTCAACGGCAACATCCTGCCGGCGCATGCCTTCAACGATGAGCCAGTGGCGGCCAACAACCCCGACTTCCTGATGTACCCGCTCGGCACCGGCCCATACGTGGTCACCGAGTTCGTTCCGAACGACCGGGTGCTGCTGACGGCCAACGAGAACTACCGCGAGCCGAACAAGCCGTACTTCGCCACGATCAACGTCAAGGGTGGCGGCGATGCCCCATCGGCGGCGCGGTCGGTGCTACAAACGGGCGACTACGACTACGCCTGGAACCTCCAGGTGGAGCCGGCCATCCTGCTCGACCTCGCCGGAATCGAAGCGTACGGCGAGGTGAGCGACGATGCGCCAGGCGTGCTGATCTCCGAGGTCGGCACCAGCGTCGAGCGCATCCACATCAACTTCTCCGACCCGAACACGGAAGTGGACGGCCAGCGCTCGGAAATCAACACGCCGCATCCGTTCCTGACGGACCCGGCCGTCCGTCAGGCGCTGAACAAGGCCGTGCCGCGGCAACTGATCGTGGACGAATTCTACGGCCTTGCCGCTCGCACCAGCCCGAATATCCTCACCGGACTGGAATTCTTCGAGTCGCCAAACACCTCGTGGGAATACAACCTGGAGGCGGCCGGGCAAATCCTGGACGACGCCGGTTGGGCGCTCGACGGCGACGTTCGTTCCAAGGACGGCGTTGAGCTGGTGATCAACTACGGCACCTCGATCAACGCGGTGCGGCAGAAGACCCAGGCCGTGGTGAAGCAAGCATTCGAAAGCATCGGCGTGAAGGTCAACCTCGACCAGGTGGACGCGGGCATCTTCTTCGACAGTGGCGAAGGCAACGACCGCAACATCTCCCACAACTACTGGGACATCTCGATGTACACCAACAACCCGGTGTCCCCGGTTCCGGCCTCGTTCTTCCTCTCGTGGTACGCGGGTGAGGACAACAACAACATTGCTCAGCAAAGCAATGCGTGGCAGGGCCAGAACTACCAGCGCTACGTCAATCCTGACTTCGATGCGCTGTACAACAAGCTGCTTGGCCTGACCGACCTGGAAGAAGCCGGCCTGACCCTGATCGAGATGAACGACACGCTGATCAACGACGTGGCGATCATCCCGCAGGTGAACCGCCCAGCCGACACCTACGCGATTTCGAAGAACCTCAACAACGACAACGTGGCGTTGGGCGTGGGCTTCGAGCTGAACTACTGGAACGTCGCCAACTGGCGGCCGTAGCCTCCTGAACCGGGTGGCCGCGGACGGTCACCCAATCCGGATGAACCATGCAAGCGGGGTGGGGAATATGTTTCCCACCCCGTTTGTTGTGCGCGGCGGACCGCACTGTTGAAGGTATACATTGCTGAATAGAGGCCTTAATACCGAGTCCGTATAGACAGCAGGAGGATACTGAAGGGGATTGGATGAGGAGGTCTCGCCATGCCCCGGACGGGGGACTGTGGACCAGTCCGAAGGGGGCCGCCTGGGTGCGGCGGCGCTATCAACGGCTGTACGTTTTCGGCTTTGTCCGCCCGGACACCGGAGAAACCTGGTGGGCGTTGGTCCCGACCGTGCATACCCAGGCGATGCGCACGGTCCTGGCCGCCTTCGCGCGGGACACGGGGATC
>CAZUPA010000098.1:0-11843 GCA_964622205.1 uncultured Sphaerobacteraceae bacterium
CCTGGCTTCCCAGCAGCCCATCATGGTCGAGCGGGAACTCGTGGTTGACGACAACTTCGACGCCAGATTCGCGGAGTTGGTCGAAGAGCGGTTTCGACTGCTCTTCGACCTTGGAGCCGTAGCCGTCGACGCTCAGCCGCACTACCACCCCTTCCATCGCCTTCGCCGACATCGCGTCGACGAACTGCTGGGAGATGTCGCCGGGCGTGATGCCGAACATCTGCATGTGGACGGAACTTTGGGCGTTGTTGATGTCCTCCAGCATGGCCGGGAAAAATTCCGGACCATCGAGGAAGAGTTGTGCGTTCGCGGCGGTGCTCGGAGCATAGGCGATTGCCACGTCGTCGCGTCGAGCGTCTTCGTTGCGTGCGAACTCCTCGGTCACCGCCTGTGCCTGGCTGGACGTGACGGCACTTGCGGGAGGAGGCCAGGATGGGTTCTCGACGATGCGAAGAGCAACCCACCAGACGATCAGGTAGAGCACGAGAATGATCACCAGCAGGCTGGTGAGGAAAAGCCGGACGCGCCGTCGCCATCGGTGTTGTGCAGGCTTCGCCGGTCCGTCTTCAGTGGCTGATTGTGTTAGGCTGCTGGCCACCATGTGTGCAATCCATGCTTCCTGAAAGGCCCCCGGCGGCGGGAGTCGCTAGCCGCCGGTGACGACGCGGACAGGCTCAATATAGAAGGTCACGCGAACCTCGCCGTCGACGAAGTTCTGGTAATTCTGGCCAGTGTAATCCACCGACAGCTTGTTGATAACGTCGTCGGCGCCTTCGGTGGTGTGCCTGGCGACTTTTCCTCGCACTTCGACCCAGTTGTAGCCGTTCGCTGGATCGATAACGAGGACCGTCGCCTGAGGACGCTCGACGAGATTCTTCCACTTCTGGCGGCCCTCGGCGGTGTTGATCCGGATCATTCCGTCTTCCATGTCGGCCCAGGTCGGGGTGACTTGAGGCTGACCATCGGATTGCACCGTGGCAAGTCCGACGATGTACGGACCGGTGAGCAGGCCGACATGACTTTCCGGGATTGTGACCATGGAAGCGAGGTTCCTTTCAATGAGTAAAGAGCGGCACGGACGACATCCGCATGATGTCTCCGCCTTTAACAAGGACAAGTAGACCACTTCCCAACCTGTAGTGTCAGCCTGACCGGATTGGTGGTGGCGAGGACGCGCCGGGCGGGTTGGGTTTGCGGATTTGGAGTGGCGTCGGGACCGAGTTCATGAGAGGATCGACAAGAGAATCCGTGAAGTCCAGAGGAACCGGATCGAACCGCGTTGCGAGGAAAAAGCCATGGCGATAATCGAGGTTGAGTTTCGCAGTGAAGCGCTGGGGCACGATGTCGAGTACAGCATGATCCTGCCCGAGGTTGGGACGGGTGCGTACCCGGTGCTGATTCAATTGCATGGGCTCGGAGACAACCACCGGGCGTGGATCGAGAAGTCGATGTTGCCGATTCATGTACGAGATCTGCCGTTGGCGGTTGTCATGCCAGGCACGGGAACCGACTCGTACATCAACTGGCGATCGGCCGAGCGTTTGCACCAGCATGCGTACGAGACCTACATCGCAAGAGACCTTGTCGAGCATGTGAAGCGGCACTTCAACGTGACCGATGGTCCCTGGGCGATTGGAGGGCTCTCGATGGGCGGTTATGGGGCAATGCGGCTTGGCCTCAAGTATCATTCCATGTTCGCCTCGATCTGGTCGCATTCCTCGGCGTTCGTGATTCCAGACAGGATCCCCGTGGACCTGGTGCCCGAAGGAACGATCGAGGACGCGAGCGTATACGAGCATGCGTCGCGGCTCAAGCGGTCGGGCAAGGACATTCCGCTGATTTCGTTTGACTGTGGCGTGGAAGATCAGTTGATCGACTCGAACAGGGAGTTCGACGAACACCTGACCCGGATTGGGTTGCCTCACCACTATGCCGAGCATCCGGGAGATCACACCTGGGAGTACTGGAACGAGCATGTCCAGAAGGCGCTGGTCCAGCATTCCAGGGCGCTGGGCATTGAGCCAATCCGCTCCTAATGGAGGTCGATGTCGATGGCGCGTATTGCGATAGTCGATCCAGATCCCGCCTGGCCGGATGAATTCCAGCGCCTTGCGCGTCCGTTACGCGAGGCGCTGGGCGATGCGGCGCTCCGGATCGATCACATTGGCTCGACCTCGGTCGCAAGGCTGCCGGCCAAGGATGTGATCGATATCCAGGTGACGGTCGCGGAGCTGGATGCCGGCGCCATCGCGGACGCATTGCGGCCCATTGGCTATGCCCTACGGACAGATATCACGGGGGATCATGTTCCGCCTGGCGGCGATCCCGCCGCCGCTGAGTGGACGAAGGTCTACTTCCGGGCCCCGGAGGGCCAACGCCCGACGCACCTGCATGTGCGGCAGGCGGGCCGGGCCAACCAGCGGTATCCGATCCTGTTTCGAGACTACCTGAGGGAGAGACAGGACGCGGCCGGGGCCTACGCGATGGTCAAGTACGCGCTGGCGAGGTTGCATCCGGACGACGAGGCCGCCTACTACGACATCAAGGACCCGGTGTGCGATCTCATCATGCAGGCGGCGGAGGCGTGGGCGGCGCGGTCCGGGTGGAGTCAGGGACCGGGTGACGCCTGAGGACGATGACGATTCCGGCGAATGGGAAGGAATGGATATGCGGCCACTCAAGATAGGGATCATGTTGCCGGAGTCCGAGCGGGAAATGGCTGGCGAGACAGCGGGTTGGCGCGATTTCCTGGCGATGGCGCGGACCATCGAAGACGCGGGGTTCGATTCGTTGTGGTTCGCCGATCACCTGCTCATGAAGGTGGAAGGGCACGAGCCGCAGGGAGCCTGGGAAGCGTGGTCCATGTTGTCGGCGTTCGCCGCGGTGACATCGAGAATCGAGCTGGCGCCGTTCGTGTCATGCACGGCCTACCGGAACCCGGCGCTCACCGCCAAGATGGCGGAGACGGTGGACGAGATTAGTGGCGGTCGACTGATCCTTGGTCTGGGATCGGGATGGGCGGAGCCGGAGTACGTGGCGTTCGGATATCCGTTCGATCACCGGTTCGGCCGGTTCGAGGAGGCGTTCACCATCATCCGGAAGCTGATTCGCGAGGGTGAAGTGGATTTCCATGGACGATGGTACGAGGCGAATGCCTGCGAACTCCGCCCGAGAGGTCCGCGGCCGGATGGCATGCCAATCATGGTCGGGACGTTT
This sequence comes from uncultured Sphaerobacteraceae bacterium, assembly GCA_964622205.1. Taxonomy (GTDB): domain Bacteria; phylum Chloroflexota; class Chloroflexia; order Thermomicrobiales; family UBA6265; genus JACCYX01. The sequence goes on from CAZUPA010000098.1 coordinate 3,217, forward strand.
GGCGCGCCGAGGATGACCCGGTTGATAGCCGAGCACGCCGATAGCTGGAATGTGTGGGCACAGCATACCGGAAACAGGGCGTCCGGGATCGCGCCGATGTTGAAGCAACTCGATGCCGCCTGTGAAGAGGTTGGCAGGGATCCGGCGACGTTGGAGCGAACAGCGGCTGTGATGGTGGACTCTCCGGGGGCGTATGGCCGTCCGGGGCAGGCGGTTCCGTCGTTGACCGGCACGCCAGAAGAACTGGCGGAGGAGATGCGGGCCTACGCCAGGCTTGGGGTTTCCCACGTTCAGATATACCCCGATCCCTGCACGGTCGCCGGGATCGAGGCGCTGGTTCCGATGCTGGAGACGCTCGACGCGGGGTAGGCCGGGTTGCAATTGCATCAACGGATGGCGGGAAAGGGATCCCTGGGGTCTCGCGATCGTTGCAAGGGAGAGCCGGCCGGCTCTCCCTTGCATAGTGTCACATCCGGCGGCGTGGAGCCCGGAAACCGGCGCTTACGGCGTCGTCTTCGGTGGCGAAGCACCACTCGGGGATGGTGGCGTCATACGACGCGGTTCCTGGAACGTGGAAGATCATCGATCCACCATTACCCTTGATCGGGTAGCCCGCCGGGCAGGTTCGCGAGCCGTTGCCCGCGACCGCGCCTTTCGGCCCGGGCGAGTCTTGCTGCTTGCGGGCGGGCCCGACGGTTGTGTCGGCGTGCTGGGCCGTGGTAACCGGAGTCGCGGGTTGACCGTTGGCTGTGGAACCAGCCACCGAAGGTTCCACCGCGTGTGACGGATTATCCTGGGAGATGTGTTGCCGCCCGGTTGGGGGCGTGGAAGCCGGACCGGAGTGAGCAATGGCCTGGTTTCGGTGGCCGCCAGGGGCCCGGTACCCGAACGAGACGGCGTCATTCTCCGACGGGAAGCACCATTCGGCCTTGGTCTTCTCGTACGAGACCAGGCCGGGGACATGATAGATCTTCGATGAGGCGTTGCCCTTGATTGGGTAGCCGGGCGGACACACGCCGTCGGCGCCCCTCACCCGGTCGCCCGTACCTGGGGATGACCCAGTTCCGGCGCCAGCGGCGGCGCGAGCGCTTCCAGTGTTCGTGACAGGAGTTGTGGGGTGGGTGGCTTCACCGGATTGGCTCCCGGCACGCTCCGCCGATCGGTCCAGGGTGTCATTGGGCGAAAGCTCGGTGGACTCCGTGACAATCGCGCTCGAGGGATCGGGGTCGACGCTTGTGGAGCCGGATTGCGTGACGGCATCCCCGGCGAGCAGCGTTTCGGGATCGGCGGTCGATGTCGAGCCGTTGGTTGCGACATCATCGCCAGGGAATGCCTGGTGGATGTCGCCAGATGGCATACCATCTGGCGATGTGGATAGTTCCGGCTCGGACGACAAGGTCTCGCCCACGCCGGTCGAACTGTCTGGGGCGGTTTCGCCCGCGACGGCCGTGCTTCCCGGAGGGGGGTCGCCGGCGACAGCCGAGGGAGACCCGCCGGCGGTTGAGTCGAAGTCTTCGCCGGTGGCGATGTCGTTGGTGGATACGAGGTCGAAATCGAACCGATCAGACTCGGAACTGGACAGGTAATCGAGATCTGTCGACGAGACGTCTCTGAGTCCAAAGAGGCCGGTCGATTCCGCCGGTTCGTCAACGGTTGCATCGAATGACTCGCGGCTGGCGTCGTCGAGGTAGCCGATGCTGGCGGAATCGCGATCGGCGAGGCCGAAGATGCCGGTGGAGTCGACGCTGTCGAAGGCGTCGGACCGGGAGTACGCTCCCGTGGTGGCGCCATCGTCTGGGAGTACCGTGTCAGGGTCGGACTCCGGTTCCGATTCGCCGGACCTGGCGATGAGACCAGCCGGTTGCCCTGGCGAGGAATCCAGCCCGGTTTCGGAAGCGGCGGGTTCGGCGTCCTCCAGAGCTCCGAGTTCGCTGGCGTCAAGATCAGTCGCGGCCTGAGCGGTGGCATCGCCCTGGATGTGCGCGTTGCTGGTCAGGCCATCGCCCGGCTCTGGATCGGCTTCCGGCGGTTCGCTGGTGGGGCTACCGGCGGAAGCCCGCGCGCCCGCTTCCACATTGCCCCTGCCGTAATTCGCCCGGCGGGCATTGTCCTGAACGTTCCCCAGGTCGGCAAGGGCGGAGTCTGTAGTCGTCGACTCGCCGGCGGGTATGGGGTCTGGGGGGGCCGCCGGCTGGGCGGAGATTGCTGATGTCGCGTCCAGGTCGGCTGCCGTGGGCGGTGGAGCGGTTGATGCCGCGTCCGCCGTTTGGAGGTCTGGAGCGGGGGAGGACGCGCTCGCTTCTGGCGACGATGGCGCGGGCGTCGCGCCGGCGTCTCGTGCGGAGTCGAGATCGAGGCTGGCGGCGTTGGGCGGGACGTTTGCCTGCTCGGATGGGAGATGCGTAGGGGTGGTTTCCGCTGGGGCGGCAGGTGTACCGCCGCCGGTGCTCTCCCTGGGGGCCGCGTCTTGTCTGGACGGGGACGTTCCCGGGGGTGTGGACGTATCTGGCCGGCTTGCCGGGCCGGAATTCGTGGAGGGCGCGGAACTGGAAGTATCGCTCCGGCCACGAATCCAGTCGATGAATCGGGATACCGCGGATTTTCCTGAACCAGCGTCCATGCAACCCTCCAACAGATTGTCTAGCGAACCTCCGGCGGAAACCCCTGGGATCCGGTGGGGCCCATGGGTCGACAATAATGAACCCGGAGGTTGAGTCCGATTTCCGTGGGCGGCGCCCTTCAACTCCTGCGACGTGCTCACATTATGGTAGTGGATTTCGGCCAGAGTGTCAGAACGCTTGCGGATTCATCGCGTGATCTTGACGGTCAGTGCGCTGGTGGCGACGATAACGTCGATTTTCAATTGGCCAGAAACGTGAGCAAGGGGTGTTCCGCATGGTTTCGGTTGGACTTTCCATAGACAGGCTGCGTGTCGAGTATCGAGACTGCCCGATTGGCATCGACGTGGCGCGGCCGCGGTTCTCCTGGTCACTGAATTCGGAGGCGCGTAACAGCGTGCAGGCGGCGTATCGGATCGTGGTGGCTTCGAGTGAAGACCGGCTCTCGAAGGACGACGGCGATCTCTGGGACAGTGGCCGGGTTGAGAGTTCCGCTTCGGCTCACATTTCCTATGGGGGGCCGAAGCTTGCGTCTGGCCAGCGGGCGTGGTGGAAGGTCCAGGTGTGGAGTGGCGCGGGTACTCCATCCGACTGGAGCCAGGTGGCTTTCTGGGAAATGGGTCTGCTGAACGCCACGGACTGGCGGGCGATGTGGGTGTCGGTTCGTGGATTGGAGCCGGACACCAGCCTTTCCGAGGCGGCTGAACTCGATGCCCTGCTGCCGGTGTCGCTCATTCGAACGACGTTCCAGGCAAAAGGCAAGGTAGCGAGGGCGCGGTTGTATTCGACGGCGCGTGGCGTGTACGTGCCGCGCCTGAATGGGAGCGAGGTTGGCGATCAGGTGCTGGCCCCTGGTTGGACGGATTACAACGCCCGGATTCAGTACCAGACGTATGATGTGACGGGCGCGATCGTCGAGGGCGAGAACGTGCTGGGCGCGGAACTGGGGACTGGCTGGTTCGCCGGTCACATCGGCTGGCAATCGTTGAGCCGTCACTACGGCCCCGCGCCGCAGTTGCTGATGCAGCTTCACCTGGAATACGACGACGGCGCCAGCGAGGTGATTGGAACCAGCGGCGATTGGAAGGGTTCGACGGGAGCGGCGCGCTACTCGGACTTCCTGATGGGTGAGTACCGCGACGCGCGTTTGGAGCGCGACTGGTCGTCGGTGGGATTCGACGATAGCGGTTGGGACCTGCTTCAGTGGTCCGCCGTGAACGCGGTGCCGCTGGTCGCCGATTGCTCTCCGCCAGTCCGCGCGCTGGAAGAGATTCCGTCGATAGCTCGGACCGAGCCGGAACCGGGGACATTCGTCTTCGACCTGGGGCAGAACATCGCTGGATGGGTCCGTCTGAAGGTTCAGGGCGATGCCGGGACCAGGGTGACCATGCGGTTCGCGGAAATCCTGAATCCGGATGGGTCGCTGTATGTGACGAACCTGCGATCGGCGCGGGCGACTGACACCTACATCCTGGCGGGAACGGGTGAGGTGGAGACGTTCGAGCCACGATTTACCTGGCATGGGTTCCGCTACGTGGAGGTGACCGGATATCCGGGTACGCCAGAGATAGATGCGATCACGGGCCGGTTCGTTGGCTCGGATACCGAGGTAGCCGGCTCGTTCCAGTGTTCGGACGACCTGGTCAACAAACTGCAGCAGAACATCGTCTGGGGCCAGCGTGGGAACTTCCTGAGCGTTCCGACCGACTGCCCGCAGCGGGACGAGCGCCTGGGTTGGCTTGGCGACGCGCAGGTGTTCATTGGCACGGCCGCCGGCAACATGGATGTGGCCGGATTCTTCACCAAGTGGATGCGGGACGTGGTGGATGCGCAGACCCTGGCGGGAGCGTTCCCGGATGTCGCGCCGCGCGTGGTTGACCTGGCGAGTGGCGCTCCAGCCTGGGCGGATGCCGGCGTGATCGTTCCGTGGACGGTGTGGAAGACCTATGGCGACACCCGGATTATCGACGAGCACTGGGAGGCGATGGAGCGGTGGATGAACTGGCTGCTCCAGGACAATCCAGACCATCTGTGGCGTCATGACCGGGGCAACGACTTCGGCGACTGGCTTTCGATTGACGCGGATACGCCGAAGGAACTGATCGGGACCGCGTACTGGGCGTACGATGCCCGGCTGATGGCCGAGATGGCGGAGGCGACGGGCCGAGAAGACGACGCGCGCCGGTATCGCGCTCTTTTCGAGAAGGTCGCCGGAGCGTTCCGGGATGCCTATGTGCGGGATGATGGGTCGATTGAGGGCGACACGCAAACGGTGTACTGTCTCGCGCTTCATTTCGGGCTCCTCGAAGAGGAGCAGCGGGCCAGGGCGCTGGAGCTGCTGGTGGCGGATATCGACTCGAAGGGTGGGCATCTTTCCACCGGCTTCGTGGGGGTGAGCTATCTCTGCCACGTGTTGACCGCGAATGGACGGCCCGACGTGGCCTACAAACTCTTGCACCAGGAGACGTTCCCAGGCTGGAAGTACTCGATCCTGCATGGGGCGACGACAATCTGGGAGCGATGGGACGGCTGGACCGAGGACAAGGGATTCCAGGACCCAGGCATGAATTCGTTCAACCACTACTCACTGGGATCGGTGGGAGAGTGGCTGCGGCGGTCGGTGGCCGGAATCGACAATGCACCGGGAACGGCGGGGCACGAGCATGTGCGGCTTGCCCCGGTGCTCGACGACTCCCTGGAGTGGGCCGAGGGGAGCTACACGAGCATGCGCGGCGTGATCCGGTCACGATGGGACCGGCATGCGGATTCGACGGAGTTCCGGTTCTCGGTGCCCGCGAACGTCGTGGCGGAGATCGTGCTTCCCGCGCGGGATGGAGCTACCCTGCGAGAGAATGATGTTCCCCTGGACGAGGTCAGCGGGCTCGAGGTGGTCGATCGCTCCGAAACGGCGATCGCGTTGAGGGCCGGGTCGGGGAACTGGCGCTTCACGGTGGCGTGACATGCCGCGTCACGCCATCGTGAAGGCGCCGCCGGTGCGCTACTCGACTGGGCGGATTTCGTGGACATCGCCTGGGACTGGCTCCCAGGTGACGTTCCCGCCGTCGCGGACGGGTTCGACGGCCTGGCCATCCCTGGGGCCGCCGATGATGACGATGCGGTACTCGCGGTCATCTGGATAACGCAGGCTGATTGGCGACGGCGATTCGGAGATGAGATGTGCCCAGGTCAGCTTTCCATCCCGCCATGACAAAGTGACGGTCCGGCGTCCGCGAGCGCGAAGACCGCGGATGGAGCCCTCGGCCCAGGCGGAAGGCAGGGCCGGGAGCAGCCTGACCACGCCGCGATGGCTCTGGAGGAGCATTTCGGCGATGGCCGCGGCGCCGCCGAAGTTGCCATCGATCTGGAAGATACGCGGTGGGTGAAGGTCGAGCAGGGCATTGGTGGCGAACTGGCGGATGAGTTCGTCGAGATGCTCGCCGGCGAGATCGCCTTCCCCGAAGCGTGCCCAGAGCGCGGAGACCCAGGAACGGCTCCAGCCGGTGTGGCCCCCGCCGTGGGCGAGACGCCGCTCGAGTGAGACGCGTGCCGCATCGCGGAAGGGGTCGCTCTCGCCGCTCAGCAACGCGTCGCCGGGGAACACGCCGTAGAGGTGGGAGACGTGGCGATGCGACGGTTCGGGCTCGTCCCAGTCGTCGAGGTATTCCTGAAGCTGGCCGTGTTGACCAACCTGGAGCGGCGCTAGCCCAGCGAGCGTGGAGGACCAGCGCTCCCTGAGCCCGGCATCCAGATCGAGCAGCTCGCTGGCCGTGAGGCAGTTTTCGAGCACTTCCCGGGCGAGAAGCAGGTCCATGGTGGCGCCGATGCCGTAGCGAAGCTGGTGGCCCTCCCACCAGTAGGAGTTCTCTGGCGAGTTGGATGGAACGGTGACGAGCTTTCCGGCGAGTGGATGGCCGGCGCGCGATTCGGGCACGAGGAAGTCGCACCAGAAGGCGGCGCATTCCTTCATGTACGGGTAGGCGTGATCTTGGAGAAAATCTCGGTCTTCCGTGAATTCCCAATGAGACCAGAGATGCTGGGCCAGCCAGGTTGCCCCACCCTGCCAGACATCGCAGACCGGGGCCTCGGGTGTCGCGCGGCCCCAGACGTCGGTGGCGTGGGGCATGAAGACGCCTTCGGCGCCGTACAGGTTGTGAGCGGATTCGCGGGCGGACGGGACGAAGCGTTCGATGAAGTCGACGAGTGGTGGGAGGCATTCGGCGAGGTTGGCGACCTCGACGGGCCAGTAGTTCATCTGGATATTGATGTTGAGATGGAAGTCGGCCTGCCAGGCGGGCATGAGTTCTTCGGCCCAGATGCCCTGAAGGTTGGCCGGCTGCTCGCACCGGCGAGAACTGCTGAAGAGCAGGTAGCGGCCGAAATGGAAGTAGAGCGCGGCGAGGCCGGGATCGGTGTTGCCGGCGCGGAGGTGTTCGAGCCGGGCGGTGAGTGGAAGGGTCGAGGCGTGGCCGCGGGTGGGGAGGGAGAGCTGGACTCGCTCCATGGCCGGGACGTGTTCGGTGAGATGGTCCTCCAGGAGGCGTTCAAAGCTGGTGGGGACAGCATCGAGATGGGAGGCGATGGCGTCGCGGCTGTTCATCAGGTGAGGCTCGGTTTTGACCATGATGCCGAGGACGATGGTGGCGGAGCGAGCGTTGCGGATGGCGATGTGGGCTTCGGCCTGATCCGGGGATTCGGTGACGCCCTCGACAGTGGTGACGCGGAGTTCGGTGGCGAAGGAGATGCCTTCGGTGAAGACGCCATGGAGTCCGGCGCGGGAGCCGCGGGACCAGGGAGTGAGCGTGACCCCATCTGGGTCAACGTGGGTGCTGGGCGGTTTTCCAGGGTGATCGTCGGTGGCCCGGCGGTCGAGCCGGAGATCGAGCGAGAGTCCTTCGGATACGGTGGTTTCGATGTGGATGACGAGCGCGTTGTGGTCGGCGGAGACGAATGCGAGGCGGCGGGTGACGTCTTCGCCGGATTGCCAGGTAGTAGCGGCGACGCCGGTGAGGAGATCGAGTTCGCGTTCATAGGCGTCAGGTTCGGTGGGTTGGCCGCGGTGGTCGATGTAGAGGTCGCCGACCGGCTGGTAGGGCATGATGCGGCGCTCGGCGCCACCGAGTATTTCCTCCGCGAGCGCGGCTCCGCGAGCCATGTCGCCGGAGAAGTAGGCGGCCTGGATTTCAGGGAGGCGGGAGGCGACATCGGGGGCGGTGCGTTTGCGGGTGGCGCCGCGCCAGAGGCGTTCGTGGTTGAGGCCGATGCGTTCGGTGGCGATGCCGCCGAAGACCATGCCGCCGATTTGGCCGTTGCCGATGGGGAAGGCGGCGAGCCATTCGGAGGCTGGGGCGTCGTTCCAGAGGCGGGTGCTGGGATCGGAGAAGGTAACTTCGAGTGGTAGGGCGGTCATGCGGTTCTCCATGGAAGGAAGGCTCGTTGGTGGAGTGATTATCCGTGAAGTCGGCGGGTTGTGCGCGGTCGGGGGAGGTGTTGTTCTTTCGGCTGCAATAATCCATTAATACATTTAATCTCGGTTTGGAGTCGATTCCGCCCGCAACGACGGGGTTTTTGGGGTTGTGGATTAATGTAGGCCCCGGAATTATTGCAGGTGCGGTAATGATGTTGTTGTGTACAGCGACGTGTCTGGCTGGCCCCGGACGACCGGCCAGCTGGACATCTACTCAGTGAACGCATCAAACGCGGGAAAACCCGCCATCCGAGGCGAAATTGGGTAGCGATGGGCGGAGGTGAGCGCGGGGGATGGCGGATGGCCACACGACGCTGGCGCGCCTGGGCGATCTCTACAAGGCAGTCCCAGCGACGGAAGGGGTTGGTGAGTCCGGACAGAGTGCCACGGCTTCATTCGGGGGGAAGACCTTATTTTACGAATTTGTGACGTGTGGGAACACGGGCGTCTGGGAGCGCGCGAACGGCGGGGTAGTGGGCTCCCGAGAACAGGAAAAAGGTCTTGACTGGTTTTGGGAGCGTGTTAGCCTTAGTGCGTATCCACTA
>CAZUPA010000099.1:0-4268 GCA_964622205.1 uncultured Sphaerobacteraceae bacterium
TCTTCGGCTCCGCCCGCACCCCGCCAGACGATCCCTACTACGATGCCGCCCGCCATTGCGCCGCGCTCATCGCCGCATCCGGCATCACCGTCATCACCGGCGGCGGTCCCGGCATCATGGAAGCCGCCAACATGGGCGCCAGCGAAGCGGACGGCATATCCATCGGCATCGGCATCGACCTCCCGTTTGAAGAGGGCGTAAACAGATATGTTTCGCTGCCGCTGGAGTTCCGGTACTTCTTCGTTCGCAAAACCATGCTGGCCAAATACGCCAATGGCTTCGTCTTCTTCCCCGGCGGATTCGGCACGCTCGACGAGATGTTCGAAATCCTCACCCTCGTCCAGACCGGCAAACTGGAGAACATGCCCATCGTCCTCTACGGTTCCGAATACTGGTCCGGCCTCATCGAGTGGCTCCGGAAAACACTGGTGACCGATGGCAAAATCCGCGAAACCGACCTCGACCTCTTCCACGTCTCCGACGACCCGGAAGAAACGGCCACCATTCTCATCGACGCCATCGCCGAGGCCAACGAGAACTGAACCGATGCGCGTTGGCGATCCGGCAACCCGGCTAGCGAACCCAACCCCGGACTTCACGCCCCGCGTTCGCGAAACACTCCGTGATCTTGCCTAGTGGTCACGCATATGCACGAAACCGTCAGTCAACGCGGGGTGATTGGTGCATACGTACGCATTGTTCAACGTTGACCCTGTCGAGATTTGCTGACTCAAGGTCCCGGCAGCGATCCTCGCCACGCCTCCAAAGGTGGAGTACAATCTGCCCGCTGGATAAGCGTGGCTGCGTCGGCCTGGATCTGATGTGGGGTCAGGTCCCCTGGATGTGGCGCGCATATCATTTCACGAGCGGAGAAGGGCTGTTGCATGCGACAACATCGAGATTCTGGCATTCGCCTCGCGGATGACCGCGGGCCAAGGATTCCGCTGCTTCCCTTGAAGAATGCCGTTATCTTCCCACGCAATGTTGTCACGCTCCTCGCCGTCCGCCCGCACTCGATCCACGCCGTCGAAGAGGCCATGATCGGCAACCGCTCGGTCGCCGTCACCACCCACCGCTCCCGCGACATCGACGACCCCGTCAGCGACGATCTCTACGATGTTGGCACGCTCGCCACCATCCTTTCCGTCGAGCGCCAGCCTGGCGGCAACCTGCAGGTCGTTCTCGAAGGCATGAGCCGCGTCCGCCTCTCGGGCATCGAGAATTCACGCCCCTTCTTTCAGGCTCAGTACCGTGAACTCTCCGAGCCCGCCTCGGATCGCGCCCAGTCCGACGCGCTCATCCTCTATATTCAGGAGCTTTCCGGAAAGTTCGCCGAGAGCCACAACGTGCTCGCCAATGAAGTGCTCGACATGGTGCAGCGCGCCACCAACCCGGGCCATCTCGCCGACCTGCTCACCACCCAGATCGTCAACGACATCGAAACCCGCCAGCAACTCCTGGAAACACTCGATCCCATCGCCCGGCTCGAACATCTCGGCGCCTATCTCCGCGGCGAACTCGAAATCGTCGAACTCGATCAGCGCATGCGCGACCGAGTCCGCGACCGGATGGACGATACCCAGCGCCGCTACTACCTCGAACACCAGCTCAAGGCCATCCAGGAAGAACTGGGCGATTCCGAAGCCAATGAGATGGAAGAACTCAAGGCCCGGATCACCGGCCGCGGCATGCCGCTCCACGCCCAGGAGAAGCTCGAACGAGAACTCCAGCGCCTCCAGAAAATGCCTGGCGTCTCCGCCGAGGCCACCGTCGCCCGCACCTACATCGAAACCATGCTCCAGCTTCCCTGGCACGAGCAGTCAGACGACCAGATCGATCTGATCGAAGCCGAGCGCGTCCTCAACGAAGACCATTACGGCCTTGAATCGGTCAAGGAGCGCATCATCGAGTTCCTCGCCGTCCGCAAGCTTACGCTTTCCAGCGGCGGCTCGACCCAGTCGCAAATCCTCTGTCTCGTCGGCCCTCCGGGTGTCGGTAAAACCAGCCTCGGACGCTCCGTCGCCGAAGCCATGGACCGCAAGTTCGCCCGCGTCAGCCTCGGCGGACTCCGCGACGAAGCCGAGATTCGCGGCCACCGGCGCACCTACATCGGCGCCATGCCCGGCCGTATCATCTCCGCCATGAAGTCCACCGGCACCGTCAACCCGGTCATCCTGCTCGACGAAATCGACAAGCTCGCCTCCGACTATCGTGGCGATCCAACCGCCGCCATGCTCGAAGTCCTCGATCCCGAGCAGAACTTCACCTTCACCGACCACTACCTGGACATGCCCTACGATCTCTCCCAGGTGCTGTTCGTCACCACCGCGAACTACTGGCAGCAGATTCCGCGCCCGCTCCGCGACCGCATGGAAACCATCGAGGTCTCCGGCTACACCGAGGACGAGAAGATCGAGATCGCCAGCCGCCACCTCCTGCCCCGCCAGCTCACCGCCTCCGGCCTGAGCGAAGACGCTCTCGTCATCGAACCCGCTGCCTGGCGCACCATCATCCGGGAATACACCCGCGAAGCCGGTGTCCGTGGCCTCGACCGCGAAATGGCCAGCCTCTGCCGCAAAATCGCCACCCAGATCGTCCGCGGCAAGGTCGATCCAAACGCACCGCTCGTCCTCACAAGCGAGCGTGTGGAGGAATATCTCGGCCCGGCTCGCTACGGCTTCGAACAGGGCCTGGGCCAAAACGCCATCGGCCTCGCCATCGCCCTGGGCACCACCGAAATCGGCGGCGAAATCATTCCCGTCGAAGTCGCCACCATGCCCGGCAAGGGTCAGCTCACCGTGACCGGTCAGGCCGGGGACGTCATGCAGGAATCAGCCCGCGCCGCCCTTTCGTACGCTCGTTCTCGCGCCGGCGAACTCCGCATCGACCGCGACTTCCAGGAGAAGTCCGACCTGCACATCCACCTCTCCGAAGGCGCCACGCCCAAGGATGGTCCCTCGGCCGGCATCACCATGGCCACCGCCGTGATCTCGGCCCTCACCCGGAAACCCGTCCGCAGCGACACAGCGATGACCGGCGAAATCACCCTCCGCGGCCGTGTCCTCCCCATCGGCGGTCTCCGCGACAAGACGCTCGCGGCCCATCGCCACGGCATCCGCCGCCTGATCGTCCCCATCGACAATCAGCGCGACCTGCGCGAGATCCCCGCCAACATCCGCGAGGAAATCGAGTTCATCTTCGTTTCCAACATGGACGAAGTGATCCAGGCCGCGATCCTGCTCGATGTCGAACAGGTCGATCACCTGCAGGACGTCAACGAGCGCGCATTCCAGGCCACGCCTCGCATCCACCCGGATATCATCGACGCCGCCAACCGGTAACCTTCGCCCGAACCGGCTTTCGAAATCGTAGCGGACCATCCGGCGCCTTCGTGGACGCAGGCGGCGGATGGCGTTCGCTCGGCCCTCCCGGCGCTCATCCCGCCCCGGCGACCGCCTCCACCGGCTCGCCCACCCTCACCTGACGCACAGCCACCGGCTGGCCCAGTAGCAACCGCGCCACCGGCGCGACCTCATCGACGGTCGCGCTCGTCAGGAACGTCACGTCCCCGGAATCGCCCCGGCCATCGAGCAGCCCAGCGTCCTTCAACACAAACTCCGTACGCCTCCCGATCGCCTTGCCGCTATCGATCACCCGCACGTCTTCGCCCATGTACGTCTGAATCGCATCCCGAAGGAACGGGTAGTGCGTGCATCCCAGCACCACCACGTCGACGCCGGCCTCGATCATCGGGTCCAGCAGCGGCTCCAGAGCCGCCGTCACCTCCGGACCGCTCAACACGCCGGATTCCACCAGTTCCACCAGACCCGCCGCCGCGACGGTATGCACCTTCACCCCGCCCCCATGCGTCTCGATCAGCCAGCGCAACCGCTCGCCGGCCACCGTCCTCGGCGTGGCCAGCACGCCCACCGTCCCCGACGTCGTCAGCGCGACTGCCGGCTTCACCGCCGGCTCCAGCCCAATGATCGGCGTCTCCGGATAGGACTCCCTCAGGTGCGTGATCGCCATCGCGCTGGCCGTATTGCAGGCTACCACCACCGCCTTGGCGCCCAGTGCGATCAGATGCCCTGTGATGAGCCGCGACCGCTCCCTGATCTCTTCCGGGCTCCGCAACCCGTACGGGCAGAATGCGTTGTCGGCGTAGTAAATCACCCGCTCGTGCGGCAGCAACGACTGCATCTCGCGCAAGACGCTGATCCCGCCCAAACCGGAATCGAACACACCTACTGGTTGGTCACTGGCCATGA
>CAZUPA010000099.1:4368-11837 GCA_964622205.1 uncultured Sphaerobacteraceae bacterium
CTGATCCCGCCCAAACCGGAATCGAACACACCTACTGGTTGGTCACTGGCCATGAATCACTGTCACTGTCGTCGAAATGGCGGCGCTCGATACCGGTGCCGCGTCATCTCCCGGAATCATACCGCGCCATCGCCGAACGCCCTACTCATGCAATCGCCAGGAATGCAGGAACTCCCACGACATCGTCTCCCACCATTCCCCGACCCAGTCGTCGCTCTGGAATGCATACAGGTGGAAGTACTCCGCCAGGAAGTTCCGCGGACCCACCAGACCGCCGCTCGTCACGAACTCCATGATCTCGTTCACCGCGAAATCCGGAACGTCCGCCATCGCCAGCGTCAGGTGCGCGTGATACCGCTCGCCGCTCCAGTTCCCGAACGCGAACTCGCAGTCCGGATGCACCAGCGGCATGATTCCCTCGAACGCCGCCTCATGCATCGCCTGAATCGCCGCGTTCGGCTCCCCGGCCCCGTCACGATGTACGTCCAGCACGATCCCGCGCCCCATCCGGATTGGCCCCGCGTTCCACACCGGGAACGGCGAGCGCCCCGCCACAACCCCGTCGATCGCCCGCGCGATGTCCGCGATCGGCGCATCCGAGCGAAAGAAGCTCATCACCGTCGCGTGCGGCATGAACTTGCCACCCACTTCCAATCCGAACTGCCGTCGAAGCAGATCATGGATTTCCGCCTGCGCCCTGCTCATCTCGAACGATGGCCGCAAGTAAAACCCGTACCGAACGCGCGAGTTCTCCTAAAGATCGCTCCGCTTGCTCACGGTCCCCGATCCCCCAATGACTCAATCCGCTCGGACGAAGTGAATTACGCCCGAGTTACCTTATTGCCAACCTCGGCAACAGCCTGCTGATACTCCGGGCGCGTCGCCCAGAAATGCGGCTCGCGTTCCGTCGCCCGCTCCAGAACCACCCCGTCGATCATCGTCATCGTGTTCACCAGCAGCGAACCGCCGCGCCGTTCGCCCATCTGGGCGTCGTAGAACCAGTAATCGCCCTCGTCGATCCTGAACATCGCCACATCCGCCACGCTTCCCGCTTTAAGCGTGCCAAGCTCGTTCAGGCCAATCGCCTTCGCCGCGTTCACCGTCGCGCAGGCCACCACCTCTTCGATGTCCATCCCTAGGATGAGGAACTTCGACATCGTCGTTGGCAGGTCGAATGCCGGCCCCTGCACCGCCATCTGGTGGATGTCGCTCGAAATCACGTCCGGCTTCAACCCGTCCGCGATCATCGCTTCCGCGACGCCATACGAGAACGACCCCGTCCCATGTCCCACGTCCAGGATGACGCCGGCGTCGTGCAACCGGCGGAGCTCTGGCAGCGTGTGCCCGTCCTCGCCCACCAGCCGCATGTCAGCCCCGGTAAAACAGTGCGTCAAGATATCGCCCGGCCGCAACTGCTCCAGCACATCGTCGATCAACGGCGGCGACGACCCGATATGCGTCATCAGGGGCAGCCCGACCCGGTCCGCCAGTTCCCGGGCCCGCTTCAACGGCGCGATCCCCACGCCCCGTGTCGTCTTGGCGTCTATCCGCGCCTTGATCCCCAGCACCACATCGCGGTTCCGCTCGACCACCTCGGCCGCCAAATCGACATCCCAGTAGTCCGGATTCGCAAGCTCCCACGACGGCGCGATCAGCCCGATCGACGACAGGTTGAGCAGCGCGAAGATCCGCGCCTTCGACCTCTCGGCGATGTATTCACGGAACCCTGGAAACGAGTACCCACCGGCGCTGCCCACGTCCAGCCAGGTCGTCACTCCCGTCCGCGCCGCCACCGGATCGGCCTCGATCCCCCAGTACGTCGCTCCCCAGTACACATGCGTGTGCAGGTCGATCAACCCTGGCGTCACGATCTGCCCGCTGGCATCGATCGCCGTTGCCTCACCGGCCGGAATCGACGCCGCCACCCTGGCGATCTTCCCGTCTCGAATGCCCACGTCAGCCCGGCCCGCCACATCGGACGCCGGATCGATCACCTGACCGCCCTGTATCACCACATCGAACCGCTCGCTCATCCCCACACCCCTTCAGGTCAAAACCTCATCCACGCGGAAACGCCAACGCCCGGCTAGCCAACATCCTCGTGATGACTCACGGTCCAGCCAGCGGCCGCTCGCGCCGCCCACCGCCCGTTGAACGAATGCACCTCGATCGGGAACCCGTAGCAGGCCGTCACCAGCTCGCTCGTCAGCATCTCGTTCACCGGCCCCTTCGCCAGAATCCGCCCCTCGCTCAGCAACATCACGTGGGTCACGCTCGAAGGCAGGTCCTCCAGGTGATGCGACACCATCACCCACGGCATCGACGCACGCTCCTTCGCCAGCGAATCGATCGCCGACAGGAACGCCTCACGCGCCGGAAAATCCAGTCCCGTAGCCGGCTCGTCCAGCAGCAGCAACTCCGGCTTCGCGATCAGCGCCCGGGCGATCCGGATTCGTTGCCGCTCCCCGTGCGAAAGCGTCTTCAGCTCCCGCTCCGCGTACTCCATGCACCCCACGATCTCAAGGAGCGCGTCGGCGTCGGCATACTCCCGGTCGCCCCAGTCCTCCCATCGCGGCCAGACGGTGTTCCTGAGGCCGGTCAGCACCAGTTCGCGGCCGTTCAGCCATTCCAGCGACCGGCCCGCTGGGTCGACCCGGCCAATCCGTGTCCGCAGCGCCCGCATGTCGGTATGACCCACCGTCTCCCCAAGCAATGTCACCGATCCCTGGCTCGGGTGCCGATCCGCTCCCACGATGGACATCAACGTCGTCTTGCCCGCCCCGTTCGGCCCCAGCACCACCCAATGCTCGCCAGGATTCACCTTCCAGTCGATTTCATCCAGGATCCGCTTGCCCTCGGGCGTCCAGACCGTCACCTGATCCAGGTCAACAATTGCCATCAATGCCTCATATCGCATCAGTCAAACGCATCATCGCCAGCATTCTCCCATTCTCACTACGCATCGCAACCCCAACCGGCCGGATTCACCGATTCCGGCCCTGTTTCCCCGGGTCTCAAGGCTCCCCAATGCCGCTCGGCGGGCTCGCCCACCGCACGATTTTGCACTTCATCTATTGACATACCAGCCCTCGAAAGACTACCGTTCTTCCCACGTCAAACAAACCTCTGGCCGGTGCTTCGCAAGCGATCGCGCCCGAAACCAGGCCAGCACCAAATCGGGTCCCAGAAATGCTGTGTTCGAGTGTGACCGCGACAAGGAGGATCCAGGCATCTTTCGCTCCAGGCGCTGACGTACGCCTGATTGCTGTGGGCTGATCTCATCGTCCCAGGAGCATGTTTCAGAAACATCGACCGTACGGATTACAGGAGGACTTAGGGTATGACCCGGAAAAACAATCTCTCCGAATTCTTTGTGACGAGCACTGGCAAGCAGGTTTCCCGCCGTACCCTCGTCAAGGGCGCGGCCGGCGCCGGCGCGCTCGCCGCCGCGGGCTCGGCCGTCTTCGCGGTTCCAATGGTCAGCGCGCAGGAGAAGGCCCCGGTCGTCTTCTGGACCACGCACTCCGACCTTGGTCTTGAGGCTCTCCAGGCCATCGGTGAGGCATACAACGCCCAGAGCGATGCCTACACCGTCGAAGTCGTCCAGCGGCCACCCGCCGATGTCACCGACTCCTCCAGCCTCATCACCGCCGTTCGCGGTGGCGAAGGCCCGGACGCCTACCTGCTTGACCGGTTCATCGTCGCCGAGCGCGCCGCCCAGGGCCTCCTCCAGGACCTCGGCCCGCTCATGGAAGCCGCCGGTGACAACCCGGACCTCACCGAACGGTGGGTCGACTTCTCCGCCGCCGAGGCCACCTACAACGGCACGCCATTCGCCCTCCCATTCGACACCGACGTGCGCGCCCTCTTCTACAATCGCGGCCTCCTCACCGAAGCCGGCGTCGATCTCGCTCCCTATGACTCCGCGAATGGTCCGATGACCTTCGATGCCTTCGCCGAGTCCATCGCCGCCGTGGACGTCGATGGCGGCGACAATTACGAGCAGCTTGGCTTCGTGCCCTACTTTGGCCAGGGACACCACTACACCTACGGCTTCTCCTTCTTCGGCGAGTTCATGGACTGGGAGAATTGCCAGGTCACGCCCGACAACGAGAACGTCCTCAAGGGCATGCAGTGGGTCCAGGACTACGCCAACAAGTATGGCGCGGACAAGATGTACGCCTTTGTCCAGACCGCCCTTCGACCGGGCTCCGCCCCGACCGACAGCCCGTTCACCCAGGGCCGCCTCGGCTCCATGATCAACGGCAACTGGATGTTCGCCAACTTCGCGACCTACCAGCCGGACGATGACATTGGCTACACCTTCATCCCAACTCCGGCCGAAGGCGACGAGTCCGTCACCTGGGCTGGTGGCTGGTCCGGCGTGGTTCCGCAGGGCGCCAAGAACACCGAGGGCGGCTACGACTTCGTCAAGTACCTCTGCGGCGCCGACGGCTCCCGCACGTACGTCGAGATGAATAACAACCTCCCGGTGCTCCGCGAACTCCTTGCAGACACCTCCCTCTTCACCGAGGACCTGATGTGGTTCGTCGAGAACCTGTTCCCGACCACCAAGAACCGTCCGCCGCTGCCCGTGGGCGCCAAGATGTGGGACGAGATGCAGGCCGCGTACGAAGCGATCTACCTCGGCACCATGGACCCGGCGTCGGCCATGGGCCAGGCGAGGCAGAACGTCCAGGCCGACATCGACGGCAATGGCTACTGCCCGATCGCCGCGCCAGCCTCGTAGTCAATGCGCTTCCTCCCGGAAGTGTGAATTCCCGCGGAGGGGTACCAGGCGTACCCCTCTCGCGATGCTAGCCAGGGATCAGAGTCCATGGAAAGTCAAAGCGCCTCCACCCTCCAGCCGACCGCCTCGGCGCCCCCAGCGCCGATCGTCTCCAAACCGGTCCACTGGTGGACCTCGAAGGTCGAGCGCCGGCGGCTCTGGCTTGCCATGCTCTTTATCGGCCCATGGATCATCGGGCTCCTCGCGTTCACCATCTACCCCATCGTCTGGACCATCTACCTGAGCTTCCACCGCTACTCAGGGTTCGGCGAAATGACCTGGATCGGGATCGACAACTACAGTCGCATGCTCGAAGATCCCATGTTCTCCAAATCGCTCTGGAATACCTTCTACTTAACCGGCCTTTCGGTGCCCATCGGCGTTGTCGTCGCCATGGTGCTCGCGCTCGCGATGAACCAGGACCTGCCGGAAATCCCCATTTACCGCGTCATCCTCTATTTGCCATCGGTTCTGCCACTATTCGCCATCTCTTTCATCTTCTGGGCATTGCTCGATCCCAATCAGGGTATCGTCAACGAAGCCCTTCGCAGCATCGGCCTCAGCCCGCCAAACTGGTTCGGCGACCCGCGCTACGCCAAGCTCGGCATCGTCATCATGATGCAGTTCAGCGCCGGCCAAATCGCGCTGGTCTTCCTGGCTGGTCTCAAGGGCATCCCACAATCGCTCCACGAAGCCGCCATGATCGACGGCGCAGGTGTTCTCTCCCGCTTCAGGAACATCACCGTTCCGCTCATGACCCCCGTTATCCTCTACGACATCATCCTTGGCATCAGCATTGGCCTCCAGGCCTTCGTCCAGTCCTTCATCATCACCAAGGGCGGCCCGGCCAACAGCACCACATTCATCGTCAACAACCTGTACAACAATGCATTCCGCTATGGGAACCTCGGCTACGCGGCCGCCATCGGTGTCTTCCTCTTTGTCCTCACCTTCATCATCGCCGGCGTTGTCTTCCAGACATCCAACAAGTGGGTTCACTACGACCTGAACTAGCCCGGGTCCGGGTCAACAGGAGACTTCCATGGCTTCAGCCACGTACAACGATCAAATCCGCAAGGGCGACACCAGCCGCGCGAAACGCGATCGCACGCTGCGCTTCGTCCAGGTCCGCGTCGTCCCTCGGCTCATCCTCGTCATCATGTGCGCGGTGTTCCTCCTTCCCTTTTACTGGATGGTGGCCCTCGCCCTCAAGAGCAACGCCGAGTTGGCGATCTACCCGCCAACCCTCTGGCCCCACGATCCGCAATGGCAGAACTTCGCCGAATCCACGCGCGTCTTCCCATTCTGGACATTCGCCCGCAACACCCTGATCGTCACGGGCTTCACCATCCTGGGCGCGGTCATCTCCAACCCGATCATCGCCTATGGCTTCTCGCGATTGCAGTGGCCCGGCCGCGACAAGGTCTTCCTGGTCGTTCTCGCCACCGTGTTCATGCCCTTCCCGGTCATCATCGTCGCCCTGGTCGACATCTACGCCCGGTTCGGCTGGATCAACACGTTCCTGCCGCTCATCGTCCCGATGTTCTTCGGTCAGGCGTTCTGGATCTTCCTCGTCCGCCAGTTCATGATGCAGATCCCCATGGACCTCTCCGACGCCGCCCGCGTCGATGGCGCCAACGAGTTCCAGATTTTCTCCCAGATCATCCTCCCCCAGTGCATCCCCGCCATTGGCGTCATCGCCATCTTCTCCGGCCTCCACGCCTGGAACGACTTCATCGGTCCGCTCATCTTCCTCCTCAAGCAGGAGCTCTACACGCTGCCAATCGGTCTCACCTTCTTCCAGGCCACCAACGCCTACGACGTTCGCTTCAACCTCATGATGGCCGCGTCCACCCTCGTGGTGCTGCCCGTCATCGTCCTTTTCCTGCTCTTCCAGAAGTCGTTCATCGGGGGTCTCTCGGTGGGTTCGATCAAGTAGCCAGCAACGGCCACGAGAACCCACGAAGGCCGGGACATACGCGAAATGTCCCGGTCTTCCGCCTCCCCCCTGATGGCTCCACGCGTGAATGTACGATGTCGCGGCCCGCGAAGCAGGTCTGCGACACCACCCTCTCCATCGCTCTCCTCGCGATAGGACGCCAACCCGCGATGTCTCGCCAGATCGGGAGGATGCCATTCCTCATCGCGTGAAGGCACGGGGTCGCGGCCCGCGGAGCAGGTCTGTGACACTTTTCAGGGCACACGCCCATGGATTCCAGCCTAAAACTTTGGCATGCTAACCGCGACACATAGCTGCCAAACAGATCAAACCTATCAACCGCCGGAGAGGACCCCATGGAAGACTTTCACAAGTACGACCAGCGCCGTCACCAGCGCCAGGCCCGCTGGCTTGGAGAACTCCGCTCCTGGCGAAACGCCCTCGTCGAACCCGTCCTCAACTGGACCTTCACCGGGGCCGATGGCGTCTCTCACCCCATTGCCATCGGCGATTCATGGACTTCGATCGACACTCCGGTAACCCTCACCGCCACCGCCACCATCCCCGAATCCTGGGCCGGACACCCGGTCGAACTCGAACTTTGGCTCGGCGGCGAAGGACTCGTCAAACTCACTCCCGGCCACCAGGAAGGGCTCAACCCCTTCCACCACGACTTCAAGGTCACCGATAACGCCATCGGCGGCGAAACCATCGCCATCGAAGCCGAAGTCGTGCCCAAGG
>CAZUPA010000100.1:0-11834 GCA_964622205.1 uncultured Sphaerobacteraceae bacterium
CGGGTTTCGCCGGGACGAGAAAAGCTGGGGCGCTCGGGTGACTCGCCGGGGACCGGGACCTGGGTGCGAACCCGGACGCGGGTATCGGTCTGGTTGCATTCCTCCACCGGGCAGTAGTAGATGAACGTGTACTCGGACTCCGACTGCTCGAAGAAGCGGGTGGGCTTGCCCTGCTTGCCGCGGAGCCGCATTTCCACCTTGTGATCGGGACACTCTGGGATGTCGGGCTGCTCGGGAACCCGGCGGAAGATGACGTCGATCAGGCTGGGCATTGAAGGCTCTCCAGGTCTTGGAACGAGGCGGTTGAGCGGGACTGTCCGATTTCTCGATGGAGACGGTGTCCTCAGGTCGAATTTGATTGGTAGTATACGGGATGATCGCCCGTGGACTGGTGGGTTCGCCAGGTGGATTGGGCATATCGTCCTCATGCGGGAAATGGCACAAGGAGGGCACGAGATGGCGGGCGAGCATCCATCGCTCTCTGAAGCGGTGTTCAAGGAAATCGTTGAGTTAATGCTCAAGCGATTTGGCGATGACTGGATCGAGAACAAAACGGCCAACCGGGCGTTCGCGGCGGGAACCGCCTCGCTGCTGAGGGACGCCGAGGGCATCCACTTGATTGGCGAGCCCGAAGTCGAGCACTTCTCGCACGATTTCAACGTGTGGCTCGATTTCCCCATCGATGACCTGATGGTGGCCGATGACGTGGCCTACAGCATTTTCGCCCGGTTCGCGGAGGAAATCTTTGTGTCGACGCGGGTGCTGGAGGATCATGGGGTGCGCTACAAATTTCTGACGGGGAACGTGCTCGATGGACACCTGGGCAGCATTCACCTGACGGGAACGCACGCGGTGGAGTTCGTGAACATGCACCGGCTGAAGATGGTGAAGGGGTTGCACTACAACGCCTGACCGGGCCGGGATGAGGGAGTGGAGTAGCCAGTGCCGACAGTGACAGTGACCGATGTGGGACAGATCGACGTGGAGGAGGGGCGGAGGCTGGTCCTCGGAATCGAGGACGCCGGTATCGATATCCTCCATCGCTGCGGTGGCAATGCCCGGTGCGCGACGTGCAGGGTAGAGGTGATCGAGGGGAACCCGACGCCGATTACGCCGTGGGAGGAACGGCGGCTTTCGGAGCTGAAGACCCGGAAGGAGACGACGCGGCTTTCGTGCCAAATTCGGGTTCTGGAGGACCTGGCGGTGACGGTTCGACGAAGGCTTTCGAACCATCCGGAGATGGGGGACGCGGGGCCGAGACCGGTCGAATGGCCAGTGGATGAGGCGCTTCCGCCCGACGAGGATGACTCGTAACCGGGGCGGCGAACGGATATACTTGGCCAAGTCGTGCTAGATGGGGAGTTGGCGGTGCCCTGCACCCGCAATCCGCCATAGCGGGGTTGAATTCCCTCTCGAGGTATGACTTTGTGGGACTGGCTCGACCACGATGTGATGAAGGAAGGGTCCTGCACGGCGGGGAACCGTGAACCGGGTCAGGATCGGAAGATAGCAGCCCTAAGCGGCACTCTTCGGGTGATGCGGGGTTTCCCTTCTGGAGCATACGAGTTGGGTTAAGCTGGAAAGACCATATCGACAGAGGGTGCACGGCTACACCCGACCATGAAGAACGGGCGAGGATCGATTCGATCCTTGCCCGTTTTGGTGAGTGCCAGGCGGTGTGTGGGTTCAGCGATGGGCCTTGTCGCGACGGACTGGACGCCGGTTGACGGGCTGCACCTGGGGTGAGGCGGCGCGGGCACGGGTGGTTTCTGGCCCAGTCTTCGCCCCGCGCTTCCAGTTCACGCCGATGATGGCGGCCATGACGATGACGGCGAGGATGGACAGCCACATCCAGATGGGTTCACCAAGTGTGAGCGGGTTGATCTGCAGCAGGCGGATGAGGAAGAAGAAGAGGCCGATGCCGAAGACCCACATGGCCATTCCCGCGGCGGCGATGACCGACCGGCGGCGGAACATGGTTCCGAATGGCTTTGTCCACGGGCGGTAGTAGAGGTAAGCGGACGCGACGAAGCCGAGGACAAAGACGACCGCGTAGATGATGGTGAACGCATCGAGCACTTCGTCCGGGGCGGGTTGGCTCGTGAGATAGTCCCAGTCGAACGGATTGGGCATGGCACGTCATTCCATCGGGATCAGCGGCGGGTGGCCGCGCGAAGCTAGACCTGTTCGAAGATGAGCGCGCGTTTGACCTGTTCGATTGCCTCGGTGACCTTGATGTCGCGGGGGCAGGCATCGGTGCAGTTGAAGACCGTCCGGCAGCGCCAGACGCCATTTCCGCCATTGAGGATCTGGAGGCGTTCGGCGGCGCCAGTGTCGCGGCTGTCGAAGATGAAGCGGTGGGCGTTGACGATGGCGGCCGGTCCGACGAATTCGCCGGTGACCCAGGTGACGGGGCATGAGGTGGTGCAGGCGGCGCAGAGAATGCACTTGGTGGTGTCGTCGAAGCGATGACGCTCTTCCGGAGACTGGCGGCGCTCGCCGGCGCCGGGCGCTTCGTCGGCGATGAGGTAGGGCTTCACCGACTTGTAGGCGTCGAAGAACTTCTCCATGTCGACGAGGAGATCCTTCTCGACCTTGAATCCGATCAGCGGTTCGAGGGTGATGCGCTTGCCGAGGTCCTTCATGAGGATCTTGCAGGCGAGGCGGTTGCGGCCGTTGATGCGCATGGCGTCGGAGCCGCAGATGCCGTGGGCGCAGGAACGACGGTAGGTGAGGGTGCCGTCCTGATACCACTTGACCTGGTTGAGGGCATCGAGGACGCGATCGGTTGGCTCGACCTCGACCTGATACTCCTCGAAGTGGGCTTTCTGGTCCTGTTCCGGATTGAAGCGCTTGATGCGAAGGGTGACCTCCACGCTGCTGTGCCTTTCCTTGCGGTGGCGGGCTGACCGCCTTCCGCACGATGCTCGTTGATCCTTAGTACTTGCGTTCCTTCGGTTCGAACATGGTGATGGTGACCGGTTTCTTTTCCAGTCTGAAATCTCCGGAGCTGGATTTGGAGATCAGGCTGTGGGCGAGCCAGTTGACATCGTCACGGGCCTCGTAGTCTTCGCGATAGTGGGCGCCGCGGCTTTCGGTGCGGGCGATGGAGCCATGGATGATAGTCTCGGCGCAGTCGAGCATGCAGCCAAGTTCGAGGGCTTCGGTCAGTTCGGTGTTGTAGCGTTTTCCCTTGTCCTGGATGGCGATGTGGCGATAGGCCTCACGAAGGGTGGCGATTTCGCGCTCGGCTTCGCGGAGGCCGGTCTCGTTGCGGACCACCGAGACCTTGTCCATCATCACTTCCTGCATGTTGGCGCGGATATCGGCGACACGTTCTCCCTTGTCGCGGGCCAGGAGCCCGGTGATTTCGTCGCGCGAACGGGCGTCGGCGTTCTCGGGGAGGGCGGGAAAGTCGCGTTCGCTGATTTCCTGGAGCATGTGGCGACCGGCGCGGCGACCGAAGACCACGAGATCGACGAGTGAGTTGGTGCCAAGGCGGTTGGCGCCGTGGACGGAGACGCAGGCGGCTTCGCCGGCGGAGTAGAAGCCGGGAACGATGGTTCCGGACGCGTCGCGAATGACCTGGGCGTCGTTGTTGGTGGGAAGGCCGCCCATCGCGTAGTGGGCGGTTGGCTGGATGGGGATCCCTTCGTTCTTCGGTTCGACGCCGAGGTAGACCCGGGCGAAGTCGGTGACGTCCGGGAGCTTCTCGTCGATGACCTCGGGCGGGAGATGGGAGACATCGAGCAGGACGTAATCCTTGCCGTCGATGCCGCGGCCCTCCTTGACCTCCTGGAAGATGAAGCGGGACATCATGTCGCGCGGGGCGAGGTCCTTCATGGTAGGCGCGTAGCGGGCGGCGAACGCTTCGCCCTCGCTGTTGCGGACGACGCCGCCTTCGCCGCGGGCGGCCTCGGAGACCAGGATCCCGAGCTTGTACAGCCCGGTGGGATGGAATTGGTAGAACTCCATGTCCATCAATGGGATGCCATGGCGATAGGCAAGGGCGATGCCGTCGCCGGTGCCGGCGAGGGCATTGGACGTGATCTTGAAGACGCGTCCGTAGCCGCCGGAGGCGATGAGCACGGTCTTGGCGTGGATGGTGTGGGTTTCGCCGGTCTTCAGTTCATGCGTGACGACGCCCGCGCACTCCCCGTCTTCATTGAAGATGATGTCGAGAAGGTGGTGTTCGTCGAGGAAGTTGACCTTGTGCTTGATGCCCTGCTGGTAGAGGGTCTGGATGATCATGTGGCCGGTGCGGTCGGCGGCGTAGCACGCTCGACGGACCGGCGCCTCGCCGTAATTGCGGCTGTGGCCGCCAAAACGGCGCTGGTCGATTTTGCCGTCGGGGGTTCGGTTGAAGGGGAGGCCCATGTGCTCGAGTTCGAGGACGGCGTCGATGGCTTCACGGGCGAGGACTTCGGCGGAGTCCTGATCGACAAGGTAGTCACCGCCCTTGACGGTGTCGTACATATGCCACTTCCAGTGGTCTTCCTCGGTGTTGCCGAGCGCGGCGCTGATTCCACCCTGCGCGGCGCCGGTGTGCGAGCGCGGGGGATAGAGCTTGCTCACGACGGCGATATTCGCCTTGCCAGCCATCTGAATGGCGGCCATCAAACCCGCTCCGCCAGCGCCCACAATGACTGCATCGTACCGGTGGTACGCCATCTACCGTCTCCTTCGGAACTTCCTTGTTGTATCCCCGCTGGTGAATGATTCCGGCCGGAACCGGGTGATCTCCGGAGGGACATGCGAAATATGCGCTTCTGAGAACCATTATCCCATGTTGAGGCGGATCGCGGAGTCGTGGGTTTGGGGATTCAGGCGTTGATTTCGCGGGGACATGACGCTATCGACTTGTATACTTTCGCCATGTTTCGCGCCAATTGCGCGTCCGAGAACCGACTGGAGCATCGATTGTCATCCATATCTTCTGAACTCGTGGCCAGGGCGTCGGCGGTGGCGGCTGGATTCGTGGAGCCGATCGCCAGCCTGACGGCGGCCGTGGCGGCGGTGCCCGCTCCGACAAACGATGAGGGGGAGCGGGCGGAGTTCGTGGCCGACGTGCTGCGGCGGTTCGAGTACGACGATGTCGCGATCGACGGGATGTCCAACGTTACCGGGCGGATCAAGGGCACGACCGATGGCCCGGCGCTGCTGCTGGCGGGTCATACCGATACCGTGTTCCCGCGAGAGACGCCGCTTCCGATTACGCGAACAGGGGATATCCTGCACGGCCCGGGCATTGGGGACAACAGCCTGAGCGTGGCGGCCGTGGCGATGGTGAAACAAGGCCTGGCCCAACTGGGGTTCGACCCCCCGGTGGATATCCACGTAACGGGCAACGTGGGTGAGGAGGGGCTCGGTGACCTGCGCGGGATGCGGGCCGTGATGGACGCGCTGCCACAGGTGGGCGCGGCGATCGCGGTGGAAGGTCACAGCCTGGGCCGGATTACAAACCGGGCGGTGGGAAGCCGTCGCCTGAAGGTGACGTTGACCGGCCCGGGTGGACACAGTTGGGGGGACGCGGGCCGGGTGAGCGCCATTCACGAGATGGCGAAACTGGTTTCCAAGCTCGACGATGTGCCGCTTCAGGACGATCCGAAGACGAGCCTGAATGTTGGGCTGTTCAACGCCGGGATAAGCGTCAACACCATTGCGCCGGAGGCGACGGTGGTGATCGACATGCGGTCGACCAGCGGGAAGGCGCTGGCGGCGCTCGTTTCCAGGGTGGAAGGCATCATCGCGGGCGCCAGGACGCAGGAGATATCGGTGTCGATGGAGATCGTGGGCGACAGGCCCGCCGGTGCGCTGCCAAGCGATGCCGGACTGGTGCCGATTGGGGTGGAGGTGCTGGCGGCGCTGGGTATGGAGGCGATCTGCGATGCATCCAGCACCGATGCCAATATCCCGATCAGCCGGGGCATCCCCTCGATGTGCATTGGGCTCACGACCGGCGGGAACGTCCACCGCGTCGACGAGTACATCCGAATCAAGCCGATCGCGAGCGGATTCACCCAGTTGTTGCTGGATACGATACTCGCGACCGAGGCGCTGGCGGCGGGCAAACTGCCGAGACAGACTCCCTTGTAGAGCGGATTTCGGAGTCAGATGGTACCTTTGAGAGGCCAGAGCATTTGTTCTGGCCTCTCGCCCTGTTTGCCGGTATATCCGGCCTGGAAAGCAGCCACTTGTCCTCTCCATTCGCCGGCTCGCCCCTTTCGTCCCAGCACTTTGTCGCCGTGGATACCGAGACCACCGGCATCAACCCGGAACGCGATGTCGTCATCGAGATCGCGATCGTGGTGTTCGGGCGTGACGGGATCGTCGAGCAGTACTCCCAGACGGTTGATCCGAAGCGGAAGCTGCCGCTCGATATCGTGAGGTTGACCGGCATTACCGACGACGACCTGACGGGAAGCCCTTCGATCGCCGACGTGCGGGCGGAAGTTCGCCGTCGAATAGGGACGCTGCCGGTGGTGGCGCACAATGTCGACTTCGACGTGGCGATGCTGGAAAAATCCGGGATCGCGGTGCCGAACCGGAGGTTCGACACCTACCGGCTGGCGACGCTGTTGATGCCGAACATTCCCGGATACGGGCTGACGGCGGTCGCGGAGGCACTGGATGTCGAGGTGGAGATCGAGCACCGGGCGCTGGCGGATGCGCTAAGGGCGGCGGAAGTGTTCCGCAAGCTGCTCGACAAGATCGACGAGTACGACGAACGGACTTTGAACCAGGCGGCCTCGTACGCGCAACAGGCGGGCTGGCCAGAGGCGCACCTGTTCCGGGCGGCGGCCGACAAGGCGTTGTCGGGACCGTTGTTCGGGAACCTGGACGACTCTCGGGACCTGTTGCCCGAGATGCGCTTCATGGAGCCGCGGGACGCTCCACGGGCATTGCAGCGAACGGGATCGCAGGCGCCGATCCATATCGACGGCATGCTCAACCTCCTCTCGCCCGGCGGCCCGCTCTCGCATGTGCTGGAGCGATTCGAGTCACGGCCATCGCAGGTAAGGATGGCGGGCGCTGTCGGAAGGGCGTTGAACGACGAGCGTGAACTACTGGTGGAGGCGGGGACCGGGACGGGCAAGAGCCTGGCCTACCTGCTGCCAGCGGCGCTGTTCGCGCTCGATCGTGGTGAGCGAGTCGTCATTTCAACGAACACGCTTGCGCTTCAGGACCAGCTTTACCAGAAGGACCTGCCCGACCTGCGATCGGCGCTGCGCGAGCATGGGATCGATGAGGACCTGCGGGTCGCGGTGATGAAGGGGCGGGCGAACTACCTGTGCCTCCACCGCTGGTTCGACCATATGAACGATCCGATCGAAGACGCCGCTGATGCCTCGCTGCGGGCGAAGATCCTGATGTGGCTACCCCAGACGGAATCGGGCGACAAGGCCGAGTTGCGGTTGACGCGAGAGGAAGAGCGTCACTGGCGGAAGTTCGCCTCCGAGAAGGGGCGATGTACGCCGAAGGGCTGCCCGTACGCCAGGAGCGGGCAGTGCTTTCTGTACAGGGCGCGGGCGAACGCGGCGAATGCCCACATCGTGATCGCCAATCATTCCCTGGTTCTCTCGAACGCGGCGCAGGGGTTCGTGCTGCCGGTGTTCGAGCGTTTGATCGTGGACGAGGCGCACCACCTGGAGGAAGAGGCGACATCTCAGTTCACCTGGTCGGTGGATCGTGGTGAAATCGACGAACCATTACGGACGTTGGCACATACGGAAGGGCAGAACATCACCGGGAGTTTTGTGCTGGCGTCGGCGTTCTTCATGCGGTCGGGAGACCTGAGCGCGGCGAAGGAAGCAGCCGAGGCCGGGACGAGGGCCGACAACGCGGCAACGGCGGCGCTCACGATCTCGACGCTGGCCGGGGAGTTGTTTACGCGACTGGGTTCGCTCCTTCCGCCGGTGCGAGGCGGGCGGCAGTCGTTCTCGGACCAGCTTCGGCTCACGGATGCCGTGCGAGATCGCGGGCAATGGGCCGAGCTGGCGTTGATCTGGGGACAACTCGACCGGGAACTGCTCGGCGTGCTGGATACGGGCCGGTGGTACCTGCGGATTCTCGACGCGATGACGCTTCCAGAGGACGAGGACAACCCGAACACGACGATGCGTGACGAGTTGACGCTGGAGCTGCAAAACGGGCTGGAGCCTCTGGCGACGATCCGGAAGCAACTGCTCAATGCCTTCTCGTCCGATGATGGTCAGAGCGTGTTCTGGATCGAGCGGTCGGTGGTTCAAGGGAACATCTCCCTCAATGGCGCTCCGCTGGATGTGAGCGCGTTGCTGCGGGCGGATGTGTTCAACGACCTGCGGACATGCGTGCTGACCTCGGCGACGCTGTCGATCGATGGCTCGTTCGAGTACATCAGCGGTCGGCTGGGGCTGGATGACGCCGTGCAGTTGTTGCTGGGCTCCCCGTTCGATCACGAGCGGTCGACGATGGTGTTCATTCCCGACGATATGCCGGACCCAAAGAATCAGAGTTTCCAGGACACACTCAACCAGTCGCTGATCGAGTTGCTTCGGGCATCACAGGGGCGGGCATTGGTGCTGTTCACCTCGCACGCGGCCCTGCGGGCCACGCTCAATGCGATCAAGGGACCGCTGGCCCGGGAGAACATCTCGGTGCTCGGGCAGGGCGTTGACGGGAGTTTCCGGCAACTCGTGGACCGGCTGCGCTCGAATCCTGGTACGGCGCTGCTGGGTACGTCTTCCTATTGGGAAGGCGTTGACGTGGTTGGTGAGGCCCTGAGCCTGGTGGTGATCGTGAAGCTGCCGTTCCCGGTTCCAAGCGATCCGGTGTTCGAGGCGCGGTGCGAATTGAGCGCGGACCCATTCAACGAGCTTTCGGTGCCGAAGGCGGTGCTGAAGTTCAAGCAGGGTTTTGGGCGGCTGATCCGGAGCGACAAGGATCGGGGGGTGTGCGTGGTATACGACCAGCGCATCATTTCGCGCAGGTACGGGCAATCCTTCCTGCATTCGCTTCCGCCATGCCAGGTGGTTGTGCGGTCGACCTATGACCTGCCGGATGCAACGGCGTACTGGCTGGAGCAGGAATCCGGCGGTGTCGTCAACATACCGATGGCGGGAGGGACACGATGGTAGAGGCACGCATCAGCCGGAATATCTCGATGGAACTCGCGAGGGTGACGGAGGCGGCGGCGCTGGCGGCGGGCCGCTGGATTGGCCGCGACGAGAAGGAGAAGGCGGACCAGGCGGCGGTGGACGCGATGCGGCGCGTGCTGAACACGATCGAGTTCGAGGGAGAGGTCGTTATCGGGGAGGGCGAGAAGGACGAGGCGCCAATGCTCTTCTCGGGCGAGATCGTGGGATGCGCGCGGGAGCCGAAGGTGGACATCGCGGTGGACCCAGTGGACGGCACCTGGCTGCTGGCCAAGGGGATGCCGAACGCGATCACGGTGCTGGCGATAGCGGAGCGTGGGGCGATGTACACATGGGAGCACATCGCATACATGGAAAAGATCGCGGTTGGCCCTGCGGCGAGGGGCGCCATCGACCTCCGTGATTCTCCGACGGACAACCTGATCCGGATCGCGGAACAAACCGGCCGGAAGGTACACGAGCTGACGGTGGTGGTGCTCGATCGCCCCCGGCACGATGACCTGGTCGCCGAGATCCGGGATGCGGGGGCGCGGCTGAAGATGATCGCGGATGGGGATGTGGCGGGCGGCCTGATGGCGGCGATGGCTGGGACCGGCGTCGATGCCCTGATGGGGATAGGAGGATCGCCAGAGGCGGTCATCGCCGCCTGCGCGCTCAAGTGCGTTGGCGGTGACATGCAATGCAGGCTCTCGCCACGGAACGACGATGAACTGGCACACGCCAGGGCCGCGAATATCGACACGGACAGGGTGTGGGGCATCGAGGACCTGGCCGGCGGCGAGGAAGCGTTCTTCGCGGCAACTGGCGTCACCGATGGGGAGTTGCTCGACGGCGTGCGCTACGGGCCGTCGACCGCATCGACACATTCGCTGGTGATGCGGGCGCGATCGGGCACCGTGCGGTATATCAGGTCGACGCACCGGCTGGAGAATCCGGAAGCGCGATAGGGGTCTCGTTGGTCAGCCAAGCGTCTCCACGGCGCGGCGGCGGGAGTAAAACGGACGGTACGGCATGAGGGCGACGGCGCGGTCCATGTGGCGTTCGGCTCCCCTGGCGAGACTGGCGCCGTCGTACCACTGGAGATAGCGGAATGGCGGGTTCGGGCCAGCGACCAGCGTGTATGACGAGGCGGCCTCGACATAGGTATCCCAGACGGCGCTGACATCGAGATAGGTGTCGGGCACGAAGTCTTCCTCGTCTTCCCAGTTCTCGGCGAAGTAGATGGCGCTGGGAGTGTGGTTCGGGTACTCGCGGACGAAGGCGCCGAGCCCGGCGAAGAACAGCGAGGCCAGCACGTTTTCGTACGTACTGGTGTGGTCGGAATGGATGCTGCCCGTCCAGTGGGTGAGGATGACGGTGGGCCGGTGCTTGCGAATCAGGTCGGCGATCCGCCATTGGACCTCCTCGTTGACCGGGAGTTCGCCGTCGAGGTAGGGGAGGAATTCGACGTCCGAGCCCAGAGTGCTTGCGGCGCGGGTCGCTTCGTCGCGTTTCTGCCTGGCGTATTCTCCGGCGGCGAGCGTCCGGCTCCCTTTCTCGCCGAGTGTGAGATGGACGAGCACCGATCGCCAACCCATCTGGTGGTGGGCGAGGACGGCCGCGCCACCCATCAGTTCGGCATCGGCGGCGTGGGCGCCGATCACCATGATGCAGGGTTGGTCCACGTTGAGTTGAGCAGGCATGGGCAATCCATTTCGTGGTCAGGCGATCTGTTTTTCCATCAGCGCGAAGCGGCGGACTTCCTCGAAGCCGTGTTCCCTGTAGAGCCTGGCCGCGCGGTCGCTGGTCCAGAGGAACCAGGCGCTGTGGAAACCACGGGCGCGCATGGCGGGTAGAACGCGGGCGAGCAGCGCCGCGCCAATACCCCGGCCGCGACAGGATTCGTTGACGCCGAAGGGACCGAACCGCTCGGCGCGTGACTGGGCGTAGCCAACGATGATTCCGTGTTCCTCGGCGATGTGCAGGGTGACGTGTCCTGGATCGCCTCCGAAGAGTTCAGCCATGACACCGGTGGCATCGCCGCGCCAGTGAGGGAAGTGATCTTCGAGGAAGGTGAGAAGCGGGAGGATGTCAGCCGGCTGGACTGGTCGGATGGAGACGCTCTCGGAGAGGAGACGCGCGGTGACATCGAGCGCCCGGGGAACGGGACGATAGCCGGTCAGCGAGACCTTCATGCTGAGTGGGCGGTCGAGCGTCGTTGCTCCATTAGCTTGCAGGAAATCGATCGCCCCGGGATAGGCTGACTCATCGACTCCAGGGGTTACGTAGGAAGGGATGTACGGGCCGATAACGATGCGTTCGATACCTGATTCCCGCCAGGTTTCTTCAAGCGCTCCGAAGAGCGCGGTGGCGATTCCCTGGCGGCGATGGGATGGCGCAACGCCGAAGCCAACGATCCAGGCGGTCGTGCCGCCTCCCTGGCGCTGATTCATGCCTAGCGCGAAGCCCTGGGGCACGCCATCGATGGTGGCGACAAGGCAAGACGCGGGATTGAAGTTGGGATCGAGCAGGTACCGGGTTCTCCAGGCGAGCGGGTCAATCGGATCGGCCCACATCGACGCGTTCCACAGTGCCACGATGGGTTGTTCGTCCATTGCCTCATACGGGCGGACGCGGAGATCGGGAGTCATTCGTCATCCTGAGCATGACGGGAGTCCCCGGAGGGGAGGACACCCGCCCTTGTGATCACGATTGTCAGGA